>PLIU01000295.1 GCA_003140095.1 Verrucomicrobiales bacterium | reverse complement strand
ACAAATTAAGAGCGGCCCGCTTTGCGGGCTGTCTCGCCCTACCGTGTCGTGGGCTGCGCTTGGGCGCGGCAAGTCGGCGGGACGGTGAGCCAGGCCCCGCTTATCGCCTTGGCTTGCGACGGCAAAAGCGGAACAATGTCCCCGGCATGACTTTGCTTCCTGTCGTTGAGCGGGAATTGCGCGTGGCGGCGCGCCGGCGCGGCACTTACTGGAGCCGACTGGCTGCGGCCGTCGTCGGATGGGCCGTGGCGGCCTGGATTCTGGCCGCGGCCAACAACGGCAGCGCGCCAAATGGCGCCATCGTCTTCCGCATCCTGGCGGCGCTGGTGTTCGCTTATGCCGCCCTGGCCGGCCTGCTGGCGACCGGCGATTGCCTCAGCGAGGAGAAGCGAGAAGGAACCCTCGGCCTGCTCTTCCTGACGGATTTGAAGGGTTACGACGTCGTGTTAGGGAAGCTGGCCTCGGCATCAGTCAAGACGTTTTACGGAGTGCTGGCGGTGGCGCCGGTGCTGGCCGTTTCCATCGACTTGGGGGCGGTCACGGGCAGCGAGGTCGCTCGGGTGGTGCTGGTGGCGGTCAATTTTTTGTTCTTCTTCCTCAGCGCCGGCCTGTTCGCTTCCGCCGTTTGCCGCCAGGACAACCGTTCCCTCGGGCTGGCCGCGATTTTGTCGGTCGTCTTGCTGGCCGCCATTCCGGCGCTGGCCCGCGTCCATGCTTTCCACATCGCCCATCCCGATGCGGGTTTCATCTTCAGCCCGGCGTTCGGCTGTTTCGCGGCCTTTGAGGATTTCTATCATCGGTATCCACGCGGCTGGTTCTGGCTCAATTTCCTGCTGACGCAAATCTATGCCTGGTCGTTGCTGGGCCTGGCCTGCTGGATCGTGCCGCGTTCCTGGCAGGATTCCTCCGCGGGCAGAGAGTCCCAGCGGCGGCGGCTGGTCAAAATCAAATCCGTGCGCGGCACGGCCGAGCGCAAGGAGGTGCTGGCCGTCAACGTGTTCTTATGGCGGGCCGCGCGGCCGGGCCTGCAACGGACGGTGGTGTGGCTGGCCCTGCTGGCGGTGGCCCTGCTGTGGTTCGCGGTGGACAGCGTTCTTCCAGTGACCCGGTTTGATGTTACCAAGGACATTCTCACTTTGCTCGTGGCGGGGGTGGTCTTGAAAGCGTGGCTGGCGTCGGAGGCCAGCGCCACGCTCTCGGCCGACCGGCGCAATGCCGCCCTGGAACTCCTTTTGACCACGCCGCTGCCGGAACAGGAGATTATCAAAGGCCAGCGCCTGGCCTTGTGGCGGCAGTTCGCCGAGCCTGCGGCCGCCATCTTCCTGGCCAACATGATCCTCCTGATGATGGAGGTCATTAAACTGCCGCCAGGGGCCGGCATGATCGAGCAGCGCAACTTGCTGGTCGGGCTGCATTTGATCGTCGGCGGATCGCTGCTGGTGGATTTGCTGGCGTTGAGTTGGATCGGCATGTGGCTGGGACTGGTCCAGCGCAAGCCCAACCGCGCCGCCGCCTTGGCGTTGTTGCAAATCCTATTGGTCCCGTACCTGCTTTTCTTCGCCTTTGACTTCACGGCCTCCGGCGGCGCGCCCCATCCGTACAGCGTGCTCATTTTCACCAACATTCTCGGACTGGCCTCGGGGTTTTTCTTCGCGCAGAGCGCCAATACGCGCCTGGCCGAATGGTTCCGCAAAGTGGTGGCCGAAGGGGTCGGCCCGAAATTCCGGGCTGAGGCCGAGGCCGGCGACACGCCTCTCTTGGAAGGAACCCAATGACCTTCCTGCCGGTCGTGGAACGGGAGCTGCGCGTGGCGGCGCGTCGGCGCGGCACGTACTGGGGCCGTTTTGTGGGAGCGCTGATCGGGGCCGCTTTAGCCGCGTGGGTTTTGCTGGCCGCGGGAGATACGAATGAAACGGTCGGCGCTAATTTGTTTGCCGTTGTCAGCACGGTGGTCTTCCTCTACGCCACCGTCGCCGGCATGCTGGTGACCTGCGATTGCCTGAGCGAGGAAAAACGGGAAGGGACTCTGGGCCTGCTCTTTCTGACGGACCTCAAAGGACACGACGTGGTCCTGGGCAAACTGGCCGCCACGTCCGTCAACGCCTTTTACGGCATGCTGGCGGTGGTGCCGATGCTGGCCATCCCATTTGTCCTGGGCGGGGTGACTCATGCCGAAATGTTGCGCGTGGTGCTGGTGTCCATCGATCTTTTGTTTTTCTCTCTCAGCATCGGCCTCTTCGTCTCCGCTCTCTGCCGCAAGGACAACTGGGCGCTGGGGTTGTCGATCCTGATTGGTCTGACTCTGGTAGTGGGAGGGCCGATTTTGAGCCAGCTCAGGAATTTCCAGTACCTGCACGGCGCGCTGCTCTCCAGTCCGGCCGCCGGTTGTTTCTTGGCGTTCGACGACATCTACAGCAAAAATCCTCATGCCTATTTCTGGGAAAACGCCGCCGTCACACAATTGTATGCCTGGATCTTTTTTGGGCTGGCCTGCCGCATCGTGCCGTGGTCATGGCAAGACGCGGCGGTTGGCAAGAGGATGCCGTGGCGGCGGGGCGCCGCTCCTGTTCAGAGCGTCCGCACACGGAGGGCCTTGCTGGAGGTCAATCCCTTTTTGTGGCGTGTGGCCCGGCCCGGCCGCAAGCGGCTGCTGGTTTGGTTGATGCTGGCCGTTTTGACCCTGCTTTGGTCGCGGTATTCACGTTGGTTCTCCTCCAGCCTTTGGGACCCCGGCATGGATTTCCTTCTGCTTGTGCCGGCCGGATTTGTCTTGAAAGCGTGGCTGGCGGCGGAAGCCAGCCGGACGCTCTCGGAGGACCGGCACAGCGGCGGGTTGGAGTTGCTTTTAAGCACGCCGTTGCACGAAAAGGACATCGTGCGCGGACAACTTTTGGCATTGTGGCGTCAATTTGGGCCGCCGACGGCTGCGGTCCTGCTGGCCAATCTAATTTTCCTGATCGTCGAGATGCGGCGGTGGGAAGCTGGGGAACGCCGGGCCTTCCTGGCGTTTCATCTATTGCTCGGCGGCTTTTTGGCGGCGGACATGACGGCCTTGAGTTGGGTCGGCATGCGGCTGGGCTTGATTAACCGCAAACCTAATCGCGCCGCCCTCCTGGCCTTGACGCGCATCCTGGTGCTGCCTGGCGTGATGTTTGTCGTGGCCATATTCTTGTGGAGCACGGCCGCCAACACCAACGATCCGATCAGCGCCGCATTCACTTTCTGGATATTGTTTGGGCTGGCTGCCGACCTCTATTTTGGTCTGGGCGCGTTGCTCAAACTGCGCGCCGAATTCAGGACCATCGTGGCCGAGGGCCTGGCGCGCAAGCGCACGCCGGAATCCGCCCCGAATCCCGCCCCGGTGCTGGCGGAGGCGCGGTGAGCTTCTTGCCCATCGTGCAAAGGGAATTGCGCGTGTCGGCCCGACGCAAGAGCACCTATTACGCGCGCGGCGCCGCCGCCTTGCTGGGCATCGCGATTGGGTTCTTCTACATGCTGATGTTTGCCATCGCCGGCCCGTCCTCCAGCGGCATCGGCCATTACATGTTCACCATTCTGTCGTGGTACGCGTTGCTGACGACCTTGCTGGCCGGTGTTTTTCTGGCTTCCGATTGCCTGAGCGAGGAACGGCGGGAGGGGACGCTCGGTCTTTTATTTTTGACAGATTTGAAGGGCCACGATGTCGTGCTGGGCAAGTTCGTGGCCGTTTCACTCAATGCCTTTTACGGATTGCTGGCCGTTTTTCCCGTGCTGGCCCTTTGCCTGCTGACGGGCGGGGTGGCGGGCGCCGAGTTTTGGCGGACCTGCCTGGCGCTGCTCAATCTTTTGTTTTTTTCCGTGACGGCGGCGATGCTCATTTCTTCCTTCTGCCAATCCTCCACTCGCGCCATGGCCGGCTCCATCGTGTTGCTGGTGATATGGCTGGCCCTGACAGGCCTTGCTTCGTTCACGGGCCTGGACTACGTGGGCAAGATCAGCCCGTTTGAGCCGTTCTTTTTGGCGTCGGACGCGGGTTATTTTCGCAAGGCTCGCGCGTTTTGGGAATCCCTGGCCGTCTCCCACTTGACGGGCTGGTTATTTTTGGGATGGGCTGGCTGGCGGTTGAGAGCGTTTGTTGACAAGGGCAAAACGAGCATCGCCTGGACAAGCGTTTTCACGCGGAATCTCATCGGCTCCAGCGCCGTCCGCCGCGCCAGGTTGCTGGATGTCAACCCGGTGCTCTGGCTGCTGGACGATTCACGACGTTTGCGCTGGGTGGTATGGTTGCTGGCGCTTGCGGCGGTAGCCGTGCTGATTTTGCTGGAGGAGTCGGGGCCGATGGGCCTTGCTTTGAGCGGTTACGCGGTGTGGCCGTTTTATTTCCTGCTCAAAGTCTTTTTTGCGATTCAGGCCTGCCGTTTTTTTGCCGAGGCGCGCCGCACCGGGGCGCTGGAATTGCTCTGCTGCACCCCGCTGACAATGCGGGCGGTTGTAGCGGGTCAGTGGATGCTTTTGCGACGGGTGTTCCTGTGGCCCCTGATCATCTTGCTCGCGGCGCACGTGGCCGCACTCGTTTATTCAATATCGAAGGGCGCCGGATTTTTCGGCAATACTGGCCCGAGCGCGTTTCCGTTGGGCATCTTTTTTTACTATTGTTTAAGTTTCAAAGTGATCCCCAACAGCGTGGCCGACTTTTTCGCCATTGGCTGGTTTGGGATGTGGCTGGGGTTGTCTCTGCAACGGCCAAACATGGCGGCGGGGTTGACGATTTTGATTGTGGTGATTTTGCCCATGATCGCCCTTTGCGTGCCCACCCTGGCCATCGACGCGATTTTCATTGTCATCGGCTGGGTCAAGCTCTCCGAAGACTTCCGCCTGCGCCAAGCCCAGTGGTCAATTCGCAAGCCAAACACTTTTTAAGCCATGCCTAAACCAGTATTAGCATTGACGGCCGGCGCGGTTCTTTGGATTGCGCTATCCGGAGCCGCTGAGACTCAATCCACCCAATGGATTGTCGTTGCCGCACCCGCGTTGCGTCCTTGCTTGGACCCGCTCATCGAACGCCGCCGCGCCCAGGGCCTCAATGTCGTTGTGCTGGAAACGCCCAACGCGTTCACGGCCGCTCAAATTCAAGCGGGCGATGGCGCCCCGCTCCAAGCGCGCCTCAAGGACCTCTGCGCCCAATTCCCCGGCGTCAGCCTTGTCCTGCTCGCCGGCGACGTGATCGCCGCCAATTCCGACGCCGCCTTGCAAACCGTCGTTCCCGCGCTGCCGGGAACGGTCGGCCGGATGCGCGATCAGCCCGGCGATTACGCTTACAGCCTTCCCGACACCAACGGCAGACCCACCGTCGCTGTTGGCCGCTTCCCCGCCGCCAACGCGGAGCAGGCCCGCGCCATGGTGCAAAAGACCTTGAACCTCGAAGACGATACCCGGCCCGGCGCGTGGCGGCATCGATTGTTCCTCTTCATGGGCGATCCCGGCGGCGGCACCCTCGGTAACATGATGGTGGATCCCGCCCTCGCCGCCGGCCTGGCGCAGATTCACCCTTTATGGACTGTTCGCGCCGAAAGTGCCACCGCCTCCCGCTTCCAGATGCCAGCCGCGCTTCTCCACGACACCGCGCTCAAGTCGCTGGAGGACGGGGAACTCTTTTCTCTCTTCCTCGTCCATTCCTCGGCGCCCGCGATATGGCTCACGGGCGACCAATGGATCAGCCGCGACGACCTCGCGCTGGCGCGGACTCCTCGCGGGGCGGGAGTTTTTTTCACCTGCGGTTGTTTCGCGTGTCAACTGCGCGGCGCTGGAGGCGAGGGCTTTGGCCTGGCCGCCATGCGCAACCCCGCCGGCCCTGTGGCCGTGATGGGCGCCACCAGCGAAAGCTACAGCGCCATGGGAAAGCTGGCTCTGGAAGGCTTGATGCAGCCGCTGGCAAAACCTCCGTTTCCCTCGCGCCTCGGCGCCTACTGGCTCAATGTCCAAGCCGGCCTGGCCGAAGGGCCGATGGACGAACTGACCTTCCGGCTTCTCGATCAAATTGATGGCGCCAAAGGCAAAGTCCCGTTGTCCGTCCAACGCCGCGAGCATTTGGAAATGTGGCTGCTTTTTGGCGATCCGGCCCTGCGCATGCCGATTCCTCCGCTGGATGTCACGCTGCAAACCCCGCCCTCCGTCGTCGCCGGCCAACCGATTACTGTGGACGGCACGATTCCCGACCGCCTCGCCGGCGCCACTGTCCATGTGACCCTTGAACGGCCGAGCAGTGCGGAACCGGCTGGCGTGGACAAAGCGAGCCCGCCTTCAGCGGAAAACTGCGCCCGCGCCAACGACTTCATCCTCACCGCCGCCGAGGCCAGCTTGAGCGGAATCCATTTCACCTGCACGCTCACGCCTCCATCCGCGCTGCCCTGGACCAACCTCGTCCTCCGCGCCACCGCCACCACCGCCGACCAATTCGCCTTCGGCATCCTCACCCTGGCTGTGGGCCGCTAAATCCATCTGTGAAGGGCTTTAACTCAGGCAACTGGTCGTTAGTTTTCGCAATTCATGGAGGCCATTTATGATGGGTGCCACCGGAAGCAAAAAAGGCTCAATCGAACATCTTCTTCGGGTGACAAGACGATCCTCTGCCACCCCGGCCCCGGCCTGGGGGTTTTCCCCCATTGAAAAAGGCCAATTTAGGGCTATGTTGGACAAAAGGCAGGTTTTTGGAAAAAAACTGTTGCCACATCGGAGTTAGTTCAGTATATTCCGCGCTCCGTTTCCCTAGTGGGGAAAAATGGACGGAAAACGTTAACGCTCAAATGCCGACGATTAATCAACTCGTCCGAAAAGGACGAAATAAATTGCGCAGCAAGTCCAAAGCACCGGCCTTGCAGAACTCGCCTTTTCGTCGCGGGGTCTGCATCCAGGTCATGACGCGCACACCCAAGAAGCCCAACTCGGCCATGCGCAAGGTGGCCAAAGTCCGCCTCACCAATGGCTTCGAGGTGATTGCATACATCCCGGACGAGGGCCACAACCTTCAGGAGCACTCCATCGTCCTCGTGCGTGGCGGACGAGTCAAGGACTTGCCGGGCGTGCGTTATCACATTGTCCGTGGCACGCTGGATGCTGCGGGAGTCGAAAAGCGGCGCGTGAGTCGCTCCAAATATGGTGTCAAACGCCCCAAAGAGGCAAAAGTTGCCCCTAAACCGGCCGAAGCACCGCCAAGTTGAATTTATTTATGTCCCGACGTCGTCGAGCAGTGAAAAGGCCGCTGGTGGAAGACAGCAAATACCACAGTACTTTGGTCTCGCGCCTGGTCAATACGGTCATGTGCAAGGGCAAAAAGACCACGGCGCAGAGTATCGTTTATGGCGCATTCGATCAGATCGCGGCCAAGAACCCGGCCACCAATCCGCTGGAGATTTTGCAACGCGCGGTGGATAATGCCAAACCGCGCCTGGAAGTCAAGCCCCGCCGGGTCGGCGGCGCGACTTACCAGGTGCCGGTGGAGGTCCCGTTGGACCGTCAATTATCGCTGGCCATGCGGTGGCTGGTGGATTTGGCCGACGCGCGCAAGGGCGCAGCCATGAAGGAGGCGCTGGCGGCGGAAATCCTGGACGCCTTCCAGGGTCAGGGCAACGCCATCCGTAAACGTGATGAGGTGCATAAGATGGCACAGGCCAACAAGGCCTTCGCGCATTTTCGTTGGTAATCAGTCAACCAGAGTTAACGCCCCGGCGCAGAGAATACAGCGGGGCTTTTTTATTATATGAGAGAAGCCGTTTTAGAAATGAAAGAAGAGGGAAAAAAGGGAGTCAACGCGCCCACGCGCCAATACACGATGGAGCGCACGCGCAACATTGGCATCGCCGCGCACATTGACGCCGGCAAGACCACCACCACGGAACGCATTCTCTTTTACACCGGGCTTATCCACAAGATCGGCGATGTCGATGACGGCAACACCGTCACCGATTGGATGGAACAGGAACGCGAGCGCGGCATCACCATCACCGCGGCCGCCGTCACCTGCTATTGGACACAGAAAAAGGAAGAATCGCTGGAAAAGCTTTTCGCCGGCGACGGCCACCGCATCAACATTATTGACACACCGGGACACGTCGATTTCACCGCCGAAGTCGAGCGCTCCATGCGCGTGCTCGACGGCGCNNTTCGTCAACAAAATGGACCGCATCGGCGCCAATTTCCAGAATGCCCTTAACGACATGCGCAAGAAGCTCAACGCTTATGCTTTCGCAATTCATCTGCCCATCGGCGCGGAGGAAAATTTCCAGGGCGTCATCGACATCGTCAGCCAGCGCGCCATCACCTGGGGCGCGGGCGAGGTGGCCAAAGAGGGCTTGAGCTACGTCATCGGCGACATTCCCCCGGAGATGGTGGAGGAAGCCAAAGCCGCTCTCCACGAATTGCTGCACGCCGTCGCCGATAAGGACGACGAAGTGGCCGAATTGGTCCTTCATGACCAGCCGGTTCCGCCGCAAATTCTAAAGGCTGGCATTCGCCGCCTGACATGCAAGAATGAGTTGATCCCGGTCCTGTGCGGTTCCGCCTTTAAAAAGAAGGCCGTCCAACCGCTCCTGGATTCCATCGTGGACTATTTGCCCAGCCCGCTGGACATCCCGCCAGCCCAAGGCATCGAACCGGGCACCGACAACGTCGTGATGGTCGAACCGGACGACAACAATAAATTCTGTTCCCTGGCCTTCAAGCTCTGGACCGACGTGTACGCGGGGAAACTGGTGTTTTTCCGCGTCTATTCCGGCCGGCTCAAGAAAGGCGACACCATTTACAATCCGCGCACCCGCCGCCGCGAGCGCGTCGCGCGCCTGATGATCATTCAGGGCAGCGAACGCAAGGACGTGGACCAGGTCTATGCCGGCGACATCGCCGCGCTGGTGGGCCTGCGCAACATCTGGACCGGTGACACTTTGTGTGACGAGGAATTTGACGTCACGCTCTCACCGCCGACCTTCCCCGAACCGGTCATCAGCATGGCGGTGGAGCCCAAGACGAAAGCCGACAATGAGAAGCTGGGCGAGGGCTTGCAGCGTTTAGCCGAGGAAGACCCGACCTTCCGTTGCTTTCACAACGAAGAAACCGGCCAGCTCATCATTGCCGGCATGGGCGAATTGCATCTGGAGATCATCGTCGATCGCCTCAAGCGCGAATTCAAAGTCGATGCCAGCACGGGCGCGCCGCAAATCGCTTACCGCGAGACGGTTAGTGGTTCGGCCGAGGGCGAAGGCAAATACATCAAGCAATCCGGCGGNNAAAGGCGTCGAGATTCTCAACAAGATCGTCGGCGGCGCCATCCCCAGGGAATACATTCCCGCGGTCATTAGCGGCATCGAAGAAGCCTGCAGGAGCGGCGCTTATGCCGGCTACCAGGTCATCGATGTTAAAGTCGAGATCGTCGATGGCTCCTTCCACGAAGTGGATTCCAACGAAAATGCGTTCAAGATGGCGGGCATTTTTGCGCTCAAGGACGCCTTTAAGAAGGCCAACCCGATCCTCCTGGAGCCGATCATGAAGGTCGAAGTGACCACACCCGATGAATACCAGGGAGATTTAATGGGCGACATCAGCCGCCGCCGCGGCAAAATAATTGGGATTGACGCCAAAGCCGGGCAGACCATACTCAACGCGCATGTGCCGTTGGCGGACATGTTCGGTTACGCCACGGCCATACGGTCGCTCTCCAAGGGGCGCGCCTCGTACTCGATGGAACCCTTGACATTCGAGAAAGTTCCAGAGAGTGTCCTGAGTGTTCTCCTGGAGCAAGCAGGCAAGAAGCCGGCGGCCAGGACTTAAAAAATTTAAATTTGTTCTTTTTATATGGCGGGACAACGCATTCGCATTCGATTGAAGGCCTTTGACCATCGCGTCATTGACCAGTCAGCGCACGACATCGTCGAGACCGTCAAGCGCACCGGCGCTCGTGTGGCCGGCCCCATTCCCTTGCCCACGCGCATCGAGCGCTTTACCGTCCTGCGCTCGCCGCACTCGGATAAAAAATCACAGGAAACCTTCGAACAGCGCACGCACAAGCGCCTGCTCGACATCATCGAACCGACGGCCAAGACGGTGGACGAACTCAAAAAGTTGAATCTGCCCGCCGGCGTGGACATCACCATCAAGATTTAACCCCGCACTTTCCCATGCTCGGACTTCTCGGAAAAAAACTCGGCCAGACCAGCGTCTATGACGCTCGCGGCGTGCTCGTGCCGGTGACTATCGTCCTGGTCGGTCCCAACCGCGTCATCCAGACCAAAACGGTCGAATCCGACGGCTACAACGCCGTGCAACTGGGATTCGACGACCAAAAAGAGCAACGCGTCACCAAGCCGTTGATGGGCCACTTCAAGAAATTTACCGCCAAGCCGACTAAACGCGTGAGCGAGTTCCGCGATTTCACCCTCCAGGTCAAGCCCGGCGACGTGATCGGCCCGGGCATCTTTGCGCAGGGCGATTTTGTCGATGCCATCGGCATCACGAAAGGCCGGGGATTTGAAGGTGTCATGAAGCGGCACAATTTCCGCGGCGGCGATGCCTCGCACGGAGCCAAAGGCTGGCGCCGGCGTTCCGGGGCCATTGGCCAGCGCCTGTTTCCCGGCACCGTCATGCGCGGCATGAAAATGCCCGGCCACATGGGCCAGGTCCGCCGCACCGCCCAAAATCTGCAGGTCATCCAGGTGCGCGAGGCCGAGAATTTATTGTTGATCAAGGGCGCGATTCCCGGTTCCAACAACGATTACGTCATCATTCGCGAAGCCAAGAAACTGCCCAAAGGCTCCCCCCGGGCCAAGCGCCGACTGGAAGTCCAGTCCGCCGCCCAAGCCGCGCCGGCGGCCAAGGGCAAACCCGCCGCCGCCGCGCCCGCCAAGGCGGAAGCAAAGAAGAAATAGCTTATGAAGCTCACGGTCAAAGACATGCAGGGCAAGGACCAGGGCGAACTGGAGATCAAACTCGCGCTGATCGAAAACGGCAGGGGCACCGAGGCCGTTCACCAAACGGTGGTTGCCTACAACGCCGCCCAGCGCATGGGCACCGCCTGCACCAAGAACGTCGGCGAAGTCGCCGGCACCAACAAAAAGCCTTGGCGCCAAAAGGGCACCGGGCGCGCCCGCGCAGGCTCCTTTCAATCTCCCTTGTGGCGCGGCGGCGGCGTGGTCTTCGGACCCAAGCCCCGCGATTTCTCCCTCAAGGTCAACCGCGGCGCAAGGCAACTGGCGCTGCGCAAAGCCCTGAGCGAACGCCTCAAGGCTGGCGATGTTATGATCGTCGATGATTTGAAACTGCCTTCCCCCAAGACGCGGGACTTTCTGGGTGTGCTCTCCGCCTTGCAGGTGGAAGGCACCGCCCTGATTGTGGCCGGCGCCGAAGAGCGGAATCTCCGGCTGGCCTCGCGCAACATCGCCCGGGTCGAGTTGGCGACCGGCGAATCGCTCAACACTTACCAGGTGTTACGCAGCGGAAAATTGGTCTTTACACGCGGCGCCTTCGAACAAGTCGAAAAGCGGCTGGCCAGGGAATAACATGAACTCTTTTGAAATCATCAAGACCGTGCGCGTGACCGAAAAAGGCACGCGTCAATCGGACAAATACAATCAATTCACCGTCGTGGCCGACCGCCGCGCCAACAAAAGCGAGATTCGCCACGCGGTGCAGGAACTGTTTAAGGTCAAGGTGATCAAGATCAACACCCTCAACGTGCGCGGCAAAGCGCGCCGCAACCGCACCCCCTTCGCAGGCCGCGCCCCGAACTGGAAAAAAGCCATCGTTACCCTCAGAAAAGAAGACAAAATCACCCTGACTTAGGCTTTCCCAAAAATTCGTGCTCTTCGCGCCGTGGTGAAAGAGTCTTTTCGGAAATGAGCGGTTTTGGGATATAGAACCATGGAGTCAGACCAGATGACTATGTCCGGAATTCACGCGCGCCGTTCCCGAATGGCCGCCACTATCTCCGCCATCGCTTCCCCCTTCGGCTTCGCGCCGGCGTTGCCTTTGCCGTGGATGCGCACGGAAACGGCGCCGGCTTGCAGGTCGCGCGGGCCGATTACCAGCATGGTGTGAACCCGCGCCTTTTCCGCCTCCTGGATTTTGCCGTTGATCTTGTTGGTTGAAAGATCCGCTTCCGCGCGCACGAAGCTCGCGCGCAGTTCGCTGACGATGGCTTTGGCGTAAGCCACCAGCGGCTCGTCGTCGCCAATGGTCAGCACGCGCACCTGCTCCGGCGCCAGCCAGAGGGGAAAATTGCCCGCGTAATGCTCGATGAGAAAACCGATGAACCGCTCATGCGTGCCCAGCGGCGCGCGATGGATGCACAAGGGCGTCTTCTCCGAATTGTCCTTGTCGCGATATTTCAACCCGAACCTGGCCGGCACGGCGAAATCGACCTGGTTGGTCGCCAGGGTGAATTCGCGCCCGATCACGCTCCAGACCTGCACATCTATCTTGGGCCCGTAGAAGGCCGCTTCATTGGGCACTTCGACGTAAGGGATTTTTGACTCAATGAGAACCCGGCGCACGAGGTCTTCGGTCTTTTTCCAAAGTTCCGGTTCGTTGACGAATTTGGCATTGTCGCCGCTCAAGCGCGAGGGGTCGTGCGTGCTGAAACGCATGATGTATTTCTCGATGCCGAAGATTTTGAAATACTTCAGATACATGTCGTTGACCGCGTTGAACTCGGCGGCGAACTGGTCCTCGGTGCAATAGATGTGGGCGTCGTTCATGTTCATCGAGCGCACGCGCATGATGCCGAACAATTCGCCCGACTTCTCGTAGCGATAATTCGTGCCGTACTCGGCCAACCGCAACGGCAAATCCCGGTAACTGCGCGGCTCCGCCGCAAAAATGCGGTGGTGATGCGGGCAGTTCATGGCTTTGAGGTAATACTTGTCCGAGAGAAAATCGCCGTTTGCGATGAGCTTGACGATACCTTCTTCCAATTCCTTGATTCGATCCGAGTGAACAACCGCCTCGTCCTTCTCGAGCCGAAGCTTCTCTGCGCGCATTTTGACTGCTTGATCAATGCGTTCCCGATGATCTCCCTCCATCACTTCCATCGGCGGGAACATGGAATCCTTGTAAAGAATCGGCAGATGCCCGCTCGTCAAATACAACTTCTCTCTGGCGATATGCGGCGTTTTGACGCGCACGTAGCCGGCGATGAATTCCGTTTCCTTGGCCAATTTCTCCAATTCCTCCAGGATCGCCCCGCCTTTCGGCAGCCACAGCGGCAAGCCCGGCCCGACGTATTCCGCGTCGAGCATAAACAGTCCCATCTCCTGGCCGATTTTGCGATGATCGCGCCGCTTGGCCTCCTCCAGCATCGTGAAGTAGGCGTCCATCTCCGTTCTGTTCTTGAAGGCGGTGCCGTAGATGCGCTGGAGCTGCGGGCTGCGCTCGTCGCCCTTGTAATACGCGCTGGCGAGGTGCGTCAGCTTGAACGCGCCAATGTTGCCCGTGCGCATGACGTGCGGGCCGGCGCAAAGATCGACGAAATCGCCGTTCTTGAAATAGGAAATCGGCTCGCCTTCGGGGATGTTCTGGACGATGTCCAGCTTGAACTTGCTCGGCACGGGCCGTTCGCCCAGCGCGGCCAGGCGGCCTTTTTGGGCGTCGGCCAGCGCCTGGTCGCGCGAGACCACCACTTTCTCAAACACCTGGTTTTCCTTCACCACCCGCTTCATTTCCTCCTCGATGCGCGGAAAATCCTCGGGCGTGACGCGGTGCGACAGTTCCACGTCGTAATAAAATCCATTTTCCACCGGCGGCCCGGCGGCAAACTGGGCGTCGGGCCAGAGCTTGGCCACGGCCGTGGCCAGAACGTGCGCGCACGAATGTCGAATGCGCTCCAGGTCCGTCATTTTCTGCCGTTCTTCCGGCGATTTGCGTTCGTTTTCCATATTTTTAATCTAACTGACCGGCATCAAAATCCACTTTCATTAACTTTGAGTTCCCTCACCTTTCCGTTCCATTCCACTGTCACGCGGTCGTTTTCAATCTTGGTGACGCGAATGCCGTCCATATCGTCGCCCACGCCCACCGTCTTTCCGTTAATTAAGGCCAGTGGATTTGTTTTGCGAAAGAATATTCCCGTCAACTTCAGATCCGCCGGCCAAGCCGGTTCGACTGGTTTTGCCGGCTCAAGAGGAGCGGGCGCGGGTGAAAGCGTTGGGACGGGAGCGGGCGCGGGTGCTGGCGCGGCCACCTGCGGCGGCGGAATCTCCTCGCGGATGACGGGTGGCGGCGCGGGTTTGGGGGCCACGACTGGGATGGCTTCGAGATGGGTGGGTGCGGGAGAATGACTCGCGGCCCACAACTGCCAGAAAAACCATACCGCCAATCCCAGAGCCAAAAAGCTGCCGGCCCCCAACACCAGCGCCAGAGACTTGCCGCGCTGGTGGGCCACCGGTTCCATCGAAACGCGTGTTGGAGTCGGGCGCGGACGGTTCCGGTCGGACTCGCTGGCGCGTTTGAGGGCGTCGTTGAGCAGGCTCATAAATCGATTTGACCTTCCAATTCCCGCCGAGCCACGCCGACCATGCCGAAGTCGATTTTGTCCCGTTGCGCGACGTAGCCGGCCAGGAGGCATTTGTCGCAGATAGCATTGATCACGCGCGGGATGCCCTTGCTGTAAGAGTAAATGCGCCACAGCGCGGGCGTGGTGAAATAAGGGGCGCCGTTGGCCCCGGAAACGTGCAGGCGATGATGCACGTATGGTCCGATTTCGTTGCGGCGGAGAGGATTCAAATGGTAGCGGACGGTGATGCGCTGGCGCAATTGGCGCAAGCCATGCTCGTTGAGCCGGTCGCGCAATTCGGGCTGGCCCATTAGGACGATCTGCAACAATTTGCGCTCGTCGGTTTCAAGGTTGGAGAGCAGGCGCACCTGTTCGAGCAACGCCGGCGTCAAGTTCTGCGCCTCGTCGATAATCAGGACGGTGTCTTTGCCATGCTCGAGCTGCTGCAGAAGGAAGCGGTTGATTTCGGCCACGGTTTCCAGCCGGTCCAGGCCCTTGACCTGCAAATTCAACTCCATGGCGATGGCTTTGATGAGTTGGTCGGCGTCCAGGCTCGGATTGACGATCAAAGCGGTGGAAAAAGATGGGCCGAGTTGATCGAGCAACGCGCGGCAGAGGGTGGATTTGCCCGCGCCGACTTCGCCCGTCAACTGGACGAAGCCCTTGCGTTCGCGAATGCCGAAGAGCAGGTGATTGAACGCCTCGCGATGCTTTACGCTGAAAAACAGGAACCGCGGATTGGGTGTAATATTGAAAGGCGGTTCCTTCAGCCCGTAATAGTCCAGGTACACGTCTATTGCTTAGCGCAGAGCGGCAGGAGTGGAAAGACAAAATCCAGGTCAAGGTCCATTGGGGAAGGCTTCGGCAAGAATCTTCTCGGCTTCGGTCTCCGGCATCTGATTGTAAAAAAGCTCCCACAACTCCTCCAATTGACGCTTCTGAGCCTCCGACTGGGTCAGCAACGACTTGTCAGGAAAGTCCGGATCCGAGGCGACGGAGTGAATCAATTTGGTGAGCCGCAGAAGCCACTTCAGGCCCTGGCGGTGGTCCTCCTGCTCCTTGGGGGAGGGCGACGACCGCAGCATGCATTGACTCTGCCACTCAATGAAACGATCAAGAACTTCGCACCAGTTTAGAACCTGTTCGACCACCAATCGCTGGAAAGTCCCCGTCTGTGAACGGGTTGCCGATGCGAGAACTGGACTGCTGGCTGCCATCAGGAAAGACTAACGGATAGATCGGCCTTCTTCATGCCGATTTCAACACAGGCGCTAAAAAAACACTTTGACCTTGGAGGGTTTTTTGGGTTAATTGCACTCCATGTTGTCGAAATTATTGCGTTCCAGTCTGGTTTCCGGTTGCGTTCTCATCGCCGTTTGCGCCTTGGCAGATGACAAGAGCAAAACGGCGATCGATCCCAAATTACTGCCGCCGCCCTCGACTAAACAGGGGGTGACCTACGCGACGGACATTCAACCCATTTTCACCAAGTCCTGCTACCCGTGCCACGGCCCCAAAACCCAGAAGCCAAAAGGCAAACTGCGCCTGGACACCTTGGAGGCAGTGTTGAAGGGCGGCGAAGATGGCCCCGACCTCATCGTGGGCGACAGCGCCAAAAGCACGATGGTGGCCCAGATTTCCCAGCAGGGCGATCCAGACGATTACATGCCGCCGCCAAAAAACAAGGCCAACGTCGGGCCGCTGACGAAGGAGCAAATCGGCTTGATCCGCGCCTGGATTGATCAGGGGGCGAAATAGCCTTCGACCTCAGTGCCGCCGGAGAATCAGCCTATGGTCGATTCTCCTGGTCTGGTGATACTCCAGCGGCGGCAGCGCGGTTATGGTCGGGGATTCGGTTTCGTTGAGTATCTCCCGGGCCGCCTGCTGCAATTGACGCCACCGCGGCCATTCCAGGTCCGGCGCGTGCGCGATTTGGCGCAACGTGCTGCGCCACTCGATGATCACGCGGTCGATGTCCCCAGCACCCAAAACCTCGGTCACCCAGCCGTGCTTGCTGGCCGGGTCTTTGTGAACTGCCGCCACCACTTGCTCCGCTCCCGCGCCGTACTTGGGCGGCACGCCGCTCTCCAAGTAGCCTGGAATGGATTGCAGACCGTAGGTGTTCTGGCAAACCATCGCCAAGCGCCCCGCCCAGCGGCTGTCTTCGCTGGAAAAACGGAAACTGGCGTCCAGGTTCGCCAGGTCGTAAACGAGTTCGTGGACCGGGTAAGAATCCTCTTCCAAGGCCGCGGCCAACGCCAGGCCGTCGCCCTGTGAAAAGAAGCTGGCCACCTTGCCCCGGCGGGTCGGCACACCGGCGGCGTCGATCAACCCCAGCCGACGCCACAGCAAAGCCACGCCCGTGTTGGTGGGAAGATTCTGGCAGACCGGCACCAGAAGACAAACCGCGCAATCCGGCGGCATGACCTCGCGCTGGATCGGCCGCCAGAAGGCCATGCCATCCGAATCGACCGGCACCCGCATGACCACGTCGGCCAAACTGAGATGCGCGACCAGGTGCTCTTGTTCCTGGAGGATGCGGACGACGGCCGTGTTTTGCGCGGCCAGTTTTCGCTCCAGCAAGGGAATGATTTTCTGGTCCCAAACCGCGCGCGGCACCTGGCGCCCGTTCCAATTGGTCAGGCGGCGGACCCATTTGTGCAAGAGCACCCGGTTGTCATTCAGGAGATCGGCAATGGTTACGGCGCGGCCATAAACTTTTCCCCGTTCGTCCTCCCGCAAGAGGCAAAGCTGGCCCGCGCCCGGTTTTTCCAAGGCGGCCGGCTCCGCCAGCACGGAATGAGAGCGCAGTGTTTCCGCGCTTTCCATCACCAGCACCTCGCGCGCGGGCCGTTCGGCGGCGAGGGGATAATTCTCCCATTGCCCCCTGCTGTTGAGCATCTGGCGCACGCGGCGGCGGACGTGCCGGGCGCGTTCGGCGTCGGTCTTCAAGCCGCACGGCGCCTCGGGATGCTGGATCGATTCCTCAATGCCGAGGGCGATGGGCTTGGTGGTGAAGAGCCTTGCCTGCACGCGCACCGCCTCGCCGAAGGGGTCCAAGCCTCGCGCGGCCGCCGCGTCCATCAGGCCGAGCAACGCGTTCCAATCCACCAGCCCGCCGCGCGACAAATGGCCCGGTCGGGCGTCAAGCAACCGCAGTTCGTTGGCCGTGATGAGAACAAAGCCCGTCTCGTCCAGGCCGCGCCTGCCCGCCCGCCCGAACATTTGCAGAATTTCATCCGCGCGCAGCAATTGTTCCTGATCGTCGCGGCGATAGGACTCCGCGGCCAGCGCCACGCTGCGCAGGGAAAAATTGATGCCCGCCGCCAGTCCCATCGTCGCCACCACCACTCGCAATTGGCCCGCCTTGGCCAGCGGCTCGACCACCCCTGCGCGCGCCGCGTAACTCAAGCCGCTGTGATGATAAGCGACGCGGCTCTTGAGCATCCGGGCCAAACTCTCGCCGGCCAGCGCTTTCTGTTCGGCGCTCAGACTCAGGGGATTGGGCGTGGGCAACATGCGGGCCATTTCATTGGCCATCGATTCCGCCGCATGCCGGCGAGGGGCGAACATGAGGATGGGCCCCAAATCCTCCGCCAGCGCCTTGGCCGCCAAACGCGGCCAATACCCGCGAATTTCCGACGGGACGTGGAAGTTCAGATTGTTCGCATGGACTTCCTCCAGCGGCACGGGGCGCAGTTCGTGCCGGATTAGCACCGCCTTGCGTCCGAGCCGTTGCAGCCATTGCACGACGTTTTGGGGATTGGCCACGCTGCCGCTGAGCAAAAGCAACTGCGTCTTGGGCGGTGCCAGGGCCAAGGCCAGTTCGTAATTGAGACCGCGGTCCAGGTCGCCCACCATTTGATACTCATCGACCACCAGCAAAGCCGGCCCTTCCCCTTGAATGAGCCGGTTCTTCTGCGTTTCCAACGTCGCGACCAGCACGGGCGCGGAGAGGTTTTCCGACAAATCGCCCGTGGCTATGCCCACGTCCCAGCCGCGCGCGCGCCATTCGGCCAATTTGTCATTGGCCAGGGCGCGCGTGGGCACGGTGTAGATGGCCTGTCCGCGATTGCGCCCCTGGTTGGACCATAGCTCGAAGATCAGCGTTTTGCCCGCCCCGGTGGGCGCCTGCACGACGACATCGCTCCCCTCACGCAAAGCCGCGACGGCCTGTTGCTGCCAAAGGTCGGGGATGGCGACCCGCTGCAGCGAGGGCAGGTTTTCCAACTGTTCGGCCATCGAAAACATGGCGGTAAGTTAAAGGAGAAACGTTGAAGTTCAAAGACATCAGTTTAGTTACTGGAAGCCTCGGAGGCGAGGGTCGGAGGCGAACGCAGCCGACCATTTTTTCGCCGAGTTCTCGAAATTCCTCGAACATCCTCGAATTGGAAAACCCGGAAATACGCGGAATTATCCATCCATCCCGCCATGTCAGCAGATCATGGCAGTCCCTTCACCAAACCCACGTCGAAGCTAACACATAACACCCGCCGCTGCAAGGGCTATTTTAAAATATAAGTTCATCTAATCCTAACCCCTATTCGAAGTTTGATTCATAAGATGCTTCTTGCCGTCCGCTGGTTCTTGCTTTCTCGCGCCAGAACGCCCATTCACTTCCTGCTCCGCTTCGTGAGGCCTGTCGAAGATCTTTTCCACGATGGCGGCGGCGGTTTTCAAAGGGGTCAAATTAATAGTTGCGGCATTTGAAGGCAGCCGGACAGATCAGTAGCTGCTGAGTACCAGCAACTCACCGGCGCCAGTCCGCAAACGGCGACGCGCGAACTTTAAGATTTGGTGAAGAAGAAAGTGCTTGTCAGTCATGGTCGAGGCCGTGGCGCGCACTACGTTACGGCGCGGAAAACACCCCATGAATGACCCAAATGCCGCAGAGCAATCATCAACAGAAATGACTCAAATGCCTCACACTGGCTCAACCACGAAATTAACCCCCGCCTGAACGTGGTGCTTTCGGCTCAGAAATGGTTCGATTCCGACCCTCGCCTCCAAGTTTAACCGCGTGTGCGGCAAGGATTTAGGAGGTAGGGAGTCCGCAACGGACACCAAAACGGACACCAATTTTCCAATCCGTAGGAAACCAGCATAGTCCGGCGTAATCCGCCAGCTATCTGCTACCTCATCGGATTCGGCCTCAGTTATTCTCGCGGTTGCGTGAAAACTATGAAAACACGTTACCGTCTCATTTGCCGTGGAATCCGTGGTGGAGCCTATTATTGCGTGGACACCAAGACTGGCAAACGCACCAGCCTCGGCACCACCAACGCCGACGATGCCAAACAGATCATCGAAGCCAAAAACAACTCCGAGCGCCAGCCGGTGCTGAATCTCCAGATTGCCAAGGCGTATCCGGCGGGCAGCGACAACGGCATCACCACCCGGACATGGCGGAATGCTATTGAATCGTTGATTGGCACCAAACAGGGGGCGAACCAGCACCGCTGGAAAACTGCCGCCAAGGACAAGGCATTTATCAGATTGCTGCCACAGGTCATCATTGAAACCAAAGGTGAAACAATCCTGAAGGTTCTGCAAATGGGAACGGTTTCCACCAACGTCTATCTGC
>PLIU01000011.1:3395-6872 GCA_003140095.1 Verrucomicrobiales bacterium | reverse complement strand
GCATGGGCGGCGACGATGGCCTGCGACGCGTGCTCGAAATGGTTACGGCGGCGGTGAGAGGTACCCGTCTCGCACTTGGGCGACATCCTGAACGCGAATGACCGCTCCGGCAATAGACTTGATCGGCAAATCATTGAGCCCATTGATCAGGTTTGGGGTTGCGTAATCCGACACAAAGCCCCAACCATGACTTCACATGAGGAGGCAACATGTGATCGTAGCGAACTGCGACCATGAGGATATCCGCATCTGAAGCGCTACGCGCCGCCGCCATAACAGGCGCCGGTCGATCCAATTCGTCGAAGCTGAACGATTGCTTTTCACAATCGTAACCTGAGGCCACATGCCTAATGAGCAGTTCGGCGCTCCAGGCGCTGTCCTCATCGTCGAAGACAACACAGATTCTTAGCGAACGCTCCGTTGCCACTGCTGGCATACATACCTGATCTGCTCCAACGGGGCGCATCATTAAATCTCGTTCATTCATACCTAGGACCTCATGCACGCGCCATGCCAACCAAGGGCCTGCTCGCCCGCTTTCGCCGCGTCCACCGCTCCTACAAGGACTTAAACATGAAATTGCCTTCCAAGCCCATGTCCGACGAAACTTGCAATCCATGCTCCAAGTGACAAGCGTTTGACATCCCGTCAAAAAGTCGTCGCCTGCCCCCAGCCCATCGCCAGTCCCGCCATCCGGGACTGTTGATGAAGCCGTCGGGAAAAACTGCTTGACCATCCGAATGCAAGTTACGGAAGCGCTCTCTCTGGCTGAGGGTTGAGCTTGCATAAACGCACGGAGGATGTCAGTTTTCCTGGAATGCTGCCGATGCCACCAACAGCTTACCGGAGTCGCAACGAGTACTGCCGATCCCCCGACGGTCCTCATCTGTTGTCGCTTTCCGCCCGGGGCGAGCCTGGACCAAGGCCATTATCACTCCCAAGCTGCGGTGGGCATTCAGGCCTGCTTGAAATCAAACAACGGGGTTGGCACACGCTGACGGGATTTAGTAAGCCAGAACAACCGTTCCAAAACTGAAAGGAAACCACCATGAACTATATTAGTGTTGACAATGAGAAACCTATTCGCTTTGCCGGCTCGGAACTGGGTATGCACCGTCACATCTGCGGATTCTTCCGCAATCCCGAGGAGAAATATCGTCTCCTGCTTCCATTTATAAAAGAAGGCATCGAGCGCGGCGAAAAAGCCTTTCACATCGTTGATCCAGCAGAACGCCACGCGCACTTGCGCCAGCTCGAATTGGCGGGCATTGACGCGGCCTCGGTCCAGGAGAAAGGCCAACTAGAACTGCAGGACTGGAACCAATTTTATTTCCCGGACGGACGCTTCGACGAGACGCGCACGGTTGCCCAGTGGGTCGCGCTGCTGGAGGGCGCAGTGCAAAAGGGCTATCCGCGCACGCGAGTCATCGCCCATCTGGAATGGGCGCGCGACGATGCCGACCAGTTGCTCCAATACGAGTCGAATTTCAACCGGACGCCCCGCAATCGCGATCCGGTAATCTGCATCTACGATCTTTCGAAGCATAGCGCCGCGTTCATCATGGATATCATGCGCACGCACCCGATGATCATCATCGGGGGCATCCTCCAATTGAACCCGTTCTACGTGCCCCCCGACCAGTTTTTACAGGAGCTACGCGGACGCCGAGTTGCGCGCGATGGATCGCCTTCAGCAGCGAATTGTTGTGCAAATTGACGAAACACACGGCGATGAAGAAATCAGGCGTCTGCGAAGTTCCATTAATGACCTGATCAGCATCCAGGCACTGGCCGCCATCTGGGACGGCCGGGAGTCAGGCAGTATTGTCAGCACCTTGCTCGACATGCTGGTGACCATGCTGCAACTGGATTTCGCCTACGTGCGGTTGAGCGATTCATTCAACGGATCGCCGGTGGACTTCGTCCAATTGGCGCAACGTCGCGCTTCCCCGCCGCAAGCCTTGGAGAGCGTCCGCGCGCTCGACCGCTGGTTGACCAACCACTATGCCAACGCGCCTCTGGTCGTGCCGAATCCGGTAGGCGACGGGGAGGTCAAGATCGCGCCCTTCCGCCTCGGACTTATGGATGAAATCGGGGTGCTGGTCGCCAGCTCGAAACGAGCCAGTTTTCCGACCCCGACCGAAACTCTTTTGCTGCGAATGGCGGCGAATCAGGCGCTGGTCGCCTTGCAAGAAGCCCGGCATCTGCGCGAGCAGAAGCGAGCCGCAGAGGAACTCGAACGTCGCGTCGCGGACCGGACTGCGCAATTAACCGCCGCCAATGAAGCGTTGCGCGAGTCGGAAAAAAGTACCGGACATTGTTCGATTCGATTGACGAAGGTTTTTGCACCATCGAAGTGCTGTTCGACGAAAAGGATCATCCAATTGATTACCGATTTCTCGAAGTCAATCCGTCGTTTGAGAAACAGACCGGGATTCAAAATGCCCAAGGCAGAAGAATGCGCGAGATTGCCCCCCATCACGAAGAGCCTGGTTTGAGATTTACGGGCGAATAGCCCTGACCGGCGGACAGAAAAGTCGCGATCCTTTTCAAGAATATCACGGAACACAAGCAGGCAGAAGCCAAGGTGCTGCGCAACGAAGCCTATTTATCGGAAGCGCAGAGATTAAGTCACACGGGGAGCTTCGGCTGGAGGCCTTTGATCGGCGAACTCCTCTGGTCTGAGGAAACTTTCCGCATCTTCCAATACGACCCAAAGACGATACCGACCGTGGAGCTTGTTCTTCGAAGGGTTCATCCGGACGACGCAACGCTCGTCCAGGAGACAATCGAGCGCGCGTCCCGGGAAGGAAAGGATTTTGATTGTGAACATCGCTTGCTGATGCCGGNNACGGGTCGTTCAACACAGTCGGACCACTCCATGCCATTGTTGGTTTGCCTAGCGCGAGGGCCGCCGCCGGATTCCGCCCCCGAAGAACAACCCCGATTCAACCACACTTGTGGCCAAGACCAACGCGAGTGCAGAAGGCCTTTGAGGGTACGGTTTCACAGGTATTCTCAAAAATCTTGCACCGTTCTAAACCAATATTTGCGGCTTGCTGGAATAATAAACCACTTTACAAACGGAACACATCCTGCCAGAAAAATCTCTAAGCATTTCAACTTGCGCAGATTATTCGTCCACTAGAGAAATGAGCCGACAAAGCCCCCACGATTGGGTCAGGGTGGGCGCGGAAGTTTTCTTGGTGCAACTTTGCGATTAACGGCCCATTATTTCGCGGCCCCTGCATCCACGGACGGATGCACGGAAAGTGTTGATGTGAATTTTGCCTCCATCGTCAAATGTCGCTGTCGTGAAATGATGGAGAACGGCAAGGATGCTGGTGATGGCGTTCATAGGCCAATAAGGCGAGGTTCAGGGTGAGTGTTCAATTGTCAGCGCATGTTACCACATTCGTATTCTGTCGATAATAAAAAGTTGCTGAAGTGCTGGCTCCGGCAACTTCCATCCTTCTC
>PLIU01000011.1:0-3344 GCA_003140095.1 Verrucomicrobiales bacterium | reverse complement strand
GTCAATGAACCGGAACCGGCGATGAATCCGGGTAGGTTGCTGGCAGTATAAACTCCGGCAGGAAGGGCAACACCGTTAGTGGAGCAGGCCGCCACAATGTAGGTACCGCTGTAATTCAAGTTCAGCAATGCGCCATTGGCAAGGTAAAACGCACCTGACCCACTGCCGGCCGCGTCCAACTGCAGGGTCGCACTATTGACGGTCGTGCTGCCCGTGTAGGTGTTCGCCCCGGAGAGTTCCAGCGTGCCGGAGTCGGTCACGATCAAGCCGCCGTTGCCGGAAAGTTCGCCCGAAAGCTCAATCGCGTTTGCCCCCGTGTCGAAGGTGACGCAACCGTTGAGGTTTGTGAGGTTCATGTTCAACGATGATGACCAGCTCGCATAGGCCCCAACCTTCCCGCCACCCAGGTTGATGGCATAATTACCGCTTCCAGCAGCCCTGGTGATGCCGTTAGCGCCGATATAGATGCTCCCGCCGCTAAGCGTGTACACGCCCAGCCCATTCCCTGCCGACAGAGCGGGCATCTCAAGGTTGTAGAGGTTGGTAATGACGCCACCAACCTGGTTCAAGATGCCATAAGTTGTCACGCCATTCGCGGCAAAGCCGATTGACAGAGAATGCTNNATTCTGGATCACCGTCCCGCTCCCGCTGTCGCGGCCGATAACGAAGGTGTCACCAAAGTTGCCGTTGATGGTAAGCTCTGCTCCGGGCTGGATCACGAGCGTGCCATTGCAGTTGTTGATGGCGTCTCCATCGCCCACATAAATGCGACCATTACCATCCCCGTTGATCGTGGTGGCGCCCGTGATGGTGGTGGTGCCGCCATTGAGGTCCCAGCTTGTGATCGCGTTGACGCCGCCCAACGTCAGTGTGCCCGTGTCAATCTTGATCAAGCTGGTGTCCGAGGAGGAGGTGATGGCTCCGCCCAAGGCGAGATTGCCGTTGGTTGGCGTGTCAATGGTTTCGCTGGCGTTCCAGGCCATGCTAAGATTGACAGTCTGGGTAACGGGCGCCGCCGGATTCCCGTTAAAACCGATACTGCCAGCCAGGGTGATGCCCTTGCCGTTCAGCGCAAAGGCGCCGGCGGCGGCATCGAACGTGATGCTTTTTGCCGTGATGCTCGTAAGATCGTTGTTGTTTGCCAACTGTGTGTTCCCGGCAAAGGTCAACCCGATGGGAAAGATGGGCACCGCATTCTGATTCCAGTTGCCGGCCGTGCTCCAATCATTGTTCGCACCGGCACCGGTCCAAACACCAGTGCTGATGCTGCCTGCCACCTGCAAATTACCTGAGCCAACAATGAATCCAGGAAGGTTGCCGGCATTGTAGGTTCGCAAAGGCAGACTAACACCGTTGGTGTAGAAGTGGGCGACAGCAAATGTGCCGCTATAATTCAAATTCAGCAATGCGCCGTTGGTCAAGCGGAACGCACCTGGGCTGCTACCGGTCACATCGAGCTGCAAGGTGCTGCCAGAGTTTACGGTACTATCGCCGGTGTAGGTGTTCGCCCCAGATAGTTCCAGTGTGCCGGAGCCAACCATGACCAAGCCGCCGATTCCAGAAAGCGCGCCCGAGAGCGTGATGTGATAGCCGCCCGTCGTGTTGAACGTGACCGGACCGTTGGAACCCGTCAGGTTCATGTTCAACGACGTTGACCAATTCGCTTCCGCCCCGACCGTCCCGCCGCCCAGGTTGACGGCGTAATTACCGCTGGTCGTGGTGATGCCGGTTGATCCAATATAGATGCTCCCGCCAGTGAGCGTGTAAACGCCCTGGCCGTTGCCCCAACCGACCCACAGATTGTTAACATTGGTAATGACACCACTGACCTGATTCACGACACAGGTAGTCAACACCCCGTTGCCAAGGGCGATTCCCAAAGTATGGCCGCTCATGTCCAACAGGCCGCCGTTCATGGCATATTCCGACTGTGTGCCAGGGTTGCTGGTCGCGCCCACCCACAAATATTGTTGGTTGCCATTGAACGTTAATATACCGCCATTCTGGATCACCGTCCCGCTCCCGCTGTCCCGGCCAATCACGAAGGAGTCAGCATAGTTGCCGATGACGTTGAGCACGGCCCCGTTCTCGATGTCGAGTGTGCCGTTGCAGTTGGCAATGGCATCGCCATCGCCCACATAAATGCGACTGTTGCCATCCCCATTGATCGTGGTGTTGCCGGTGATGGTGGTGATGCCACCGTTAAGGTCCCAACTCAGAATACTATTGACGCCGCCCAGGGTCAGCGTGCCTGTGTCAATCTTGATCAGGCTGGTGTCGGAGGAAGAGGCGATGGCGCCTCCCAAGGTGAGTTTGGCATCGGTCGGGGTGTCAATGGTTTCGCTGGAACTCCAGGCCATGTTGAGATTGACGGTCTGGGTCACGGGCGCAGCCGGATTCCCGTTGAAACCAATGCTGCCGGCCAGCGTAATTCCATTGCCGTCCAGGACGAAGGCTCCGGCGGCGGCACCGAACGTGAGGCCGCTCACGGTTATGTTGGTGAGGTTGTTGTCGTTCGTCAACCCGGTGATGCCGGCAAAGGTCAACCCGGTGGGAAAGCTGGGCGTCATATTTCCATTCCAGTTGGCGCTCGTGCTCCAATAACTATTTGTTCCACCACCGGTCCAGGTGGACGCACCCGGGGAACCGGTCGAAACGAGCGCGGCAGCGCCGATCCACAAGGTCAGGGGGAGAGAGGATCTGAATCTTCGAGTGGAAGGGTGGAGAACGGCAAGGATGGTAGTTATGGTTTTCATTGGGCAATAAGGCGAGGTTAAGGGTGAGCGTTCAGTTGCCGGCCCATGTTAACACATTAATATTCTGTCGCTAATAAAAAGTTGCCGGAGTGTTAGCTCCGGCAACTTCCATGTTTCTCTGAGAGGTCAACTGTTTTACGGCGTCCTCAACAGGAAGAACTGCGCCGCTTGGGATTGACTGATCGGTATGGAGTTGGAGAACGCCCCGCTCCCGTTAAACGTGCCTGTGGCGTTGGTCGCCCAGGCCGCTATCGGAATTGCCAGATTGGTTGATGTCAACAATGTGTAACTGCCGCCCGGCGAGCCGCCAGATCCTGTCAGGATAAGGTNNAAACGACCGGGGGATTGACTACCGGCGGCGTTAACACCTCGATGCCATTGGCATAAGTGAACGAGGCGGTGGCAGTATTATTGTCCCAGCTGAGACTATAACCATTATAAGGTGCGTCACCAGGACCACCCGGGTAATCCGGGCTTCCTTGGGTGGTCCAGTCGTAACAAGCGTTCACGACGCTCAAGTTGGCTGAACCATAAAAACCAATGTTAGCGCCTACACCATTCGGATCATTGTCATCTATCCCATAAGC
>PLIU01000044.1 GCA_003140095.1 Verrucomicrobiales bacterium | reverse complement strand
AGATGTTCCAGTGAAGTTTCCCGCAACTCGGCGCTGTCGCCCAATGACGAGTAAAGCGCGTCGAAGCGGCTCAAAGCGCGCAAATCCTTCTCCAGCCACGCCAGATCCTTTTGCACAGCAAGTTCCACGAGACGCTGCACGCCACTCAACGAGGTTGCGCGCGCCAGGTCCCAGATGCGGAGGAGGCGCACGTTCACGCTGCCTTCGGCAAACTCAATGGCGGGCCACGCGTATTGTGGGAGAGGCTGCCCTTCAGTCACGGTGATACGTTCGGGAAGATCGCCACAGGTCCAATCAGTGAGTCCAAAACGTTCCCACTGTTGGGTGGCGCGGGTCCAGTCGGCCGAGTCAGGCTCTGCGACTGGCTCCGTCTTCATTTGTTTCAGGCGCTGTTGGAGCTGCGCCAAGTCGCGCCCCGCGCCGAGCGATTTCCTTCTGTCGTCAACCACATCAATCCGCGGGCGCAAGTGGGCCGGCAAAGCGTTGGCCGGCCAATCAGACGCCTTCACCGCAACGCCGTAGTGGCGGCGAAGAAAGGCGGCGAAGTCCTGCAAAAACGAGGTTCC
This sequence comes from Verrucomicrobiales bacterium, assembly GCA_003140095.1. Lineage (GTDB taxonomy): Bacteria > Verrucomicrobiota > Verrucomicrobiia > Limisphaerales > Palsa-1400 > Palsa-1400. The sequence goes on along the minus strand of PLIU01000044.1, from coordinate 2,614 downwards.
TGTGGGCTGAAATTCGCGGACAATCTCGGTCACTTTGGGAGGAAACGGCATCAGCTCGCGTCGAATGGATTTTGGCAAGGCCCGGAGCAACTCGCCGGTCATTTCCTCGCGCAGCCCCGGCACGGCCCATTCGAGCAACGCGGCCGAAGCGGTTTGGGCGAGTGTGAAAGGAAGTTCAATGGTCACGCCGTCGTGCTCCTCGCCGGGAGCATAGGCGTAGGCCAGCGCCACGGATTGACCGCTCACCGGCACGGCATCAGGAAATGCCGCCGCGTCATAACCCAATAATTTTCCGCCAGCCAGTTCGGCTTCGGAAATGCAAAGGCGTTCCGGCATCGCTGGGTCGCGCAAAAGCCGGTTCAATTCGTGCAGCGACGAAACAGCGGTGCGNNAGGTATGACGGCGGCAAGTCCGGCTTGGCCACCGCCGCTGTCGTGAGAACACGAACCTCATCGCGATCCGAATCATCGTCCTCCTCGCGAGCGCGTGAGGCCATCAGGTTTTCTTCCACCAAGGCCGAGCGGATGAAAATGGCGGTGGCGTCCCCAGGATTGATATTGCCGTAGGCGACTTTGCGGCGCTGCACTTCCAATCCATGCAAGGTAACGATCTCTTCCACCAGCACGTTGCCGGCGCTCGCGCTCCAATGCGGATTCTGGTGGGTCAGCTTGCAGCAGTGCGGCGCGAGCTGGAAGATCCATTCCGGCTCGATCCCGGCGAGGGTGCGCGCAAAGAGTTGAGAAGTTTCGACGATTTCACCGGCCACAATCCATGGCGGCTGGTTGGATTTGGGTTTTGGAGGCGGCTTGCTGCCTTTGAGGATTGGCTTCTTTTGGGGCTCGCCGCGCGCATAAAGCGCCGAGCCGGGGAACACCGAAAGCAGCTTGTTGCCCGCGGCCTTGTAATTGTTTCGCTCCTCGAAACGCGCCACATGGCCGATCAATCCGGCGAGAATAGAACGATGGATCGCAGCGTAAGCGGCGTTGCTCTCGTTAAGTCTCAATGTGCCCAAATCTTCCAGCGCGTCATGCAACTGGGAATAAACATCCTGCCATTCGCGCATCCGCACATAGGAAAGAAAGCGCTGTTTGCAGAATTTGCGCCGCTGGCCTTGCGTTCGCAACCGGTCCCACTCCTCGTGAACCGCGTTCCAAATGTTCAGCAGCGAGAGAAAGTCAGACTGCGGATCGGAGAATTGCTTGTGCGCCGCGGCCGCCGCTTCCTTCTGTTCCAGAGGACGCTCGCGGGGATCTTGAATGCTCAGGCCGGCGGCTATGATCAACAATTCAGCGGTAGCGTGTTCGCTCTGTGACTGGAGCAGCATGCGTCCGAGGGTGGGATCAATGGGCAGCCGCGCGAGATCCTGCCCGAGCGGCGTGAGGGCGCGCAGTTCGTCCAGCGCGCCGAGTTCCTGCAGCAGCGCGTAGCCATTGGCGATGGCAGCGGGCGAAGGCGGTTGGACAAATGGAAACGTTTCAATGTCGCCCAAGTGGAACGCCTTCATGCGCAGAATGACTTCCGCGAGATTGGCGCGCTGGATTTCGGGCTGCGTGAACAGCGGCCGGGCCTGGAAATCCTCCTCCGCGTAGAGGCGGATGCAAACGCCTTCCTCCACCCGCCCCGCGCGGCCTTTGCGCTGGTTGGCGCTGCTTTGTGAAATTGGCTCAATCGGCAGGCGCTTGATTCGGGTGCGCGGATTGTAACGGCTGATGCGGGCCAAACCGGCATCGATGACGTAACGGATGCCAGGAATGGTCAGCGAAGTTTCGGCAATGTTGGTCGCGATGACGATCTTGCGGCGCGAAGAGGGAGCAAAGACGCGCTGCTGATCGCCCCCACTGAGCCGGCCGAACAGCGGGATAATCTCCGCTTCACCATTGAACCGACCTTCGAGTTGGTCGCCCGTCTCGCGAATATCGCGTTCGCCCGGCATGAAAATCAACACGTCGCCCGAGTGGGTCTCATAAAGAATGCGTTCCGCCGCCTGCACCGCCGCATCCACGTAACTGACTTCGCCCTGTTCCTCGGACGCCGCATCCAAGGGCCGATATTGCACCTCCACCGGATACAACCGGCCAGAGACTTCGATGATGGGCGCGTTGTCGAAGTGCTGTGAGAACGCCTGGGTGTCAATGGTCGCCGACGTAATGATCAACTTCAGGTCCTTACGCCGGGACAGCAGACCCTTCAAGTGGCCGAGTAGAAAATCAATGTTCAGGCTGCGTTCATGCGCCTCATCGAGAATGATCGCGTTGTATTCCGACAGGTCCGGGTCGCCCTGGGTTTCCGCCAGCAGAATGCCGTCGGTCATCATCTTGATGTAAGTCTGGGCGCTGGACCGGTCGTCAAAGCGAATTTTGCAGCCGACTTCGCGGCCCCAGGCGACGTTCAATTCCTCGGCCATGCGGCGCGAGATGGAAAGCGCCGCGACCCGCCGTGGCTGCGTGCAACCGATCTTGGCTTCGATGCCCAGGCCCGCTTCAAGACACATTTTGGGGATCTGCGTCGTCTTGCCTGATCCTGTCTCTCCGGCAATCACGATCACTTGATGCGCGCGAATCGCGGCGACGATCTCATCCTTGCGCGCCGTGATCGGCAGTTCCGATGGGTAGGT
>PLIU01000502.1:7402-9835 GCA_003140095.1 Verrucomicrobiales bacterium | reverse complement strand
GCTGATTGCGCCCGCACTGGCTCGATGGATAACGGCGTGGGTTTACTCTGTCGGAAAAACCGATGCACGTTGCTGGTTGTGGCGCTCACGCCCCGCTCTCTGAGCCAGCCCGCGATTTCCGCGAACGTCCAGCGTTTGCGGCGCAGTTCACTAATGGCGGCCCGGTATGTTTCCAGTTTGCTGCGTCCCGGTTTGACGGGCGCGGATTGCGCCTCCGTCAATAATGATTCTGCTGATGATTGCGACATCGTTTTCTCGTCCTTCGCCATTACCAGTCGGTCACGAATAGATTTTTTCAAGAAAACGGATGGAAATTAGATGGAAACAGAGGTTTGCAGAGGATTGCAGAGGGCGCGAATCGCGCCCCGGCAGATTTTTAGGAAGGCATCCGTCGAATCGTTGTAGGGACGAAACGCCGGGCGTTGTTCGCGCCAGCTTTTGCGAACGAGCGCCTCGGTTACGATGGCGTCTGGCGCGTATCGCACCGCATAGGCATATCCGTAGGAATAGACGATGCCGGTCAATCCAAAATGGCTGCGTCGGATATTGATGGAGTCAATTTTTGCTGCTCTTTTCATAAACGCTTCCTTTTTGTTTTGCGTCATCCGAGAAGCGCAGCCGTCAACGGTGGAGATGCCGCTGGCTTTGGGGCGCAAGGGGCCAGCGGCATACAACCTTGACGGCGAGCATCGCAGGATATAATTGACGTAAACAGGAAGCGGTGGAACGCTGGCAAGATAATGGCGGCTTGGATTGCGGATTTTGGCTGGAAAAACGCTGGATAAGCGTTGGAAAATCTGGAGATTTCCACGCGATTTTCGCGTGATGTTCCGGCCCGTTTTTCCAGCCTCAAGCTCCGCTTAGGAGAGATGTCTGTAAGTTTTAAGGCTTAACTTTTGTAAGCCTGCACTGCGCTCTTTGCGCCGTTACATGGCTTATGGTTGCCATGCTCATGCTGGATGGGGTCATGTTTTGGTTTTAGCGTTGCGGTTTTATTGCGGTTGAGCAAAACGGCATTGCACTGGGCTTATGGCTTGGTCGCTGTAAACCATTACCATTTTTTGCGCTGGTTCATGGCACGGTTTATATTGGCGTTGTCATGTTGCGGGTCGTTGCCAGTGTGAGCGCCGGTCAAGCCAAGCAGTATTATACTCAGGGCTTGAGCCGCGAAGATTACTAGTCGGAAGGGCAGGAGGTCATCGGTCAATGGCAGGGTTTGGGCGCGGAACGGTTGGGGCTGTCTGGACGGGTTGACCAGCGTTCCTTTGATGCCCTGGCCGATAATTTGAAACCGGGTTCGGATGAATCCTTAACGCCGCGAACGAAGGAGAACCGGCGGGTCGGGTACGATTTCAATTTCCATTGCCCAAAGTCGGTGTCGGTCGTGTACGAGCAAAACCGGGATGAACGGATTTTTGGCGCGTTCAAAATGTCGGTCACGGAAACGATGCAGGAACTGGAAACGGACATGAAAACGCGCGTCCGGGTCCGGGGTGAAAACGGTGACCGCAACACCGGCAATCTGGTTTGGGCGGAGTTCCATCACTTCACGGCGCGTCCGGTCAAGGGCATTCCAGACCCGCACTTACACGCGCACTGCTTTGCCTTCAACGCCACATGGGACAATGTGGAGCAACGCTGGAAGGCCGGCGAGTTCGGTGATTTGAAACGGGACGCGCCATACTACGAAGCCGCCTTTCACGTCCGGTTCGCCAAACGGCTGGCTGAAATTGGCTACGATATTGAACGCACGGAAAAAGGCTGGGAGATTGGCGGTGTGCCTCAAACGGTTCTGGACAAGTTTTCGCTCCGCACCAAACAAATTGAAGCCCTGGCTGCGGAACGCGGGATTACGTCGGCCAAGGAAAAGGACTTGCTGGCCGCGCTCTCGCGGGAAAACAAACGGCACGGCATCACTAGGGAACAACTGCGCGAAATCTGGAACGGTCGCCTCACGGCTGATGAAAAAAACGCTCTGGCCAGCATCAAGCCTGGGTCGCCGAGAATTGAGGCCAACAGCATGACGGCAAAACTGGCGATGGATTACGCCATTGCTCACCGTTACGAACGCGCCTCGGTCGCCACAGAGAAGGAACTGCTGCGCGAAGCCCTGCACCACGGTATCGGCTCGCTCAATGTCAACGAGGTCAAACGACAGCTTCTAAGGGATGAGTTTATCCAGAGGGAAAGCAATGGCAGGCTGTGGTTCACGACAAAACAGATTTTGGCGGAAGAAAAACAACTGATTGATTTCGTTGGTCACGGTCAGGGCAAATGCCCGCCGCTCAACGCCGAGCCGTATCAGATCCAAAATCCGCACCTGCGGACATTAGAAGCCAAGGAGCAACGCAACGCCGTGTTTCACATTCTCCGGTCGCCGGATCGCGTGATCGCCGTCCGTGGCGGCGCGGGCACAGGCAAGACCACCATGCT
>PLIU01000502.1:5802-7328 GCA_003140095.1 Verrucomicrobiales bacterium | reverse complement strand
GAGGCCGGGCTGTTGTCCGCGCCGCAACTCAAACAGGTCGCGCAACTGGCGCAAGAAAAGAACTGCCGCGTGATTCTCTCCGGTGACACCGCGCAACACAGCGCCGTCGAACGGGGTGACGCGCTCCGGCTGCTGGAACGTCACGCCGCTTTGCAGGCCGTGGAGATAAAAAAGATTCGCCGCCAGCGTGACTCCACGTATCGGAAAGCCGTCAATGCCCTGCGTCATGGCGATGTCGAGGGGGGCTTTGCCGGTCTGGAAAAGCTCGGCGCGGTCCTGGAAGTCCCCGCCGATGAACGCTACCAGATGCTCGCCGTCGATTATTTGCAGGCAGTCAAGGATAACAAGTCTGCCCTGGTCGTCTCGCCCACTCACGCCGAAGGCGGGCGCGTCACGGAAAAAATTCGCGCGGAGTTGAAAACTCTGCAAAAACTTGGCGCAACAGAAAAGGAGGTCGTGCAACTCAAGAATCTCCGTTGGACGGAAGCGCAACGCGCGGATGTCAAAAACTATCAACCGGGGCTGGTCGTCCAGTTCCACCAAAATACGGCCGGGTTCACGCGGGGCGAAAAGGTGACGGTCATGGGCCGGGAACAAAATCAAATTGCCGTGCAACGCGCCGATGGGTCGCAAGGCTCTTTGACGGTGCGGCGAGGCTCCGCCTCATTTGACGTGTACGAGGCGGGCAAGTTGCCGCTCGCGCCGGGCGAACACATCCGCATCACCAGAAACGGCCAGACAAAAGACGGTCATCGTGTCAACAACGGCGAACTGCGGAGCGTGAGGAAATTCACGGCGGAGGGTGACATCGTTTTGGACAACGGTTGGGTGCTGGACAAGAATTTCGGCAACCTGGCTCACGGCTACTGCGTCACGTCGCACAGTTCACAAGGCAAGACCATTCAACGTCTGTTTGTTGCTGAATGTGAAGCCTCCTTGCCCGCTGCTTCCCGCGAACAGTTTTACGTGTCCGCCTCGCGTGGTGTCGAGGCCATCAAGATTTACACCGACAACAAAGACGCCCTCATGGAAGCTGTCGCGATTTCCGGTGAACGGCCCGCCGCCACTGACTTGGCCACAGGCACACTGCTCGATGTCCTGAAAGCCCGCTCGCTTTCGCGCCAAGCCGCGCATAGGGCGCACAGTCAGGCCAGGAAGCGGCAGCTTGTGCCGGAGCAAACAACGAATCGGCAACCATCGGAGCAAACAATTCCCCAAAAGCGACCCCAAAAAATTGAACGCAAGAAAGCAATCCAACAAGGAATACAATTATGAGTGAAGTATCTCAAACCCGCCCCTCGTACAAAGTCAATCATGCCCGCGTCGTCCCCCATGCTTGACATTCGCGCCACGGGCCGCAACGCCGTCGCCCTGCCTTATTCGTATTTGGAAATGGTGCAGTACAACCCCTCCGTGGCTTTGGTGCTCACGTTTGCGACCTGTGAGGTTCGCATTGAGGGTCGCTGCCTTTCTTCCATTTATGAAAACCTGGTTGAGCACGCAGTCGAGTCCATCCAGGAAAATGA
>PLIU01000502.1:0-5691 GCA_003140095.1 Verrucomicrobiales bacterium | reverse complement strand
GCGTTTGGTACGCTTGACGGGAATGGGGGTCTCGGCTGGGCTGGCAGCGTCGGCGCTAAATTCCCCGCCTATGGCTTCGAGTTGTCCTTCCAACGACTCGATTTGCTCCTTGAGCGCGATGACGCGCCGTAGGTCGGCCACAGAAAGATCAGAAAGCGATTTCATTTAGAAAAGGATGCCGGTGGATTCGCGCGAGTCAAACGCTGGTTTTGCTGACTCCGCGTTCCCCAAATCGCGCCACATTCGCGCGAATCGCGCCAATCGTGTCCGTGGTGGACGGCAAGCACTCATACGAATCGCTGAGATGCGGCATTGCCCTGAATCGAGGCCCGGCTTATTGTCTCGGGACAACGGATGAAACCTGCCATACCCCAGCCGCGGTGGACGTGCTGGCTCTTTCGAGGGCCTTGGTGGCGATGCTCTCTGATGTGGCTGGCTGGTGTGGCTATGCTGACCGGGGCATTTTACGTCGAGGAAGATTGGCGTGGCCAACGAGATTGGAACCGATACCGGAAGGCGGTGGAGTCGCGCGGCGAGACGCTTGATTTTCTCTCGCTTGTTCCAAAACCCGTGGCCGATGAGGAGAATTTCGCCACAACCCCCATCGCTCAATCATTGTTTCAAAGCAAGGTACCCATCCTTACCAACGATCTCTTCGCACGCGCCGACGATCATGTATTTCATACTAATAACCAATCGTTTCTGGGTCGCCGTCATTTTTTGGACCTCGTGGCCTGGAAAATGGCTTGGACTGCGCTCAAAACAGGCGAGTTGAATGCTGGTCAAACATTTGAGTCGGATAATATGGACCCGGACGCTCGCCGGTCTGCTGCCTTGGCGGTTTTGGACGGAATGAAGCCGGACGATAAGGCCTTTGCTGAACTTCAAGAGGCCAGCGCTCGGCCTCATTCCCGCTTTCCGCTTACCTACGACATGGATGACCCAGCGCAAATGTCACTTAGCCACTTGGCCTATATTAAGAAAATTTGCCAGCGGCTGGATCTAATGGCGTGCGCGGAACTGGCGGCAGGGAAACCAGACTTGGCGCTGAGTCATGTGAAACTGGCTCTCTATTTGACAGACTCCGTCAAGACGGAGCCCGTTGTCATCTCGTATCTGGTTCGAGTGTTGGACTTCCAACTTGTCATTCAGGCCATTTGGGAAGGCTTGGCCGAGCATCGTTGGGCTGAATCGCAACTGCAAGAACTCCAGAAATGTCTGCAACAATATGATTTTATCGCAGACATGGATCAACCACTCAAGGGGGAGCGGACGTTCGGAATTCGAGAGATAGAACATTATAAGAAAAAGGGTCTCGGCCAGTTGGACGACCTTTACCTTCTCAACATCGGCGACATTGACCACCTTGGCCAACCGACCTCACATAAAACGTTTCTTGATCTAGTGGGTAAAATCATGCCTGCAGGATGGTACGATCTGGAATCTCTGGGATACTGCGTGTCTCTTGACGCCCAAATGAGAGGTGTTTTCGATTTGTCCGCGAAACGGGTTTTCCCGGGAACCGACGCATCGAACCGTGTTGAATTGAACAAACAATTGCCTGATCCCTCTGCACCTGTGTCGTTGAAGTCCATCGTGCATCATCGAGCCATGTCGCCGAATCCTGAATTTCTAAGCAAATTGCCCATTAAAGCAGCTGCATCGCAAACAGCCGCCAACCAAGCTGCCATCGCCTGTGCCCTGGAGCGATACCGCCTGGCCAACGAACAATTCCCAGAGACTCTGGACGCTCTGACACCAAAATTTATGTCCCAAGTGCCCAACGACGTGATCACTGGGAAGCCCTATAAATATCACCGCACAAAGGACGGCCAGTTCGTTCTCTACTCGGTGGGCTGGAATGAAACGGACGACAGCGGTGTTAATGGCAAGAAAATGTTCGACGAAAAAGAAGGAGACTGGGTGTGGGATTACCCTGTTCAGTAGGCTTGGTGTTTGCGAGACACAGGCGCATCTCAATTTTGCGCTGACATTTCCTCCTCGTGGCCGCCGCGCGGGGGAGAAAACGGCCGTCAAACGGTTGCGATGGTCAAAAACTTCGGCCCGCACTGGTTCTGATGGACGTTACCATGCCGCTGCTTAATGGTTTGCAAGCCACTCGCTAGATTCTACAAGTCGTCCCCGCCAACAAAGTGCTCTTTCTTTCGGCGCACCATGACGAAGCGTATATCGTGGAGGCGGTCAACGCCGGCGCGATGGGCTATCTAATCAAACAAACTTCCGCTGATTGTGTAAGGAAACACATTTTTCAGCCCGTCCACCCCAAAGCGTCTTCACAAACGAAATCGGGAAACGTAGATGGATTGGGCCGGAGCATGACGGCTTATTTGAGAACGAGCCATTTGAGCAGATTATGAGCCGTTTATCATCAAGTAATCATCAACTCAATTCGCGTAATCATCACCCAATGGCCCGTGTGCCCAAACACATGAAGCTGTCCTTCTGGTGATGGCGCGAGCGTGATGGCTCCTTTCGCCATGTCGGGTTTGTCGGGTTTATGTCGGGTTTTGGGTCAGCGGCCTCGCACAGGTCGGCCTCGGCATAACTATGGAAGCAAAATTCAGGCGTGAGGCATTTGAGGCAATTCTGATGCAAAACGATCCGTTGATCCCTGAACGAGCGATTCTGTGTATGTCATACATCTTTGGGCGCCTCGGTTTTGCCAGACTTGGCCGTATGAAAACGACAGCTTCTGAAACGCTGCTCAAGTTGTTCAGGCTCCTGAACAACCCGATTCCCCGGCCTGTGATAAAAATCCCTGAAAGTTGTACCACCGGCGGTACACCCCGAATGACAGATCGGGGGCAGAATCAACACATGCTGGTTTTATGACGAGATGATGCGAGGCAGAAGATTGTAATGAATTCATTACAATCCTCGCCCAAAGAACATGACAAGTTCCAGAGTATGGTTTGCGATGCGATAGAAAATGAGCCGGAACGCCCTCATGGCGACGTTTCCGCAGCGCCATCGAATGAGCCAGCCATCCGTCGCCGCGATCATTTTGTCCGCAATTGCGGACAACGCGTTGACGTGGATGCGCTATGTAATCATGAGGAAACTTCCGCCCCAATGGGCGCGAGCGTTTCGACGGACGGTTTGCCGGAAAAGACAGTCAGTTATGAATGGTTCCAAGTATAGATTCAATGACCACCGGGAGTTCTTCCGGCCCGCCAGCAAAGTCGAACCCAATGGCCATCGTAATGGCGCGGGAAGCTCGGCCCCGCACTCGCAACGGTGTGTGGAGGGCAATGGACAGCCTCCCGGCGAGCATCACCGCCACTGCACGGCGGGCGAGATCGCCAGCGAACTTGGCTACTCGGTCAGCTACATTTTGGCGGTCAAAAAGGCCATGTATCCCAAGGAGGCGACGCGGCCCCGCCGTCTGGACCCGGTGGAGGTTTCGGAGTGGATTTACGCTCACCCCTCCTTTCGGATGCGGGACGTGTATGAGTGTCATCCGAAGGACGATCCCCACCAAGAGCGTCTGGCATTTGAGGCCGTTTAACAATCCAGACTTGCACAATTCCTCAAATAAGTTGAGGATATGTGTATGAAGAAAAATGACCCTTTCGCTGTTCTGATGACGGTCGCGCAAGACCAGCAAGGCTACTTTACCACCAAGCAGGCGATTGAGGCTGGGTACGCGGACAACACGCACCCGTACCACGTCCATGCGGGCAATTGGGAGCGCGTCTGCCGTGGCATCTACCGGATGGCCCATTTTCCGCCGCCAGATGACGGAGAAATGATGGCCTGGCTGCTCTGGTCGCGTGGACGCGATGAAAAGCCGCTGGCCGCGATGTCGCATCAAACCGCCCTCAGCCTGTTCGAGTTGGGGGATTTCAACCCGGCCAAAGTTCACATGAGCGTGCCAAAAACATTCCGTCGCAACAGCCCGACTCCCAAAGCGGTCGTGCTGCACCGGGCGACACTGACGCCAACCGAGGTCACGCAACTACGCGGCCTGACAGTATGCCGTCCGCTACGGGCGCTGTGCGATCTGGCCAGCGCAAACCCGGATGCGGTCGCCAATCTCCGGCCCATAGCGGTCGAGGCGCGGCGGCGCGGCCTTATCACCGAGCGGGAACTTTCCGCCATGAAAGAGCGAAAGGACGCGCGGAAAATCGTCGCCACTCTGCTGCCATGAGCCGCTACCAAACGCCGCAAGCCCTGCGCCGCGCCCTAGAGGATCGCCTCCTGGCGCTGGTGCGGCGCGAGGGTGGGGACATCAACCGTTTGCGCCGCCAAACGGCCTTTGACCGTTTGTTGTGCCGCCTTTTCCGCGAAGCGAATGCGCCGTGGCTGCTCAAAGGCGGCTACGCAATGGAACTTCGCATTCAGGCGGCGCGAACGACTCGTGACATTGATCTCGCCATTCGGCAACTGCCGGGCGGAGCCAAGGAGTGGGATGAGGCTGCCATTCGGAATTTATTGGAGAATGCCGCCGGATTTGATCTTGAGGACAGTTTTGAATTCATCATTGGCGAACCGACGATGGACTTGGACGCCGCGCCGTATGGCGGCTCGCGCTACCCCGTCGAGGCGCGGATGGCGGGACGGCGGTTTGCACAATTTCATCTTGACGCGAGCGCCGGTGACGTGCTCCGGGAACCTTACGAAACGCTCGAAGGCCGGGACTGGTTGGGTTTCGCCGATTTGCCGAGGGCGAAGGTGTCCGCCGTCTCGCGCGAAGAACAGTTCGCCGAGAAACTGCACGCCTACACTTTGCCGAGGCAAGGCCGCCCGAACACGCGTGTCAAAGATTTGGTGGACTTGGTTTTGTTGTCCGTATCCGGTACGCTCGATGCCGCGCGAGTCCGCGAGAACGTCGCCTCCACTTTCCACCGCCGTGCGACGCATCCTGTTCCCGCAACACTCCCTCCGCCCCCGGAAGCCTGGCGGGAACCTTTCGCTGAATTGGCCAGCGAGTGCGGCGTGGCCCCGGAAATCGAAGCCCATTTCGCACAAGTGGCCGCGTTTCTGGCGCGGGTTCTGGCGTAGATTCTACGCCGCCTTTGTGCCGTTCTCTGAATGTTGTGTTTGACTGGATTTGCGTTCACCCCTCCTTTCGGCTGCGGGATGGGCGGGTGTGTCATCCGAAGGCGGCGGCACAGGGGCAGCGGCCACTGGAAATTTGATGGCGTTCAATTCCTCGCGTACGTCGGCCACGACCAACCGTTGATAGACCCGGTGGATTTCCTCGCTCGCATGGTTGACCAGCTTCATCATTTTGGACTGCGGAACGCCCTGCTTGGCCCCGCGCGTGACAAAGGTGACGCGGGTGCAATGGAACGTCAGATGCGGCAGGTTCAACTCGTCGTTCTGCTTGAAAAACCGCCACCACATTTTTGAGGGCTTCTCCCATTTGCTGCCCGTCCCCACAAAGTCAAAGGCGGTCTGGTCGTTCGTCCGTTCGGCTTTCAACCGGGTAAAGAGGGGTACGAGTTCCTCCCGCATCGGCACGGTGAAGGCCCGCTCCGCGCCGCCCTTGGGCTTTTCCAGCGTGATGGTCTTGGCTTCAAGGTCAACGTCCTTCAAGGGAATGTTCGTGTCGCCCTGGCGGCAGCCGGTGTAAATGGCAATCTCAAAGGAAGTCCGCATCCATTCCGGCCAGCGTGCCAGTTCCGCCCGAATCTTGGTGATCTCCTCGTCGGTCATGGCGGGCTT
>PLIU01000448.1:7054-21584 GCA_003140095.1 Verrucomicrobiales bacterium | reverse complement strand
ACTTTGCAGGTTATGCTGGCGCTTCCGGCGGCTGTCAACGGCAAAGATAGGTTGCGAGGATTGCCTATGGCTGCTATATGAATAACAGCCGCCGCCAAACGTCGGTGTATATTGAGCATGAATACTCGAAATTTGCCCGCTTCGGCCTTGTTGGTGGTCATCGGGGCAGGGTTGACTTTGTTGATCGGCGCGTTCGCTCGCTTTGACCCGGCTGGCTCTCTTCATGCGACGACGTCCGCTTCGGCCACGCCGCCGCCGCTCACTCAGGATGATCCGCCCGCCGAGGCGGCCGCGGAACCTCCGTTGCCCGCCAATTTGTCTCCCGGCCTCGCCGAACTCATCAAGCTGGCCCAAGCCCATGTGGATGAAAGTGTTATTCTCGCCTACGTCAAGAATTCCCACCAGGCTTTCGCCCCCACGGCAGACCAAATCCTCTATCTTTCCGATCTTGGGCTGTCGCAGGATGTGATCGGCGCCCTGGTTGGAAGCACACCGCCCGGCGTGATTCCGCAGGCTCCCCCGCAAATCGCCGCCGCGCCAGCCCCTGTGCCCACGCCCGCTTTGGCGTCAGCGTTGCCGCCTCCCACCGCCGTTCAACCTGAGGCTGATGCGAATGCGAGCGCTGGCGCGTTCTACAATGACCTGGCACCTTACGGTGCCTGGGTGCAACAACCTGATTACGGCCTGGTCTGGCAACCGACGGTCGATACGATCAATCCCGATTGGTCTCCGTATGTCGATGCCGGCCAATGGCTTTATTCCGACAGCGGCTGGTATTGGAATTCAGATTATACGTGGGGATGGGCGCCATTTCATTATGGCCGGTGGGTCAACATCCCTCGTCGAGGATGGGTATGGCAGCCCGGCGACATCTGGGCGCCCGCCTGGGTGGCCTGGCGGTCGAGTGATTCCTACATTGGCTGGGCGGCGCTGCCGCCGGGAGCGAGCCTCAATGTCCTCGCGCAACTCACTTATAATAGCAGACCCATCAGGCCAAACGGCTCTTTTGGCCTGCCTGCCTCGGCTTACACCTTCGTCAACATCAGTAATTTGACCAGCCGCAACATCCCGCGCCGGGCGGCGCCCGCCACGCGAGTCAAGACCTTGGTGCAAGCCAGCGTCGTCCTTGACAGCTATGCCATTGTCAATAATAGAATATTCAATGGCGGCGCCAGCCCCGAAGCCGTGGCGTCGGCCAGGCACAGAGCCGTGCCGCAACTCTCCTTGCGCGCCGTTTCCTCGCCGGATGCGGCCGGTCTGGCACTGGACCGCAAGACCTTGACGGTCTATGTTCCCCCAGCCTCCTCTCCGGCAGGACAACCTGCGGCCGACACTTCCCACCCGCAGGCGACGTCGGAAAAGTTGCCCAAGGAGGAACCGGGCACGCTGGCAGAGAACGAGTCCGCCGAAGCGGCTGTTGTGCCAGTCGCATCCAGCGTCGGCGATGTGCCTGTTCAACTGCCGCCTTTGCGTTATCCATCCTATGCCGGTGCGCCGATGGGTCACCGCCATGCGGGCGAAATCGTCCTGGATTCGGCGCCGAACCAGCGCGGTTGGCCGCGTGGAGTGGTTTCGCCGGCAGTGGAACATCCATCCACACCCGCGCCGCGATTCGAGGGATACAATCCGCCTGCGCGGCAGTCCGAACAGCCCCGTTTCGCGGTGGATAGCCGCCCTGCAACGAGGGAAAATCAAGCCGCACACGTTGAACCCGCCCATGTTGCTCCGCCTGCGCCAGCCCCAACGCCAAGCCCGAGTCCGTCCTCCTCCGGCTCTTCAAAATCGGGTAAGTAGGCGTGGGGATGAAGCTCCGTCTTCGACGAGTCAAAGTATGTCACGGACGCCCCTCTCGCACGATTCGCGCGGCTTCGGCCGCATTAAACTTCTTTCCTCCAGTGGAAACCACCAGCAGACCTCGTCGCTTCTTCACGACCGCGCCGCTTTCCGGCGTAATCAGTGTCAGTTCGACCTTGTTGCCCATGACTTCGGCCTTGAAGGCCGCAGGGGAGGTCACATGTAGAGCTTTGCGTATCCGGCCCGGCAGGACCAACCTTCCAACTTGATCCATAGTGATGATGCTTTCCATGCACAGTAATGTGCCTTTTGCCATGCCAAATGGCAATATTTTCATGGCTTTACACGCAGAGCGAAAACCGGTAAATCATAGGCACATAATGAACACCGTTACGTCTCTCAAGATTGTCAAAAGCAAAGTCGCGCCTCTCGTCGAAGCCGCCCTGGAAGAAAGCGGCGGGTTGTTGCGCCTGGCGCCTTGCTGGGTGCCGCGCTCATTCCTCCAGCCGGGCCAGCGCCTCAAACTCCATCCCGATGACCTTTACGCCTTTGGCTTGAATCGCGGCGGCATCGATGAACGCTGGTTCGCCTCCACCACTCCGGCAGCCAATGAAAACCGGACGCCGGACGAAGGTTTTAGCTACGTCGTGGCGGGCAGGCAGCGCTTTACCTTGCAACAAGCGGTGGCGGAGTGCGGCGGTTTGATCATCGGGGACCGTCTCTGGCGCAAATACAAGAAATGGCCGGTCTATTCCAAGTTCTTCGACAACATGGGACCCATTCCGCATCATCTCCACCAAAACTCCCGACAAGCCGCGCTGCTGGGGTTGGAGGGCAAGCCGGAATCCTACTATTTTCCGCTACAGCACAACAACGTCGGCAACAATTTCCCCTACACCTTCATGGGCCTGGAACCGGGCACCACCAAAAACGACGTCCGGCGCTGCCTGGAAAACTGGAACAAGGGCGACAACGGCATTCTTGACCTCAGCCGCGCCTATCGCCTCAAGCCCGGCACGGGCTGGCTGATTCCGCCCTGCATCCTGCACGCGCCGGGTTCGCTTTGCACTTATGAGCCGCAGTGGGGGAGCGACGTTTTTGCCATGTATCAATCGCTGGTCGAAGGCCGCGAGGTGCCCTGGTCGCTCCTGGTCAAGGACGTTCCCAAAAAGCATTACCGGGACCTCGATTATCTGGTCGAACAACTGGATTGGGAAGGCAACACCGACGAGCATTTCAAAGACAACCATTTCCTCGAGCCGATCCCCGTGGCCGACGCGCCGAACGAGGGCTGCACAGACCGCTGGATCGTCTATGGCAAAGTCGATGGCGCGCAACTTTTCACCGCCAAGGAATTGACCGTCGAACCGCGCGCCCGCTGCACGATCAAGGACGGGGGCGCCTACGGTCTGATCACCGTGCAAGGCAAGGGCCAGATGAACCGGCTGACCCTGGATTGCCCCAAGCTTATCCGTTTCCACGAATTGACCGAAGACGAGGTTTTCTGCACGGAAAGCGCGGCCAAGGCTGGCGTCACCTTCGAGAACACCAGCGACGTGGAGCCGCTGGTGGTGCTGCGCTACTTCGGCCCCGAAGCCAATCCCGGTGCCCCTGGCCTGCGCCGTTAAGAGTGGGCTCTTGAAATGACGAGTGTTTCTGTTTTCGCGCAAAACCTAATTTTCCACAGGGAACGGGTTGGGTTGGCCATCCGTTCGGGCGGAAGCGTGAGTTCCCACCCACCACACATCCGGATTGTTATGTATCGACGCCGGGCTCATGAAGCCGCTCAAAGTGACGTTCGGAATTGACTGAGGCATTTGCCATTTGTGGATTTCGACGTGGCCGTCAACGAAGGAAAAGTTGCAGGCGTTGTCGTGGTATTTGGCGGGAATATCGACCCAAACGGTTGCAACTGGAGACGCAGGCATTTCAAAGGCAAAAGAGCCGTCATTGATGCTGTCGGGATGCTCTTCGAGGAGGAGGAAAAGTCCCGCGGGTAAAGGACGTCCCAAATCCTGTTCCTTGAAATAACACGAGTAGGGTCCGCCGATGACGCCGAAGTTGCCATAGATGGAAGGAAGCCATGCGCCTTGGCCGTCGCTCAATCCTCCCGATCCCAGTCCGACCGCCGCGTTCATGGATATGCTCCGCATGCGAGGGATGCCGTGGGTGCCGAAACTCAAACTGACGTCGGATGGACATTTAAAGAGCGCAGCCGTTTTGACATAAGGCCCGAGTTGGGCAAACTGTGGATTGAGCAGGTAATTCGTATAGTAATTGTAAATTCCCCCAGAATAGTCTTCGATGCCGAACACCCACGCGGGGGGATTCCCGCCTTCCTCGTTGTACGCGAACACGCTTCGGTTTTCATCGGCGTACATCTGCCATGCCGCGGAGACCTGCCGTAGGTTGCTCATACATTTGGCGGCGGCGGAATCTATCCCGCTGGAGGCCATGGCCGGCACCAATAGCGCCGCCAGCACGGCGAGGACGGAGATTACCACCAACAATTCGATTAACGTGAAACCGCCCCGGCCAGGGCGTCCCGCGGCGCAACCGGACCTTGATCTGGTGACAATTACTGTACGCATAGTTTTTTTAGGTTATGATGAAACAGGGCTTTAGAATGAAACGATCCGATAAAACCGTTGATCCGCAGGAGGCGCCGGGTCGTTGAAATAGCCTTGGTTGCCAACAATAATTACGCCGGAGGTCAACGGCTGCCAAACTGGGTCGGTCAGTTCGTTCTTGAATTGCGCCTGATAGTAATGGCCGGGCGTCACCGTCCATAGCAGGGTTGGACCCTGGCCGGGCGCAAACGCGGGCCCGATGGTCGTGCTGAAAGCCGGTGGCGGATTGGACGAGTAAAGGCTCAAAGCCCAAACTTCATCGCTGGAACTAAAGAATCCGCCAAGCAAATCGGAGGCCCAGCTCTGAAAATACAGCGTTTGCGAGTCGCCACTGAAAACCGGCATCAACGAGGGGCCATTGGCGGAGGCATTGTCAATTTGGCTGACACTGGCGAGAATTGTAGCCCCGCTCACTTGGTCGTACAAGAACACATCGGGCAGCTTGTTGTAGTCGCTTGGGATCAGATTGCTGGCAAAGCTGCGATAGGCGATGAAGCGGCCATCAGGGCTGATTGAGGGACTGTCGGAGTTGCCATTGGCGCCGCCCTGCGCGTTAAAGCTCGCGCTGACCAGCAAATTGGTCCCCGTCTGAAAATCATAGACATAAATCTGGTCTTCGTTGACTGCAGTGCGAGAAACGTAGGCCAAATAACGGCCGTCCGCACTGAATTGCGCTCCCGGATGAAAAGGACTCGGCGCGGGGAACGAAAAATTGGTCTGCGCGCTTGCATCGACCACGTTAAAGGACGAATTGTAAGCGGCGACACGAGTGCCATCGGGACTGATGGCGACGACGCTGGCTGCAGTCACCTGGCTGTTGGTGTAAGTGTTGCCGTCGGCTTGGGCGTTCCATATATACAGCGGATCTTCGTAGGACCAGGCCACATTCTGACCATCAGGGGTCATGGACGCACCCTCGGTTCCCACAGCCGCGATGAGGAGCGTGATGCCGGCTTGCAGGTCACGCCAGAAGAGACCCGCCACATTCGGAGGAAGTGACCCCGTTGCCAAATTACCAGCCAAGCTGTGAAAGAGCACGTATCGCCCGTCACTACTCATCATTGGAGCGTAGGAGGCGCCATTGCCGGGGCCAGTGCCACTCATATTGACGCTGACCAGCACGTTGGTTCCCAATTGCAGGTCGCGCACGAATACATCGGAAGCTTTGTTGTTATCGTTCGCCACCAAGTTGGAAGCGCTGCTGGTGAACAGAACGTACCGGCCGTCGGCGCTAATGGATGCGGCCAGGGAGGCGCCGTTGCCCGGAAGGACGTTGTTGGTATCTATGCTCACTAATGTGGTTGATTCCCCCGCCAGATCACGGATAAATACTTGGGTGTAGTCATCGGCGTCCCCGGGCGCCAGATTGCCCGCCAGACTGCTAAACGCCACGACCCCATTCGTGCTGGCGGACAGGTTTGTAAGCGCACTGGGTCCGTCGGCAGCCGTCGCGGGGAGCGCCGGCTGGCACGCCGAGATCAGTTCGATCAAATTGCTCGTCAAGTTGAGCGCAAACACGTCGTAAGCGTGGTTGCTGTCGTTGGCCACCAATGACCCGTCCCAGGCGGCGAAGGCAATCACGCCGCCATCGGCGCTCAGACTGCAAAAGGGCATCAGATTGCTGGTTGAGCCAACGCCATTGGTGTCGGCGTCCACTAAAGTTGTGACGCCAGCCTGAAGGTCCCGGATGTAGAGATGAAAACCGCGGACGACAGTGTTGGTGGTCAAATTGGTGGCATCGCTCAAGAACGCCGAGTACCGTCCGCTGGCATCCATCACCGGATGATCCGAAATCCCATTGGCGAGCATGGAAGTATTGACGTTTACGCTGGCAGGCGTTGTAGCGCCGGTTTGAGCGCTCCAAATCTCCACCGTGGTATTGGATCCCGAGGTGTCACCCAAACCGGCGACCAGCGCGATGAACTGCCCGTCGGGAGTCATGTCAAAACCTTGGAAGCTCCGTTCGGAGCCGAAGGTGACGGCTATAGAATTGGTATTGACAATATCGGTGGAACCGGTTTGCAGATCGTAGCGGAGGATCACGCCGGGAGCGGCGGCGGGAACGCCGTAACCGGTGATTTGGCAGGCCTCGTAGGCTACGATTTCCCCATTGGTGCTGATGGCGGGACTGCAAGAAAAGACGTTCGATGTGCCCAACAGAGACTGAACCAGGTCCGGCGCCGCAGCGCTGACATTAGTCGTTTCTCCAAGGATCAAGTCGCGCACATAAATCTCGCCGACGGTCTGCGCTCCAGGGACCAGGTTCGTGGCCGTGCTGTAAAACGCCACATAGCGACCGTCGGAGCTAATGGCAGGCAAATCCGAAGCTCCCCCGCCAACCGCCATCGTGTTGGAAGTCGCATCAACACTGGCCAAAACTGTAACACCCGCCCGGAGGTCCCGCACAAATACATCCGCAATCCCATTGGTATCGTCTGAAACCAGGTTGGTGGCATCACTGCTGAAGGCAATGTATCGGCCGTCGGGTGTCATGATGGAATGATAAGATGCGCCGGTTGCCTCAGTTCCGTTTGAGCCTTCGCTCGCCAACCAAGTCACGCCATTAAACACGTCGCGCACAAAAACATTGTTAACGTTGTTCGTAACGCCCGGCACCAGATTGGTCGAGGCGCTCTCAAAAAGCACGAATTGGTCGTTGGTCGAAATGCCTCGTGGAATTGAATCGAAGTTTCCGCCACCAGTTGCAGCGGCGTTGACGCTGACCAGCGTCGTGCTTTGGCTGGCACGGTCCCGAAGAAAGACATTTAGTTGTGCGGGCATCAAAGCGAGGTTACTGCCGCCGTTAACGGGCAAATTATTGGCCGCGCTGGCAAATACCACGTAACGGCCGTCCACGCTGACGACCGGCGCCACCGAATCCCCGTTGCCGCCAGGGGGAGGCGACAAATGCGACGAAAGAACTGTCACTGGTTGAAGCTGGCCGGCCCAGGCCCAATACGCGAAACAACTCGACAGCGCGAGTAATGTGGAAATGATGGAATTCGAAGGCGTGGCTTTCATGAAAGGTGACTATTCACATCCATGACCGTTAATCTGCCACCGTTGGTGCGTTGTGTCAACGTGCCTTCATTTCCGTCCGGCCAAGGCTCCGTTCGAACTTGCCACAAGAGACCGTTCACCTTTGGCGACATCGTTGGAATCCATCAGGCGGGAGGAACGCTAATTTGCGCCGGCGAACGAGCTGCTCTGTGCCGTGCCCGGATGTTTAGAAGAAGAACGACAGCAAGAGCTCCAAGGGTGGTTAGAGTGATTTGCCACGGATGGGATGGATGGGGATTAAAGGTGGGACATTCAAAGGGGAACAAGGCGGACAGCTTGGCGATCTCGGGTTCGCTCAATGCCGGCCGAAAGATTTTTAAGTTAGCTGCATACCCAAGAGCGACCGAGCCGTTGGAATAATCAGTGAAAATGAACTCTCGATCACTCTCTTCATCGGGAGTTCCGATGACCTCAAGTCTGAAGTTGTCAGGCAGCCTTACTGTTTCGAGTTGCCGTCCGTCGAACCAGACTAGAACTTGTTGACGTCTCAGATCGACCGAGCAAATGATGTTGTGCCAATGGTAGGTATCGACGGAAACACTGCCAAAGTGGTGTTCGAATGACCCATTATTCAGCGTCAAATTCAATGCGCCATCGCGGCGGTTGAAGGCAATCCAACGATAAGAAAATCCACCTGTTATAATGTTGCAGGTGTCGATAACATTTGGATCCGCATGGGGACCGAAGCGACGCGAGTAACGACCATCTGTCCAGAGATCTAGTTTTTGTTCCAGTTTTCGGAGTTGCCGCGGAGGCGGTACTAGAGGCAACGGACAAAAATTAAGAGCGATGGCGAATGAATTGTAGTCGAGATTCGTGATAGGCGATGTACCCAGGTAATTCCATCGATGCCCATTTGCATCATAGCGACCGTCCAAGTAGAGGACGCCATTGGTGAGGGGAGGCTCTGTCACGATGAACGCTGGCGAAAGACCAGTGCTTTGTTTGGTAAGCCCGAACGGGCGATTTTGTCCAAGGCTATCATTACCGTTAGTATCAAAACGGTAAAAAGCGATCAGTTCGCTGCACTGGACTTGCCACGCCGCTTGGAGCGATAGAGCAAGAACAAAAATGGCTGGGTTCCTGAATGCTGCCATGAAGGGTCAACCATTAGGGCGTTCTAGGAACTTGGTACTTATTCATTTTCTTCGTCTCACGTTCGGCGTCTCACGTCCATCCTCCTCGCGCTTCTACCCACCTAAGCCAGGCGCGCCTGGGCCGGACTTCAGCCCCAGGTCCTTTTCATAGACGCCGAGGGCTTTGGCGGCGGTGGTCGTGGCGGCGGCTTTCAACTCTCCTTGCAATGCCGCCAGGCGGGCCACGGCCCTGCTGGCGGCGGCGGACTTGGGGTATCGCTCAATGATGCGGCGCAGGGCGTTCTCGGCGGCCACCATGTCGTTGCCGTGACGAATGTGCAGAGTAGCCAGAAGATTCAACCATTGCGCGATGTCGTGTGGAGTCGCGTTGGGCAGCGCGGCCAATTGCTCGAGTTGACTGACGGCCAGATCCAGGCGCTCAAACTGCTCGGCGTAGAGCATGGCCAGCTTTTGCCGGGTTTCAGTGTCGTTCGGGTGTTTCTCCAATTGCCCGACGTATTCGGCGCCCAGGGCGTCGGCCGTGGCCTGCGGGGATTCCACCTGGAGGACCGTTTTGCGCAAGCCGAGGTCGCGCGGAGCGGAAGGGACTTTGAAGACGGCGTGCTCGCGGAACTCCCGCGTCTTGGTGACGCCGTCCAGATGGGCGAGGCGCTGTTCGGCGTTGTGCGCGAAAGGCGAATCGGGGAACATTTGAATGATCCGCTCGAATGAAGCGCGGGCGGCGTCAGGATCGCGTCCGAGCTGCAATTGCCAGTCGGCCAGTGTTTGCAGGGCGGCGACGGCGTTGTTGGAAGGCAAGCCGGGTTGCAGCAAAAGCTCGTTGAGGGTTTCCGACGCGGCGGGCAGGTCGTGCAGTTCCTCGGCCTGGAGCGCGGCCAACTTCATCATGCCTTCCACATCGCCGGGAAATCGCTCCAGTTGCCGGCGCACCTCGGCGACGGCCTCCTGGTAAAGACCCTTGCGGCGCTTGGCTTCGGCGATGAAGTAGAACGGTTTGACCTCGTTCTCATCGCCTTCGCCGTCGAACGCGCCGGTCAGCGGCCGAAACAGGACGTTGCATACGCTGGAGGTCCACATGAGGCCAAGGAAGACTGCCGGGATCGCGACAAAAAGGGGCTTGAAAATGGAGTCCATCGACGCGATGAGGCAGATGATGAGAATGAGAACGGCGCTAAAAACCCACTTGAGCACCAGGACGCCGCGGCTGTCGCTATTGGCCAGGCTGCGATAGCCCAAGATGCCAAGGGCGGGCAAGACGATCAGCCAGCAAAGCAGGTCGGCAAAGCCAATGCCCAAAAGCGCGATCATTTATCCTGCATATCAAATTTCAATTCGGTTCGCGAGCGTTTTTTTAAGTCGTGAATATCCATCTTCTCCAGCCGGTAATGGCCGTTGACCTTTTTGAAGCTGCTGCCGCTGAGGGAAAACTTCTTGACCAGATGTTCCGTGGCGTCAAAGCCCTCGGCGATCAGCAATCCGTTGCTCTCCTTGTCAATATACGATTTGACGTGTCCGATTGTCTTGGCGTCCGGATCGCGGCTGTCCAGGACATAACACCACTGGCCGAGGCGCATCTCGCTCTTAAATTGGCGTTGTTGCGGCCAATGCAGGAAATCCAGTCCCAAGTCAGCCGCCGAGAAGTCCGAACCGGCCAGCGGCGTGGCGGCGGCCTCAGTCGAGGACATCGGCGCCGGTTTGGGCAGCGGCGCGGGCGGGGACGGCGCGCGGGCGTAAAGATATTCACTGGGAGCGTTGGTGTGGTGGATGACAATCAATTGCTCGGCGCCGGTACTGACGGTGGCGGCGGTATCGTAATCGGTTTCCCAACTGCCGTCGTGGATGACGACGCGGCAGACCACGGGCACGTTCTTAGTTTGGCCGCCCGCGCGAATGATCAGCGTCCCCTGAATCTGGCTGTTTTCCTCCGGCGCGGCATTGCGGAGTCGTTCGGCCAGGTCTTTGCCGGCGACCGGATCACTTAGCGCGGGCGGCTCGGCCAAAACTGGGAGGGCAGCCAGAATCAAGGCGGCGAGGAGACGATACATCATTTGGGCAAGAGCGCGATCGGAAACATCTGGGCGATGTTCTCCACGAAATGGGCTTTCAATTTCCGCCGCACCTCGGCGGGAACTTCCAGCCAGTCGTTGCGATTGAGGGCCGGCAGGATGAGGTGCGTCAAACCAGAACGGGCAGCCGCCAAAACCTTTTCCTTGATGCCGCCCACGCGCAAGACGCGCCCGCGCAAACTGATTTCGCCGGTCATGGCCATGTCCGAACGGACTTTGCGTTGAGTCAGCAACGAGGCCAGCGCCGCCACGATGGTCAACCCCGCGCTGGGGCCGTCTTTGGGCGTCGCGCCGGCGGGCACGTGGACGTGTATGTCGCGCTTTTCGTAGTCGCTCAGATCAATATGGAGGGAGGCGGCGCGATTGCGCAGGAAGCTCAGAGCGGTTTGCGCGCTTTCTTTCATCACCTCGCCCAGCGAACCGGTCAGGATCAAGCCGCCTTTGCCCGGCATGCGGGTGGCTTCGACAAAAAGGATTTCCCCGCCCACCGGCGTCCACGCCAGACCGATGGCAATGCCGAATTCGTCGATGCGTTCGGCCGTTTCGGAAGTGAAGTGCGGCGGGCCGAGGTAATTGGCCAGCTTGGCCGGAGAAATGATCAGCGGCAAATGCACGTTGCGGGAGACGATCTTGCGGGCGGCTTTGCGGGTCAAGGCGGCGATTTCCCGTTCGAGCTGGCGCACGCCGGCTTCGCGGGTGTAATCCTGGATGATCTGGCGCAGAGTGGGATCGGGGAAGCGCACCAGCTTTCTCTTCAGGCCGTGCTCCTCCAGTTGGCGGGGCACCAGGTGCCGCCGGGCAATCTCCACTTTTTCCGCCGCGGTGTAACTGGGCAGTTCGATGACTTCCAGCCGGTCGCGCAAGGCGGGATGAATGGGGTCGAGCCAATTGGCGGTGGTCAAAAACAATACACGCGAAAGATCGTAGGGGAGGTCCAGGTAATGGTCCACGAACGAGTTGTTTTGCGATGGGTCCAGCACCTCCAGCAACGCGGAGGCCGGGTCGCCGCGAAAATCCGAGCCGACCTTGTCCAACTCGTCCAGCAGAATGACCGGGTTGCTGGACTCGACGCGGCGCAAACTTTGAATGATGCGTCCGGGCAGGGCGCCGACATAGGTGCGGCGGTGGCCGCGAATCTCGGCCTCGTCGCGCATGCCGCCCAGGGAAATGCGGGCAAATTTCCGCCCCAGGGCGTCCGCCACGCTTTTGCCCAAGGAAGTTTTGCCGACGCCGGGAGGGCCGACCAGGCAGAGAATGGGGCCTTTGAGTTGTTGCTTGAGCTTGATGACGGCCAGGAATTCCAAAAGCCGGTCTTTGACTTTACGCAGGCCAAAATGCTGTTCGTCCAGCAACCGGCTGGCGCCGGCCAGGTCCAGTTTGTCCTCGGTGAATTTGGACCAGGGCATGGAGATCAACCAATCCAGGTAATTGCGCGTCATGGTGTATTCGGCCACGGCGACGGGCATTTGCTGCAGGCGCTCCAGTTCCTTGAGGGCGACCTTTTTCGGTTCCTCCGGCAGGTTGTTCTGCTCGATTTGCTCGCGCAATTCCTTGGCTTCGGCGGCGCCGGGCTCGACCTCGCCCAGTTCGCGCTGAATGGCGCGGATTTGTTCGCGCAGGAAGAAATCGCGCTGGTTCTTGGACATGGAGGTGACGACCTCGTTCTGGATTTTGGAGCCGAGCTTGAGCACTTCCAGTTCGCGGCTCAACAAGGGCAGCAGGTGGGTCAGGCGGTCCTTGACGGCGGGCATCTCCAGCAGATGCTGGCGCTCCTCCAAGCTGAGGTTCAAATTGGCGGCGATGAGATCGGCCAGCTTGCCCGGCTCCTCGGTGTTCAAGGCGGCAACTTTGACCTGCTCGGCCAGGGTGGGGGAAAGTTTGATGATCTCCTGGAATTCGCGCTCGGCGTTGCGGGTCAAGGCTGTCAACTCCAGGGAATCGTCGGCCATGTCCTTGAATTTCTCTGTTTTGGCCACCAGGTAGGGCGATTGCGAGGTGTAGCTGAGGATGCGAAAGCGGCGCAGCCCCTCCACCGCCACGCGGACGCTGCCATCGGGAAATTTGAGCATCTTGAGGACGCGCCCGGCGCAACCGAAAGAATAAAGATCGACGGGAGCAGGGTTTTCGGTGTCGGGATTGCGTTGCAAGACCAGCCCCAAAAAGCGGTCGCCTGCCACCACGTCATCAATGAGCCGGATGCTGGGCGCGGTTTCCACCAGCAAGTGTGTGACGGTGCCGGGGAAGATGACGATGTCCGACAAACCGAGAATGGGGAGCGTTTCCGGCAGGGATTTGGACCACACCTTGGTTCCCGAAGCATCAGGCGCGCCACCGGCGCCCAGGATGCTGATAAATTCAGATTCCGGCGTGGTCATGCCCAATGTCAATCATCACCGTCGGAAACCGATCCAGGGGAATTGGCTGCGGCAAAGGGGATATCAACGCGCAGGAAGCCATTTTGATAAACGGCCTTGCCCCGGCTCACGTCGCAGCCTTCGGGCACCTCGATGACGGTTTCAAAAGCGCCGTAGTCGATTTCCATGACCAGGAATTTGCAGTGGGCCGAGCGGCAGCCGTCGGGCCGTTGGCCGCTGACGCGCAGGTTGTTGCCTTCCACTGTCAATTCCAGGTTCTCCCGCTGCATGCCCGCCAGTTCGACTTTGATGACGATACCGGTATCGCAGACATAGACATCGGTGTTGGGCGCCCAATGAGCTTCGTGATCTCTGGCCAGAGCGAGACGTCTTTTGGCAAAATGCACTGTGGAACTTATCTTATGCATGGCAATGGAGGATAGTAGGTGATGATGGTGATTTATGCAAGGGGCAATAAAACAGATTTTGCGAGTTAGTTGTTTTTCACGATGATTTTGGCCCGCCCGCCCTTGCGCGCGCTGAAGATGATGGACGTCCTCGCGCCGGCGGCACCCGCAGTCGTGCAACCACAACGCGTGTCGTGCTCAAAACTGAACTTACGCCGGCGCAACTTTGCCCTCAGAAAAAAAATCGCGGTCGCCGCGACCACGCCAAGAGCTGCAATCTTCTGCCAATCCATATGATTAAGATAGCCGTTTGTGGCGATCGCGCAACTGGATGTTTTTGCAGGGGGGATTTTGGGCGCGACCGCAGTTCGTTTTCCATCCCCATTTGCAATGATTATGCTCGCCAATGGCATGATCCGCCGCGTATAATGCCTCGGACATCGAATGACTAAAAAGAGTCAGTGGTACGAACTTTAACACGCTTTCGCAATATGCCGACCAAATCATTGCCCGCCCGGCACGCTTATCTGATGGCCAGTGGCGACCTTCGCCTCAGCTCCAACCAGAAATGCTGGCCCGTCCAATCCAAGATGGAGGCTCTTCTGGCCAAGGCCATCCAGAGCGAGGGTTGGAACCTCGTCCGCGCCCACCCTTTCGATCCCGCCAAAAAGCACGGTTTCATTGATTCGCAGAAAATGGGCATGGAAGTCTTCCGCCACCTTGATCCGCGCGCCCCGCTAATTGTCGCCGAATCGGTCTGGCAGTACAGCCACCATGTCCTGCCTGGCTTGTTCACCCATCGCGGCCCCATTCTGACGGCGGCCAATTGGAGCGGCACCTGGCCGGGGTTGGTCGGCATGTTGAATCTCAACGGCTCAATGACCAAGGCGGGCATCGGCTACAGTTCGCTCTGGAGCGAAGATTTCTGCGACGGTTTTTTTCGAAAGGGCCTCCGCCAATGGCTCACCGGCGGGTTGCTCGCGCACGATCAAAGCCACGTGCGCGACTTGGCCCGCGTCACCTTGCCCCCGGGGGAGGAAAAACTCGGCCGCGCCTTCGCCCGGCAATTCCGAGAGCGCAAAGCCATTATGGGCGTTTTCGACGAAGGCTGCATGGGCATGT
>PLIU01000448.1:0-7032 GCA_003140095.1 Verrucomicrobiales bacterium | reverse complement strand
AACAATGCAAGATGTACATCGCGGCCCTGCGCATCGCCGATGACTTCGGCTGCGCGGCCATCGGCATTCAATATCAACAGGGCTTGAAGGACCTCGCTCCGGCCAGTGACCTGGTGGAAGGCACGCTCAACAATGTGGACCGTCCGCCGGTCTCCTGCCCGCGCACCGGCCGCGTCCTCTACGATTCCGAAGCGCTGCCGCACTTTAACGAGGTGGACGAATGCGCCGGACTGGATGGCTTGCTCACCTATCATCTCTGGCGCAAGCTGGGCTATCCGCCGGAAAACACCCTGCACGATCTGCGTTGGGGCCAGCAGTATCAGAGCGATGGATTCGACGATTTCGTCTGGGTGCTCTTGATCTCCGGGGCCGCCCCGCCAGCCCACTTCACCGGCGGTTGGAAAGGCGCTTCCAGCGAACGGCAACCGCCCATGTATTTCCGCCTCGGCGGCGGCACCCTCAAAGGCATCAGCAAACCCGGCCCCATCGTGTGGAGCCGAGTTTTCATCATGGATGGAAAACTGCATTGCGACCTGGGCGTGGGCCAGGCGGTGGAACTGCCGCGCCCGGAAACCGACCGGCGCTGGCTCGAAACCACGCCGCAATGGCCGATCATGCACGCCTGCTTTGACGGCGTCACGCGCGACCAGATGATGGCCCGCCACAAATCCAACCACATCCAGGTCGTTTATGCGCCCGACCGCAAAAAGGCCCATCGCGCCTGCCGCATCAAGGCCGCCATGCTGGCCGAACTGGGGCTGGAAGTGCATTTCTGCGGCACGGTCAACCTGGAGTAAATATTTTGCCAGTCCCATTCCTAATTCTAATGGTTGTCTCTTCCGCGCCATTTCCTCGAGACGTCGAATTTTCACGAACAGGATTTGCGCGAAAATGCCGCCTTCAGGTAGTGTCAAGAGAATACTCGCAGGCGGTAACGATGCGTCACGCCTCCCATCTTCCCGCTTCCTTTGGAGTTGAGCGATGAAGGTCTGCTCATTTTCTCCGAGTGCGCTTTGGAGAATCCCAGGAAGCGATGGAAGCCGTGCTGGATAAATCGCCGGCCGTACGCCACCTTACTTCGGCCTGATTTTCCTCATATGCCCATTTCGTTTACTAATAGTTCTGCTGGATTGCGCTTGCATTCCGCTGGGAAAAGATTCAAAAGGACACGCGTTGTTAAAAGTCAGTTTTAATGCCGGGGACGGGCGCGCAAATTCCGGTCGGATTTGAGGCTGGCCGGGGAGGAGATGGACATGATGATTTCCCGACGAAAAGCAATGTCTGCGAAAAAAAACAAAAGCATTATTCCGAAATCTCACAAGACGCACCCGCCCAGCCGGGGAAATGGCCATTAGCAAAGCAAACAACCCATGAAAATGAGCATTAAAAACCCGTTTCTCCTGGCCACGCTGAGCGCCGGTCTCGGCATGCTGCTGGCTGGCCGGATGACGGCGCAAACCTTCACAACCCTGCATAGCTTCAACGCACTCAACAATTCCACCAACAGCGACGGTGCTAATCCGTTTTCGGGATTGATTGGATCGGGCAAGACCCTCTATGGGACGGCGGCAGCTGGCGGCAGTATAGGTTATGGCACCGTTTTCGCCATCAACACCGATGGCGCCGGTTTTACGAATCTCTATAATTTCGGCGGCGGCAGCGATGGGGCTAGTCCGACTGCCGGATTGATTTTAGCGGGCAACACCTTGTATGGGACGGCTGCGGAGGGCGGCAGTTCGTCCAACGGCACGGTGTTCGCCGTTCACACCGATGGCTCGGGTTTTACGAACCTGCATAGCTTCTCGGCACTTTCCGTTGGTGATACTGGCACCAATAGCGACGGCGCCGCTCCGGCTGCCGGATTGATTGTGGCGGGCGACACTCTGTTTGGGACGGCGGAGCTTGGCGGCGAGGGAGGTTCGGGCACGGCCTTCGCTGTCAACACCAATGGATCCGGTTTTACCAACCTGCATAGTTTCAACGCACTCCACAATCTTACCAACAGCGACGGCGCTAATCCGTATGACGGATTGGTTTTAGCGGGCAACACCCTGTTTGGGACGGCGATTAATGGCGGCGCTTCGGGCAATGGAACGGTATTCGCCATTAACATCGATGGCACGGGTTTTAGGAACCTGCATAGTTTTACGACGGAGTTCACCGATGTTTCGACTGGCAGCAATACTAATAATGATGGAGCTAATCCGCTGGCGGGATTGATCGTATCGGGCAACACCGTGTATGGGACGGCGCGACAGGGCGGCAGTTCGGGCAATGGCACGGTGTTTGCCGTCAATACCAATGGCACGGATTTTACGAACCTTTATAGTTTTACGACACCTATTCCCGGTTCCGAAACCAACAACGACGGAGCTTATCCGTCAGCCGGATTGATTTTATTGGGCGATACCCTTTATGGGACGGCGCAAGAGGGCGGAAGTTCGGCCAATGGCACAGTATTCAAGGTCAACACGGATGGCACGAGTTTTACAAACCTTTATAGTTTCTCGGCAACTTCCAGTTCGGCTCCTTTTACCAACGGCGACGGAACTTTTCCGCAGGCCGGCTTGGTTTTATCGGGCAATACCCTCTATGGGACGGCGGAGCTTGGCGGCAGGGGAGGCTCTGGCACCGTATTCAGCATTTCATTCCCGCCGCAACTGGCCATCATTGCGTCCCGGTCAATTGTGGCCCTGAGGTGGCCCACTAATAATGGCGGATTCAGTTACACCGGGTACACCTTGCAATCCACCACGAACCTTGATTCACCGGCGGTTTGGACCAACGTTGCGCCGAGCTCGGTCGTCGTCAGCGGGCAGAACACAGTGACCAATCCCATCTCCGGCGCCAAGCGGTTCTTCCGGTTGAACCAGTAATCAAGGGAATCAACCCATGAAAGCACGCATTCAATATCTGTTTCTCCTGGCCGCCCTGATGGCCGGACTTGAATTGATCCCGGCTCGTCGCGCGGCGGCTCAGGCCTTCACGATTCTCTACAACTTCACGTCGGACTCGAGTGGCGGTAACATCGACGGAGGCTCTCCGAATGCCGATTTGATTTTATCGGGCGACACCCTGTATGGGACGGCGGAGTTTGGCGGCAATTCGGACCTTGGCACGGTGTTCGCCCTCAACACCAACGGCTCGGGTTTTGCGGAGGCGTGGCGTTTTATTGGCAGCAGCGAAGTTACTTCGACCAGCGAAGGAGTTGGGCCGGTGGCCGGAGTGACTTTGTTGGGTGACACTCTGTATGGGACGACACCGTTTGGTGGGAGCGCCAACGAAGGGGCCGTGTTCTCCGTCAAAACTAACGGCGGGCCTTATACGGCTGTGCATAATTTCACGTCCCTCTCAAGCACTGGGGGCACCTATGGCACCAACAGCGACGGAGGTTATCCTTATGCTGGATTGATTTTATCGGGCAACACCCTGTATGGAACGGTTTTTTTTGGCGGCGCCTCGGGCTGGGGCACGGTGTTTGCCGTCAACACCGATNNTGGCGGATTGATTTTGTCGGGCAGCACATTGTACGGAACGACGAGCAGCGGCTTCATTCCAGGGGAGCAATCAGGCTTTGGCACTGTGTTTGCCCTCAATACCAATGGCTCGGGTTTTACGACCCTATATAGTTTCACCAACGGCATCGATGGATCGCAACCGTTTGGCGGTTTGATTTTATCGGGCGATATCCTTTATGGGACGGCGTATGCGGGCGGCAGTTCGGGATGGGGCACGGTGTTTGCCCTAATNNCGGGCTGGGGCACGGTGTTTGCCCTCCACACCAATGGCTCAGATTTTACGAGCCTCTATACTTTCACTAATGGCAATGACGGATCGCAGCCCTGGGCCGAATTGATGTTATCGGGCAGCATCCTTTATGGAACGGCGACGCGGGGCGGCAGCGCGAACAGTGGCACGGTGTTCTCCGTCACTACGAATGGCTCGAATTTTACAACCCTGCATGGCTTTACGGCGAGTGTCTATGATGGTATTTCTGCCTATACCAACAGTGATGGCAATTCGCCAATGTGCGGATTGATTTTATCGGGCAACACCCTGTATGGGACGGCCGAGGGTGGCGGCAGTGGAGGTTCCGGCACTATTTTCAGCATTTCACTGGCGTCGGTCGGCGCGCTACAACTGGGCATCTTGGCTGCCGGAACCAGTGTTGTTCTGACGTGGCCGACCAATGAGGCCGGTTTCACATTGCAATCCACCACGAACCTTGTTTCTCCCGTGGCTTGGAGCGCCGTTTCGCCCGCACCGTTCGTCGTCAACGGGCAGAATACGGTGACGAATCCCATCTCCGGCATACCCATGTTTTTTCGATTGAGCCAGTGAAGGAGTCAATGAACGAAAGCCTGACTAACAAAGAACAGCACAAAAGGGTTTTCATTGTTCCTTAATATCGACCCCGTATTTTCCGGCGTATTTCCACTCGCTCCCAATCTTCTGCATGTCCTGGACATCGTTTCCGACACGCGGATGGCCAGGATACGGCTGGACGAGCAAATGGAGGCGGACTTCACTGTCGGATATAACCTCTTTTTGGGCAAGTTGGTAGGCAACCATGTGGTTGGCTTCCTCAATCATTCGCTGCCGAATCTCATCGTCCGATTTCCCTTCTAGTTTCGCCCTCAGATTTTTTGCTCGCTCTGGGGTGCAAGCGGCCAGGATCCTGTCTAGATTTCCCTGGCTCATCTCCCAAAGCAGCGATTTATAGCCGGCTTCGGGCGTGGCATAGCCAGCCAGGGCAAAAATTGACGTTTTGGGCGGCGCTTCCCCGGCATTCGTCTGTGCGATTACTGTCCGGATCACGATGGTGGCGGCGCCAGTTGCCAGCAATGCGATCACGACGCCAAGAACGGCGGTTTTGAATTTGGTCCATGCCATAATTTTAAGTATTGTTTTGATGATGGTTAATGTTGAAGTCGTCACGCTTGTTCCTTTGACGGCGGCGACCGTGACGGAAGTCGCCAGCCCAATCTGGGCGGCCTGAACAGAATTGGCCGAGACGGCCCCTGCGATCGCGGCAGCCGACAAGGTGATTCCCCGTTTGATGAAAAGTTTGCGCAATTTCTCTGTCGCCCGACTGACACGAGTTTTGGCCACGTTTTCGCTGACGCCCAAAGCGGCCCCAACCTGTTTCAAATCCTTGCCTTCAAAAAATCGCAGGACAATCGCACAATGATCTTTCTCGCCGAGTTGGGACATAGCCGCGTCCAAAACTGGAGCGATTTCGGTCCAGTCACGGGATTGGGGTTCATTTTGGTTCAAAACGGTTTCCATGTGCATCTCCTGTTCACGCCTTTGGCGGCGGAGCTGGATTTTAACGGCATCGGCGGCGGCGTACTGGGCCGTGCGGCAAAGCCAGGCGGAGAGAATCGTCTTGGAATTGAGTGATCCTGCCTTGCGCGCCAGGATGATGAAGACCGCCTGAGTGATCTCCTCCGCCAGATGAATGTCATGAACCCGGCGCACGGCGACAGAATTGACCAGATTGACATGCCGCGAAACCAGCGTGGCAAACGCCTCCTCGGACCCGCTCCGGGCATATTCCCGCACGAAGTCCATGTCGTTGGTCATCATCTCATCAATATATGGACGCCGATGCGAAAAGGTTACAAACAATTTCATCGTCTGGGCCGTCGGATGGCCGCGAGCCGGATATCGGACCGCTCGGCCTTTGGCTATGGCGCAGGGCCGATGCATTACGAAGTGCGCGGCGATGGCACGCTCTGGAGACCCGATAGTCTTAGTTCCGGCAATCTAAAGCCTTCAAATAAATGGCGCCAGATTGGCAAGAGATCGGATTGGGTTTCGCTAGGGGGACTTACCACCGTTGCAGGATTTGACTTCCGATGGCACTGTTTGGACATGGGGCTGCGATCCCGGCCAGGAGCCGGTCCCTGATCGGCAAACCAGATTCACATTGCTGAAAGTTCGAGTCATGAAATGGCTCGGAAAACCAATGTCTGGCTACGTGACCGGCACTTATGCGCCCTGTCAGAAAGAACCGCGCCCGCTGATGCGTTTGGCGCCGGCGAACAACTCGGCCTCAAACAGCGAAAGTGTGCTGCAAAATGAATCGCATCGGGTATAACAGTGCCGGCATGACAACCGAAGAGAGAATTAGAAGTGCATGGTCAGACTGGCAACCGAGTCCGGCCGCGCCGAACCTTCTGCGAAAGCAGGGCCGCCGGATTCTCTCTGGGTAGTGCATCAATTAAATTGGTCATCGCCTTTTCTTCTGCACACCAATCATCCAATTGATCGTAAATGGAAAATCAAACGACAGCGTGATTTTAATGGAGTGGTTTTCATCAATAAGACTGCTACGCTGCACCGTGGATCGTAGCTGGCGCGCATCGAATGGTCAATTGCTTTTGGCCGGTTTATCTGGACTGATCGCCTGATGACTGGAATTGACCGCACCGCAAACGACGCCGACCGGAACTGGCGTCGCTTTGTCCTTTTTCGTGTGCTCTTCAATTCGCGTTTTTATTATCCTGTCCTCGCGGTGCTTTTTCTGGATTTGGGCCTGAGCGCCACTCAATACACGTTGCTGAATTTTGCCTGGGCCATAGCCATCGTCTTCAACGATCTGCCGGCGGGTGTACTGGCCGACCGCATCGGGCGAAAGCCGCTCGTGGTCACCGCCGCCGTATTCATGGTCCTGGAAATGATTCTGCTGGGCGTGGCGCCTCTTCACGGAGGCCTGGTCCTGCTGCTCTGCTGCCTGGCCAATCGTATTTTAAGCGGCATGGCCGAAGGCATGGCCAGCGGCGCGGATGAGGCGCTGGTCTTTGATTCGCTGGCCGAACGCGGACGTTCCAAGGAATGGCCCCATGTGTTGGACCAGGTCATGCGCTGGCAGAGCGTCGGCTTGGTCATCGCCATGCTTGTCGGTGGGGCAGTTTACGATCCAGGATTCATCGGTCACTTGTTTTCGGTCTTTGGGTCGAAGGCCCGCTTTACCCAGGGCACGACGCTTCGATTCCCGGTCTATCTAAGAGCTTATCCGTAAATAAC
>PLIU01000138.1 GCA_003140095.1 Verrucomicrobiales bacterium | reverse complement strand
ACTTCATCCACCGTCTTGCCCTGGGCGGCGTGTGACGTGACGGCGTAGCCGTGCGTAAATGTGCGGTAGTTTTGAGGAACCACGCGGCCATCGGCCAGCACCACGGAATCACCTTGAATCGTCCGCACCTCGACGAGTTCGCCGTTGATAAATTTCTTCTGCCAGTTCGCTTGCAGCAGCAGCTTGTCGCCAGCGATCACTTTCAATTTCCGTTTCTCCCCCACATCAAAGCAGGCAGGCCTTGCACCCAATTGAAAAAGACTTTCCGACCCATCGGCACGCTGCACTTTCAAGGCGTCATTTTCGACGGCGACCACCGCGACAGTTTCATCTTTGGCAAAACCAGATTTTCGACGATAAAACTGGATTGCAATGCCGGGACGGTATTGCCGCACATCGCGCTTCTGCGCTTCCGTCCACGATAGCGAATCAAAAACCTGAAATTCCTTTTCCTCGCCGGCCAGCCGACCGGACATTTTTAGCGCGGCACGGACTTTTTCTGTCACCGCCTCGATTTCATTCCATGTCGGCGCGACCAGCAACGCAGATTGATTTTGTGCCAAAGCCTTCACATACGACTGCGCGGCAGAGTCGTGAAGTTGGTTGCCGGGAAGTTCAGTCACCGCTCCCATGCGTTCCAGTTGGGCGAACGCTTCTACCGTCCGCTTCTGCGCGGCCAGTTCAACGGCGCGGCGATATTCGATTTTGCGTTGCCGCCGAATCCGGGTCAGTTGTCCCGATTGAAAATCCGAATGGTTTTCCAAAATCCGCAGCGCATCGCCACGCGCGACCGAAGCGTGCTGGCCGGTGTCGCCCGACAGCACGATGCGTGCGTCCCGCGCCAGGTCAAACAGCCGCTTCATGTCGTCAATCCCGACCGCCCCGGCTTCGTCCAGCACCACCAACTGACGGGCAGACAACGCCGGTTTTGTCAGCAGCAAACTTTGCAGCGTCACTGCCTCGAATCCCTCGGTGCGCAAAACTTGGGTTGCTGCCGCCGTGGGCGCGCAGAACAGCGGTTCAACGCGGGCTTCCTTGCAGGCGGTGACCAGTTCACGCAACGCCGTGGTTTTGCCAGTTCCCGCCAGTCCGCGCAGGCCGGTGATGCGGTCACTGGTGCGCAGCACATGATAAATGGCTCGATGTTGATCTTCGCCGAGCCAGGCGGCAGGCCGGTAGCCAGGATGTAACGGCGCCACCGCATCGCAACCCGCATTGACCGTCTGAATCAAATCCAGTTCCGTTGCCAAAATCTGCCGCGTGGAAAATCCACGTTCCGTTTTCACCAGGTCCGGCGAATACTTCACCGCCGCTTTCAGCGTCGCCAAATCCACTTCACCCGGCCGTTGCGACAGGGCCACGTTCAACAGTTCATACTCCGGCACCACCGACTTGCGCTCGAACAGATGGGCTACGGCATGATTCAGGGTTTGATTTTCTGGTTCAAAGATACGGACTGGCTGGACGGGTTGGACTGACGAGCAGAGATTTTGCAATAATTGTTGTTCGTCCAATGATAACTGGGCCATCTGTCGTTCACGCACTTCCGCCGTCGAGATGCCTTTGATTTTTTCCGCCCGACTCTGATGCACCGCGTGCGCAACGGCATTGTTGGAAAGTTTCCGCCCCAGCTTTTGTTCCAACTCCCTTACCACTGCGTCACGTCGTTGCGCGCGTTTGGAAAATCGTTTCATCACCTCATCGCTTACGCCCTCGATTTCAAAGCCGTGCTTGGCTGGTTTGATCCGGTAGCCGATTTGTTGAACCTGCTTCGCCAGTTCGTTCCGATAGACTGCCGTGCCGTAAAGGATGGCGTCATACATGCCGCCGGCTTGCAGGGCTTTCCAGCAGCGTTCACTTTCGTCAAACGTGGCGTTGAACACGGTGAAATGCGTGTGCAACTGCGGGTCGAGCGCGCGGCTGCTCGTGTGCGTGAACGCGGCGGCGGCGAGATTACCGGTGATCCGGTCTTTTTGATTGCCCAGTTTTCTGACGCGCGTGGCCGCGAAGGCTTCGAATTCGCGGAACGCAAGGCGCGTGGCTTCCTCGTGCGCCGTCACCAGCCGTTCATCCGCCAGCGTCACCGCCAGCACCGACACCGATTTCGGCGCGGAACAGGTAAAATCATAAAACACCCGCCGCTGGCCCTCCTTCAGTTGCCGTTGCGTCAGCCGTTCGCCGGTTTCAGGATTTCGATTTTCGCAAAGCGCATGAAATTGTTCGCGCGTGACTTCGCCCTTTAATCCCATGCGTTCCGCGCCCGTGCCGATCCACTGGCCGGGACGGATTTCGCCCGCCGCGTAGTAATCATTCTGCGACAGGTGCTCGTCGAAGTAACTCTCGGCATCGCCCAGATTCTTTTGCGCCACGACCGTGAACATAAGGCGTCACTTTATCAGTTTTCAAAAAGGCTTTGTGCCATTTTGAAACAATCGCTAATTTCTTTCATTCATCGTTTTGCCAATTTATCCGCAGGCGAACCGGCAAAGGTGTGCCAGACACGCAAAATGCGTTTTCAGATTTTCCACCCGCGACGGGCGGATGAATCAAAAACCTGAATGTTGTTTTATTCATGCGGTAATTTTATCCGGTGCCCCGACCCCTTTTGCGTAATCTTTACACAATCGGCAGTTATTTTTCTGTTTCGATTCACGGTTTGTCTTTTACCGGAATCTGCCGTCATCTAGGTTCAAGCCTTGATCAAAATGATTCATGGCGGCATTTTTACAGACGGCCGCAGCCGCGTTGTGTCACTGGTTACACGACTTTAATTTTGGCTTTGTTGTGCTGGAAAATCTTCATTGCGGCATTTTTCCATAGATTGAAGCCGTGCCAGTGCGATTCCCGCACAGGTTGACAACCAGCAATTTTCCGATTCGTCGCCGTCAGTCTGGCTGAATTCGGAGCGGTGAAGTTGCAAACTTTGCAAGATACGAAAATTATTTCGATGTTTGCGCCGCAGTTAGCCGCGACTACGGAAATCATGAGGTGGAAAACTCGCCGACGATCCAAAGATTGTTCTTTCCGATAAAAAAATAATCATGGCTCAAATGAAATTCGGAACTGTGTTCACCGCACTTGGAAGGTTGGACTGTCTTTGTCCAATCCAGTACGCTAGGCTTTGAAAAATGTCCGCACTCGCCGCTCAACTTTTTCGCGAAGTGCGCCCCGATTTCTTCGGGGTGCTGGCGAGACCGTCGGCTCGTCTCTATGTGGATTCTCTTGATGCACTTGAATATGAAGCGGTGCAACGCAACCAAGGACTTGACCGGGAGGAGGCACTGGCATTGGTGGAACGGGTTGTTGAACAACATGGCGATTTGAGTGCCGCCGAGGATGAATCGGTAGCCCAAGCCGCAACCACCCGCGACAAGGCGCGCATTGTTTTGGAAACACTTCGCAAGACGGGCTGGCTATACGAGGAGGAGCGCACAGATTGGCAAAGGAGAATTTTCTTTGACCCAAACGGAATTGTGCTGCTTCAGGCATTGAGAAAAATCGCCTGTCCCGAGGCAGCCGTCTTTTCGGACAAGCTGGTGAACGTCTGTTTCACTTTGACCAACCGCGATGCGCTGGCGGATCAACCTTGGGCGCAGGTCGAGAGTTGCGTCGCCAGTCTCCAAGCCGGCGTGGCCGAACTACGCGGGATGCAAAAGTCCATTGAACGCCACACAAAACAACAACTGGCCGCTTCAACACTGAAAGAAAACCTCGCTGTGCTGTTTGACCAATTTGCCGAACGCATTGGCCGAACGTGTTACTCACAATTGGTGCATGCGCGTCTGCCATCGAAGCTCGCGGAAGCCCGGCGGGCGATTGAGGAATTGGAGGCCAACGCCGAACTTCTGACCAAAATGCAGATCGAGGTGATGCGGCGCGACCCGGCGGTTTCACCGGAAGGGGCGATGGCCCATGCCAGGGGGCGGCTGGATGAACTTGCGAATTTGCTGGATGGCATCCAGCCACTGGCCAACGCCATTGATCGGCGCACGGCTGAATTCACGCGCCGTTCGCAGGCGCGCTTCCGCTATCTTCAGGAAACAACCAGCGAAAACCGCTCCCGCGTGCAGGAATTTTTCGAGACGATCAATCGTCATTTTGCCGGTCGGCGCGTCGGAGAACTGGACGACCTAGGCATTGAGTTTCCGGTTTTGCTCCTTCACGACGCGCGAATTTTTGGCGGCATGGAATCACTCTACACACCCCGCCTTCGCCGTGCGGCTGGTGAAATCGAACCTTTGGCGGATGCCGACCAGCGCCAGCAAGATCACGCATTGGCGCAGCTTGAAAGCACCATGCGTGATTCGTTGACCGTCAGCCGTGCCAATCATTTTGTGGCCGCATTGCCCGGCAAGAAGGGTGCGCATATTGAATCCGACGAGTTGCTTCGCGACCATGTTCACAATGACGAGGATGTGGACAATCTCATTGCTTGTCTCCTGCACTCGCGGTCGGCGGATGCACAATTTGAAATCCAAGTGCCCCGGCGCGAAACCGAGGCTGATTCCGGCAAATTCGACACCAAACTGCAATACCGCATCGAGCGTTTTACTTTGCTTAAAAAATGACCACCGACGGCACAACCACAAATACCAACGGATTGCTGAATAAACTTTCCGTCAATGACCGCGAACGGCTCGGTGAAGCCTTGCGGCGTTTGCTGACCAGCGGTTCAATTCTTGGCCTCGAACCCGCGCAGATCGATCTTTACCATTGGTGTTACCAAAACCGGGACTGGGTGGACGAATTGGCCGGATTGCTCGACCTGAAACTTCATTGGGAACATCAAGACCGAACAGTGCAGGCCGTGCCCCAAAGCAGTGGGTTCCTTCTGCGTCTCAAATTGGATGCCACGTTGGTTTTGCTCACGTTGTGGTATGAGTTTGATACCGCCGTGCGTGACCGGGGCGAAACTCCGCCGGTCCGCCTCACCGCGCAACAACTCAACGATTCATTGACCGCGAAATTTGAACCACTCCGCAAACATCTTCCCAGCCAAACACGTTTGCGTGAAATTCTCGCGCTGGCGCAGCGCAAAAACCTTGTTCACATCACGCCCGACATAGTGTTGGAGCGTTCACAGATTGAAATCCTGCCGACGTTAAAGAGGGTCATTCCATTTCAAGGGATCGAGGAATGGAATAAAAATGCCGAACGCTATCTGGCATCGGCCAAAGAACCAGTTGAAACTGATCTGGACGACAACGACAAAGCAGAATGACTCGCACCATCCGACTCACACGAATCCATGCGCTCAACTGGTATGGCTACAAAGATACCATTCCAGTTGAAGGCAACCTGTTGCTTGCGGGTTTGACCGGTTCGGGCAAATCCATCCTGATGGATTTGATACAGTTTGTCCTTGTGGGCGACCAGCGCCTCGTGCGTTTCAACCAGTCCGCTACGGGCGACCGTTCCGACCGTTCGCTCAAAGGCTATTGTCTTGGCGACACCAAAGAGGAGGAAAATGGCGTCACACAATACATGCGGAGCAGCGCCATTACTTATGTGGCGCTGGAATTCACTTGGCCAAACGGCAAAAAGTGTGAGACTTGGGGCATTCGTGTTGAATTCACCAGCGCGGCGGAAGCACACGGCAAAGTCACCCCGTTTTTTATTCCAGAATCGCTCGCTCGCGGCGATTTTCTCGATGCCGAAAAGCGCCCGCTGGACTATACCGCTTTCAAAGGACTCGTGGAAAGCCGGCAGGGACGAATTTACCCGGAAGGCATCGAGGCATATTTGCGCGACATGGCGCAGCCGGTTCATCTCAATTTCGACAACAAAGTGCTGCGCTCGCTTTTGCCCACCGCGATGTCGTTCACGTTTCTGAAAAGTTTCAACGAATTCGCCCGCCAATTTATTCTCCCCGCCGACAAGCTTGATGTAAATGATGTGACGGCAAGTTACCGCACTTTTCTAAATTACGAGGGCGACCTGAACAAGCTGAACGACCAGCTTGACAGGTTAAAGTCCATCCAAGCCACATTTGTCCGGCTGACTGAACTTCGCCGCGACCCGTGCATTGGCGCGTTATCTCGAAGCCCAACTTCGTCATGAACATTCCGCCGAACAACTTCAGGCTGATGAAACCAAGCTCACGAAGCTGAAGGAAGACTACGCGACCGAGGAAGCAACACTGAAATACTTGGAGGAGGCCATCCCCAATCTCAAACAGCGGATGGGCAGCCTCATGGCGAGCATCAACGAAACACCCGAAGGCCGGCTTTATAGCGAATTGAAATCACGAAACGGCAAGCTGACCCATCAAATCAGTCAACTTGCCGAGGTCGGCACGACGCTGGGACAAGCGCTCGCCAATCGTGTTCGCAATGCCCGCTCGTGGCATAAAGATCTTCGCGCGCTGCCTCTGGACATAGATGCCGCGCCAGTCGCTTCGGTTGAACGGGCCATAAACGGCGTTGAACAAGGCGGAGTTCCGAAGGCGGCCGAAACCCTGCGTGCCCTCGGTGATGCCGCCCAGCGTGCTGCCATTGAAGTCAACCGCGCCGCTGCGCCAACACAAAAGCGTCTGGTCGAATTGCGCCAGCAACTCGGCCAGTTGCGCGATGAAGTTGGCGCTCTTAAAATCGGCAAACTTCCTTTTCCAACCCGGTTGTTGGATACGCTGAACAGCAGTTTGCCTTCGAGTGGTTCGCGTTTGCCCGCCCAACATCTCCGGGCGCTGTGCGAAGTGAACGATGAGCGCTGGCGTCCGGCCATTGAGGTTGTCTTTGCCCGTAAATTCGCCATCGTGGTTGCCCCGGAGCATTACGAACAGGCGGAGAAAATTTATCATGGATTAAAAGCGTCCGAACTTGGCGGCGAAACAGGGCGCGAATCTCTCATCAACCCAACCAAAGCGGCCAAACTCAAAAAAACCATCCACCCCGGTTCGCTGGCAGAAAAGCTGACGACCAGACACCCTGCCGCCGAATCTATTGTAAGCCAATTGTTCGGCGATCTGATGTGTGTAGAATCACTCGCTCATTTGAGGGCGCTGCCGCCAGAACAAAACGGCATTCTCCCGGACGGCTTTATGACGCGCGGCGCGTTTGTTGAACGCCCACGTTTCTACGATGGCAATCCGTTTGTCGGCGAAAAGGGTTTGGAGCAACAGCTTGCCTGGAAACAAAAGCTGGTTGGTGATCTTGAGGCTGAAGAACGCAAGCTGACACCCATTGAACGAGCGGTCAAAGCCGCCGGTGAAGGCTGGCGGGAACATTTTGAACAAGCCCCGAATTTGAGCGAGGAACTTGCGCTCGTCAGGCAATTGCCTGTTTTGCAATCCGAACTGAACGAAAACATCGCGAAGCTCAAAACAATTGACCGGGCGAAGTTCGACGAATTGGCGATACAGCAAGCGAAACTTGAAGCCGAACTTAAAAAACTGGAGGGCGAGCAAAGGGCGCTTGACCGCAGCGAGAAGCGGGCGAATCTTCGCGATTTGGAAGCGCAAGTCAAAGCGTTCCAAACCGAGGTCGCGGCACTGGCTGGAAAATTTGAGCAGGTTCGGAATGAAACCGACATTTCGCCGT
This sequence comes from Verrucomicrobiales bacterium, assembly GCA_003140095.1. Lineage (GTDB taxonomy): Bacteria > Verrucomicrobiota > Verrucomicrobiia > Limisphaerales > Palsa-1400 > Palsa-1400. Next base: position 2,323 of record PLIU01000138.1, on the reverse strand, counting down.
GGCTGAAATGGCTGGAAGAGTTGCGTGCAGAGATGCTGGCGCGCTTTCCCGCAAAGGACACCACCGCAAACCATTTTAAGGATCAGTTCTATGACTGCAACGAGAAGGCCGCAGGCGCGTGGGAGGAGTTAAAAGCCAAACGTCGCGAACTCGCGATGGTTCACTCGAAGTTTGATGATTTGCCTGTCGAAACCGAAGCCAATGACGCACATGCCAAGCAACTCGCCAAATTGGAGCAGAGCGACATTCCGGATTATCGCACCAAAGCCGAGCGCGAACGTAAAAATTGGGAGCATCTGTTCCGAACGCAAATTCTGGAAAAACTGCACAACGCATTGAACGAAGTTGTCAACTTGGTCACGTTGCTAAATACGTCGCTGAAGAAGCGGCCAATCGGCACGAATACCTACACGCTTCGACACTGGCTCAACCGTGATTATCAGCTCTACCATGATTTGCTTCAAGCCAGCGCCGTCGCGCGCGAAGATGATTTGTTTTTTGCCTCGGCCGAGCCGCGTTTCCGAGATGCGATTGCACATTTTCTGAAAACACTCACCGAGCAACCGGACAGCGCCGAAGCAGCCCGGTTGCTCGATTACCGTCACTATTACGAATACGACATGGAAGTATTGGAAGCAGACGGCCGCAAAACGAGCGTGGACAGACATTCAGGCAAATTCAGCGGCGGCGAAAATCAATCGCCGTATTTTATCGCCATTCTTGCGAGCTATTTGCGCGCTTACCGTTGTTACAGCTCCCGCAAGCCAGAACCTTCGCTTGGACTTGTGCCGATTGACGAGGCGTTTTCCAAGTTGAGCGGTGAACGTATCAAAGACTGCATTACCGCACTCAAAGCTTTTGATCTTCAAGGCGTTTTTTCCATGAGCACCGGCAATATTCCGTATGCGTTTGAACATTGCGACTGGCTTGTTGTAGTATCAAAAAATGATCGTCGAGTCGGCAAACGCACTGAAATCAGCAATGTGCCGGTGAGCCTTGCGCGTAATTCGGAAAATGCACGGCGGCTGATGGGTTCGTAATTAAAAACTAGGCAATGAAAACGCCTTCACCCGTTCTTGAAGCTCTTGCCAGTCGTTATGAACGCAGTCAGGCGGGTCGCACTGGCGCGGCAAATCGTGATCTGCTGGTTCTGTTGGAAGAACTGCTTGCGGAGGCCGGCTGCAACGAAGGGGAAAACCGGGCGCTGGCCGAGCAACAACTTGCCGAGGCTGAATCTGCCGGCTTGCTGGTGCGTGTTCCGGTTCACAAGCGCGACCGTTCTCACATCCACCAAATTCGTTTTTCGGCCGCAAAGGAAGATGCTCTGTATGCGAAAATTACACGGTCGTCACCGACGAAAACGCGCGCGAATTTGGCGGAGCAATTCGCAGCGGCAGCCACTACCGACGTGCCAACGCGCTGGCGGGAGAAATGGACGGCTTGGTGCGGACGAATGCGCAATGAGGCGCTGGCCGGCCGATCTATTGCAGCTTTTGACCGCGAACCGAGCCGAGCCAACGACGAATTGCTTGCCTTGCTTCCGAAGTTGCTGGCCTGGGATGGTGAATCGCTCATCCGTTTTGTAAGCTGCGTATTGTGCGGATCATCCAAACAGTTGGAAGAACTCGCCGCACTGGAACGAGACGGCGAATTTTCAGGCCAATTGCGTGGCAAACTAGGCCGCTTGCTCGAAGACATCACCGGTAGTGAAATTTGCACGCTTGACGATATTGGAATTATTTCCAACCCACGCTCCGTGCTGGTTCATGGCCCGTTAAAACTTTGGTTGGACGGCGCATGGTTAGATTTGGGGATTTTGCACGGGTCCTTTCGTTTGTCTCAAACCGACATTGAGCGCGCAGAAAAAATCGAGACATCATCTTTGCGCTGCACGACGATTGAAAACGAAACGACGTTTCATGAATTGGCCAAACTCCAAAGCGGTGATTTGCTTATTTGCAGCAGCTACCCAGGCAGTGGCACGGTGGCGTTGCTCCGACGCTTGCCTCCAAAGATTGATTGCTGGCATTTTGGCGACAGCGATGAGGCCGGTTTTGAAATTCTTCGAGTGCTCCGGGACAAGTCAGGGCGCGATTTCCGTCCGCTGCACATGCAAGCTGGAAGAATTCCGTTCGAGCAAGAATCTCTTGGCCGCCCGATGCAGAAAACTTGGCCGTTCTACCGAACGCTAAACACGGCGCTTTGACTGGCCGGCTTTCCTGCGGGCGCTCGGAAACCGGCCAGATAAATCGCCGCTATACGCTATACAAACCTAGACGGTCACGCACTCAACGGACGTTCTAAAACCGCGCTCCACTCCGCC
>PLIU01000272.1 GCA_003140095.1 Verrucomicrobiales bacterium | reverse complement strand
TTGGCGTTGTTATGCTGGCGGGCCAGGGTGGCGGACTGTTCATTACCCGCCAGGGCCGCGCGGACGCCGGCCACTTTGTTGGCCGCCATGCTCATGCCGACGCCCGTGGCGCAGATCAACAGCCCAAACTCGGCGCGTCCCCCCGCCACCGCTTCGCCCACCGCCTGGGCGAAGTCCGTGTAATCGCACACCTCGGTCGAACTGGTCCCCAAGTCCTTCAGCGTGGCAGGTTTGTCCTCCAAATAACCCTTCAGCGCCTCTTTGAGCTGGAACCCGGCGTGGTCGCTGCCCAGGGCAATGCGGCACGTCGGCGCGGCTCCGGGCGCCGTCTGGTTTTGGGCGGCTTGTTCGATGAAATTGAGCATGGAAAATATGCCTTGTTCAATCTGGTCCCGGCAGTAGGCATAAGTTTCATAAGAACCGCCGATGGGATCGCTGATGTCCTTCTCGAATTCGTCCAACGTTTCGTCAAATTCCCGCAGCAGAAACGTCTTCTCCGCCGCCCGCGGAAAAAGCAAGTTGACCTGATCGACATGGCTGTGGGTCATGCCGAAGATATAATCGGCCTCCTCCACCAATTCGGACGTGAGCATGCGGCTGCGCAACTGGGAAATATCGATGCCCAATTCGTTCAGCGCCCGCAAGGCATGGGAACTGGGCGGCTGCCCTTCCAAGGCGCCGACGCCCGCCGAGAGGACACGGCAATCCGTTCGTCCACGCGTGGCGTAGCGGAAAAGCCCTTCGGCCATCGGGCTGCGACAAATGTTCCCGGTGCAAACAAATAAAACGGTTTTCATGCCTGCGGCAAAGCCTTAAGACCTTGCGGCGGGCGGCCTCAAACGTCAATCGGGAAATTTTGGGCCAGCGCGACCACGGCCGTTCTTTATGAATAACAGGCGCTTCCTCAAGCCCAACCCTTGGGAACATAAATAAGTAGAAGAGCCTGTCTGAAAATTCGCCCAGTCGGAGGACCGGGCCTGCAAAGGATTGAAATTTTGGGGTATGCTATAGGCCGCGTGCGCTCACGCGGCGCCGGGCGAGAATTTCAGAAACGCTTTAAGACTTTAGAATGACGCGTAAATATATAAGTTGTTGATAGTGAACCATTTAACAAACAACCTATCTCGACGAATTATCTCGATGCTCGTAAATGTTTGGAGCGCAATGCGTTACACGCGGCCAGGGCGGCATGGCGTGCCCACTGAACGCTTGGGCCAGTTTATTTGTGTTGCCAAGGCGCCGAAACGTCCAGACAGACAGACAGGGCCAGTGAACATGATAAGCACATCGCTCAGGACAGGTGTTTTTGGGGTCCTGCCGAGGTCAAGCCGCCGATTCCGGTTTGACTGGGTTTGACTGGTTTGACTGCGTTTGACTTAAGTCATTCATAATCATAATCGTAATCCTAATCCTAAACCCGACGAACCCCCATTCCGCTCCCCTGCAATTCAGTGTGCCATAGATACTTCCCCATCACAGGTTTGATTTGGTTTGATTCGGTTTGATCCTGTTTGACCGAGTTTGATTGGGTTTGACTGGGTTTGACCGCGTTTGACCGGTCCGCAACCCGCCGTCCTATTCCTTCTTTCATAATAATAATCATAATCTCTATCGCGCAAGTGTACATTCCATGAAGGAGTGACCATCCTTGTTTTGCCTTCTCCGCGAATTGAGGCGTTTTGACCATTGAATTTTGAACCGTGAACCTTTGAAATTTGCACTTTTTCCCACGCCGCAGGTTTGATTTGGTTTGATTTGCTTTGATTAGCCCGACCGGTTGCAATTTCGGCCATGGCACTAACATAAGCAACTCGCCTAAGATGGTCTTGTTTCTGCTCGAACCTGAGTCAAACCGGTTTGACTGGGTTTGACTGGGTTTGACTGGCCTGCTTTCCGCCGGCTTCTTCCGCCACCTGACACTGGCCACTAACCACTGTCCACTGTCCACTCCACACCCACCGCCCACCACCCCGCAGGTTTGATTTGGTTTGATTTGGTTTGATTCACCTTGATTGGCGCCTCTGCAAACTCTCGTTTTCGAGACTCGCCCGGCGCGGTCTAAGCGCGACGCGGGGCCTTGGTTTCGCGGCCTGCTCGCCAGCACTTGCGGCGGCATCGCGGGCAAATTCCGCAAACCGTCCAGGTTGATGCCGGGGAACCAAGCCTTGCATGGCTCCTCGCGCATCTCCCGCCGCAACCGCGCCATCTTTCCAAGGCGCGTCATCCGTATTCCCCTCTGATAGGTCTCATGGCCAAACTATCGTGCCAAGGCCCATGCGCGTCAAGTGGCGCGGGCCACTTCCCGAATCATGAGTGCTTTCTTCAGGAGGGACGGCATCCTTCGTCCGAAACTGACTTCCGGGCGAATTCGCACCCACATCGATCATGATTCGGTTTGCCATTTCGCAACGGCCTCGATAAGCTCCTGCCGTTCGGACAACCGGAGCGTGGAAATCAAACAATCTGTCCGTGAATTACACTGAAATCCTGGATGCGCTGCGTCAGTTCACCTCTCGCGAACGCATCGATTTTCTGCCGCAGGCGCCAGAGGCAAGTCCGATTTCCGATTACACCCCCATCGAAAAGTATGTGCTCGACCTCAAGAACGTCGTCAAACCCGAAACAGCGGCGGAAGACCTGTTTACCGCCCTCTGCAAAGACGTCTTGCGTTTTCAGCCCACGCGCCAGGTTGGCAGCCGCGAGGGATGGGTGGATTTCATGCTGCCCGAACCCAGGGGCGAACCTCTGCCGTTGGAACTCAAGCCGCTCTTTCAACGCGACGGCCCGGATGCCCTTTGGCGTCGCGACGCAAATCCTAAGCACCACACGGCCCAGGTTAAAAAATATCTCCGCGACCACGAATATCTGATTCTCACCGACCTTCGCGCGGCCTGGTTTTTCAGCGCCCGCGATTTTTTCTTTGAGAACAAGCCTTTTGCCGAACTGCCCTTCGCCGATTTTTTTGCCCGATGCCGCGAAAGCGGCAGCATCCTCGATACCATGCGCCGCATTGAGGACACCGCGGAAAAACCGGAATTGGAGCGGCAGTTTTTTGCGGACCTGAAAATCTGGTTCAACGAATTCGACAAGGTCAGATGGACGCCGCCCGAGCAAGCCGCCGAATCCATCATCCTGCTCATCAACAAGCTCATCTTTGCCCGCACCATTGAGGATTACGGCCTGGTGCAATACCGGTTCACGCAGGATGAATACACCCGCTTCACCAAGCTCTGGGAGCCAAAAGGCGCCCACCGCGTCGTCCCAAAGTTCCTCGAATTCTTCGAGGATTTCTTCGACGAATACTACGACACCGAGATTTTTTCCCAGCGCATCTGGGAGCGCCTTGACAAAGACCCGGCCAATCTCCAGCACTTTTGCGACAAGCTCAATTTCGTGCTCGGCGTCAATAGTTGGGATCAAACTTTCAGCCGCGGCATCGTCCACTACAACTACCGGCGCATCGACGAGGATATTTTCGGTAAGAGCTACGAAATGTTCCTGGCCGCCAACCGCAAAGACGAGGGGATTTACTACACCCCCGCCGGCATCACCGCCCCGATGGCCGATTCCCTGGTCAACTCGCTGGCTGGCCAAACCGTCGATCAAATCTGCGACGCCGTCAGCAGCCAGACATGCGACTTCGCCCGCGCCGAAAAGCTCATGGCGCAACTGGCCGAAATCCGCGTGGCCGACACCGCCTGCGGTTCGGGTGGATTCCTCATCAAAGTTCTCCGCTCATTTTGGCGGCAATATCAGCGCGTTGACCAGGCCTCCGCGTGGGTGCAAAAAATCCTCAAGCCCGAAAACGGCGAAATGTACCTCGCCGAAATGCCGCCCAACGTCGAAGCCGCCATCGTCTTCCGCCGCCGCCAGAATTTTGACAACAACCGCAAACTGGCAGCCGTCGTCGCGGAGCGGCATCTTTGTTGCCAAATCAGCGATTCTATTGCGCGGAACGTGATGACTTTGCGTTTATCTCGTGAGCTGATTGCTATGTGCGGCAAGGAAATTGATTTCCGCAAGCTGACAGGAACGACGCGAGCCTTCCCGGACATCAAAGCAATTCTGGGCAAGGCCGATTCAGGCCACGCGGGATGTGGCACTCGTTTCAACAGCAGGGCGAGCTTGCAGCGCTTGGTTTTTCAGCGCCATTATTGAATAGATCATGCATCTGCAACAGGCAAAGGTCGGGAAGTCCGGCGGACCGCAATATTGGCTGCAAAAGGCCCCGGAGCATATTCTTGAGCACATCCAGCGGCACAAAAAATGCCAAGTCATTCTTCAAACTCCATACGGTCCTGTTGAAACTGCTTTCAACGCCGTCGATCCCGATCACAAAATTGTCGAAGGAAGAATCGTCAAGGCCAACGCGCAACATTTTCGGATTCAGAAGGGAGAATCCAAAGAGTCTATTGGCGAGGCGATACGTCGCTGGTTCGCGTTGGATGCGCACCGCGAATTTGAACGCATAGAGATCCAAATCACATTCGACAAGAAAAGCAGATTCATTCTTGTTCCAATTGAAGTGCATTGGCGGAAAAAAGGCTCCTCCAAAGGCCTCTCCACAATCCTGCCATCAACACAGCAGTCGCTTTCTTTTCACGCCCATTTCCAAAGCGAACTGTGGAAAAGGCAAATTGATCAGGAACGACAGGCGAATCCCGAGGCCTTTTCTTGGACTGTGTCGCAGTTCAAACGGTTTGTTCATGACTATGCTCAGCCAAAGGCAAAACTGGTGAGTGAAGCGGATTTATTGCGGCTGGCCGGGGCGTTTGGCCGTTTGGGATTAAGGCTTGGCCCTTATGTTCTTAGAGGATTCGATTGCCCGGCAAGTTCATTTTGCTTTGCCGACTATCCTGAGTATTCATGCGCGGTCGAAATTAAGAAACGAGCGAGCGGATTCAAATATCAGATCAAAAATTATCCGACGCTGCCGCGTGCCGTGGTTCTCTGCCTGGATTATGACACGCGTCACCCGCAAGAACATGTTGACTTTGTTGAGGTTCGATCACTGGCAAGGTTTTTGTCCGCATGAATTCTCGCGCCTGCATCGCACCCGTTTTGGAAGCCATTCCCGCCGCCCGCCAGGAAGAAGCGCGGCATTACGGCGTGCATCCTTATTTCACGCGGCGTCCGGCCAATGTCGTGCGCGCCTACATTGAACGCTATTCCCAAGAAGGCGACGTGGTGCTCGATCCGTTCGGCGGCACGGGCGTGACGGCCATCGAAGCTTTCTTGCTGGGGCGCTCCGCCATTCAAAATGACCTCAATCCATTCGCCAATTTCATCGCGCGCAATATCGCCGATACGACCCTGCCTTCCACTACCTCGCTGCGCCAGGCTTTTGAGCGCGTGGAACAGACTTGCTCCAGGGACATTCGCGCCATCGAAAAAGACGAGGCCGTGGCCAAACTATGGCTGAAAAAACTTCCCCTGCCGGAAAACATTCGGCTGCCCCGCAATTCGGACGCGGATTTTTTTTACGACATGTTCACCCCGCGCCAATTGGCCGGAGTCGCCTTGCTTAAACAAACCATCGAGCGCGAAACAGGGGTTATCCGAGACTTGTTGCTTTTGGCTTGGTCCGCCGCCATGGCCAAACTCAATAGGACCTTTCTTTCCGCCAAAGGCCGCGCGGAAAGCCGGGGCGGTTCGAGCATCTTCAGCATCTATCGCTACAAACTGGCCGCCCACTCCGTTGAGCTTCCGATTTGGGAAACTTTTCAGGGCCGCTTCCTCAACGTGCTGGCGGCGAAAGAGGAAGTTTTGCGGCTGCGCGATTATCGGGCCAATCCCTCCGGCGGCTCGCTCAAGCTCGACAGCGCCAAGAATTTCCGCGTCTTGGCCCACGACGCGGCGACGCTGGACAACGTTATCAAACCCGGCAGCGTCGATTACATCTTTACCGATCCCCCGTACGGCGCCTTCATCAGCTACCTCGACCTTTCCATCTTGTGGAATCACTGGCTTGGTTTTCCCATCGCGGAGGAAACGCGCGAACAGGAGACAATCGTCGGAGGCGAGCGCGGCCACTCCGAGGAGCATTACAAACAAAGCCTGGCCCGCGGCATTAAAGCCTCTTTCCGCCTTTTGAAACCAGACCGATGGTTTTCCATTGTGTTTCAGCACTGGGACTCGAGTTACTTTGCCACCATTCTTGAAACGGCCCATGACTGCGGCGGAGAACTTAAAGCCGCCATCACGCAAACCGGCGATGTGATTTGGTCCATGCACAAAAAGAAAAATTCCGCCAGCGTGCTGGCGGGAGAAATGATTCTCACGTTTTACAAGCCGGCCAAAGTTCCCAAGACCAGGAAGCCGGACAAAAACGCCGCGCAGACAGGTTCAGCCGTCACTCTCTCGGAAGTGTTCGACGCTTGCCTGGACAATGAAGCGGCCGGTTTTACCAGCGAAGCTCTGTTCAACCGAGTGGTCATTGAATTGTGGCATCGCCGCGCCTTGAGTTGTTTGAATCTTGATCGTCAAGAGTTTGCCCAACAACTGGAGCGCCGCGGATGGAATTACAACGCGCGCACCCATTCCTGGTCGAGATCCGGTTTTTCAAAAAGGGTTTTCACGGAAATGATGCTCTTCGACCGCGAGCACGATTGAAATCCACCGCTCGAGGTCATAGGTGATCTACGTGGAAGAAGGCGGCAGTCGGAGTTCATCTTGAGCCGGAGTCTCCAAGCGGCCCGGAGTAAACCCTTCGGTCAGCAATAGGACGCGGAGCTTGGCCTGCCCGTACTGGCGCAATCGTTCCGCCATCCGCGAGAGCGTGTTGCGGTCTTCAGTCAGAACGACAGGAATTCCTTCTTCTTCGGCCTGCGCCAGAATCTTCAGATCGTTGATGATGACTGGGCGGCGATCTTCCCCGGACGGAGCATTCTCCGCGCGAAGAGCCCGGAAAAATGAGGCGGAGCGAATGGCATGCGGAAGGTTGTAGGGCTGAATGCGAAAATTCTGTAGCGGCAAATCGCTGACAGGTTGCCCCACTTCAAATTCACCGGCGGCAACGGCGGAGACCCACATTGGGATGTGTTGACCGAGGCAGTGCCGGAAGTAGTCCACCGCTACCGGGTGATTCACTCGTCCCGGATCGGCAAACGTGATCAAGAAACTGGTGTCGAGCGAGACTTGGATCATGGCCTCACTTGTTCCCTCGGAGCGATTCAACCCAATCCGCCGCCGACGTCACATCGCGCCACGCTTCGCGGCCTTTTTGCCAGAGATTGGCCAGCGTCCGCTCGTCCGCCTCGGTTGCCTGGGGCACGAACTGAATCAAGCGGACATCGCGTAGCGCCTTGGTCCGAATGTGCTGCTCTGCCTGCACTCGCAGTGTCACATCCTTGTAAAGCTGGTTTGCCTTCTCCGCGCTCAATTGCTGCTCCGTCGCGCTTATCCGGATGGTCTCGCCAGAATCCGTCAGAACCAAATGCACGTTGGGGTCTTGCTTGCCTCCGGCGTTCACCACTTTGCCGGCCAAATATTTTTCCACACTCACCCACGCGTTTTCACTGCCATGTTGAAACTGGCTCGTGTTCGCAATTCGGACTGCGCCGTTCGTCGAACTGGTTTGAATGGAATAGGCGCGACTGGGAAAACGCCGGGCCCGTGCTTGCCATTGCTCAATCACCTCGGCTCGTCGCGGCTGGATGGCGTCCAAATCTCCCTTCTCATTGAGCTTCGCCAGATCGCTTTGCACGTCGGCCGCGAGAAGGTGGGCCACCAAAGCAACCAGCTTGACCGAGCCGTCTTCAAGACGAAGGCGGGAATCACCGAGGCTCGCGCCTGGGACATCACCCTTGACGAGCCTCTCCACTTCTTCGAGAAACCCGCGCAATGTCGGCAGGTCCACCGTGAACAGCGTCAACGGACGGCCACCGATTACATCTTCGAGTGAAAACTCCAATTCTGTCAGTTCGCCGGGCATATCATGCTCAAACAAAGTATCGCTTGTTTCTCATTGTACCACAAGCTTTTTGCAGAACCATGAGTTGTCGTTGGCAGAAAACCTTATCGGCGCGCAAAATATTTTATTATTCCTTTCATCCGCATTCCCACCGAATAGCGGCAGCGTCGAATTTTTTTTCTGGAGTTGGAACAAAAGAGGATTATATTAATCTCCATGAGTGCCATCGCCACCGCCGAAAAAAGTCAGGCTGTTTCTTCGCCCGCCGGGTTGAACCAGCTCGAACAATTGAAAAAATTCACCCGTGTCGTCGCCGATACCGGCGATTTCGCCCAACTCAAGGCCTATGCGCCCCAGGACGCCACCACCAATCCAACGCTCATCCTCAAAGCGGCGCAGAAACCCGAATACCAATCGCTGGTCGAACAAGCTGTCCGCGAATGCAAGACCAAGTCCCTCTCGCTGGACGATATCATGCGCGATCTGCTGGTCTTGTTCGGCATCGAAATTTTGAAAATCGTGCCCGGCCGCGTCTCGACGGAGACCAGCGCCAAGGTCGCGTTCGACACGGAGGCGCTGGTATCCGAGGGACGCTGGTTCATCGAGCGCTATGCCAAGGCCGGCATCCCGCGCGAACGGGTCTTGATCAAACTCGCCACTTCCTGGGAGGGCATCCAGGCGGCCCGCGTCCTGCAAAAAGAGGGGATCAACTGCAACATGACCCTGCTCTTTTCCATGGCCCAGGCCATCGGCGCGGCCGAAGCCGGCGCGAAATTGATTTCGCCATTCGTGGGCCGTATTCTTGATTGGTACAAGAAAGCCAACAAACGGGATTACGCCCCCGCCGAGGATCCCGGCGTGCAATCCGTGCGCGAGATTTACACCTACTACAAGACCTTCGGCTATCCGACCGAAGTCATGGGCGCCAGCTTCCGCAGCAAAGGCGAGGCCTTGGAACTGGCCGGCTGCGACTTGCTGACCATCAGCCCGGAGTTGCTCGGAGAAATGATGAAAAGCACCGACCCGGTGCCGCTTAAACTTTCCCCGGAAACCTGCCGCAACCCGAAGCTGGCCCGCGTGGCCGTCGATGAAAAGACCTTCCGCTGGATGCTCAACGAAGACGCCATGGCCACCGAAAAGCTGGCCGAGGGCATCCGCACATTTGCCGCGGACGCGGTGAAGCTGGAGGATTACCTCTCCAAGAAACTGTAGGGCAGCGAGGAGGGCAAGCATCTCGCTCGTAACGATCTTCGTCCGAGGTTTCTTTGCGCCCGGCGACACCCTGAAAGCTGCGGCGCGGGCCGGCGCGCTCCCCTACTTCTGGAACGCCGTGTAAGTCCTTTTGCCGGACGATTCCATGTAGGCGATCAAATCCCAGATCTCATCCTCCGTGAACGAGTTGACCAAACCCTCGGGCATCGGCGAAATCTTGGAGGGGCGGCGCGAGAGCACGTCGGCCGTGCGAAATTCCACCTTGTTCGGGTGAATGGGGTCGGTCATCAGCACCAGGCTTTGGTCGTTGGCCTCGATCAGGCGGCCCGCCACAACGTCACCGTCTTTTATAGTCAATACTATATTTTGGTACTGTTCCGAAACAACCTTCGAGGGCTCGAGGATGGATTCCAAAATGTCGCGCGCCGTCAGCCGGCTGGAGACGGCGGCCAGTTCCGGCCCAACCGACCCGCCGCTCTTGCCAAAACGATGGCACTGTATGCATTGCGCTTGGGCGAAAACCGCTTGTCCCTGTTTAAAGGAGCGCCCCGTTTTTGCTTTCGCCAGATCCGGCAGCAGGTCCGTCATGCGCCAATCCTTGACGAATTTTCGGTCCGGCCCGGCGGCGGCCGCGGCCTTGTCTTCCTTGGGCAAAAACGCGGCCAGCTCCTCGCGCTCGTCGTCGCTCAACGTGCCGACGTCTTCCTTGCGGAAATTTTCCAGGAATCGCGGAAAGCTCGCGCCGTCGCTGTAATCGCGCTCTGCGTCCTTGAAGTATTGCACGATGTCGGGCGGATGCGCGATGTGGTCGCGGTTCTTGTCGAACCAGCCGAGGTAATCCTTGCGCAGGTCCATCGTCCAGCCGTTGGTGATGTTGCGCAAGCGCATGACGTAATAAGTCTGCTCCTCCTGCGTGGGTGCCTTGTCCAGCAACGCCACGGTCTTGGCGACCGCGTCGGGCGCCTGCAAATAAAGCAGGATCTGACACAACTCGCGGTTGAGTTCTTCGCTGGCAGCGGGATAGAGCGGATCGAGTTTGGCGATGGCCAGTTGGGCGAGGTCGGCGTCCGGCCGCCCCTGGCGGCTGAAGCTGACCTCGAGGACCCGCAGCTTCAGTAATTCTTGTTCTTGACTGAGGCCGGCCATCGGGAATTTTTTCAGCGCCAGCAGCAAGTCGCGCTGCGTCTCCTTGCCCCCGAGGCGCGCCAGCGCCAGCAGGGCGGTCAGCCCGGTTTCGGTGTCCGGTTCGCCCAGGGCGCGGTCCTTCCACCAGGCCGTATCCTGGGATTCCAGCGCCAGGCGCGCCGCGTAGCGAATCCAGCGGTCCTCACTGCCCAGGGAGGACCAGACCTCATCGACGATGCGCGGGTCGCGCTTTCCATAAAGGCGCTCCAAATCGTGGCGCAGGCGGCTGGCCGCGCGCGCTTGTTCTGCGGCGGCCTTCTCGTCCGGCGTCAGGCGCGGCTCCTTCAAGCGCGGCCCGGTGTAGGTCAGGCGGTAAAGGCCCGATTCGGTGCCCCGCCCGCCAGTGGTGAAATAGAGCGCGCCGTCATGGCCAAATTCCAGGGCGGTCAAATCCAGGGGTTTCCCATGCAAGATCGTTTCGACTGTGGCGTCGTAAGTCGCGCCCTCGGGGATCAAATGGACGGCGAAAAGGCGGCCGTAGGTCCAATCCTCCATGAAGAAAGCGTCGCGGTAGGTCTTGGGAAATTTGCCTTTCGTTCCGAATATCACGCCAGTGGGCGAGCCGAGGCCGATATTCAGCGTGGCCGGCAGCGTGTCCTCGTAGTATTCGGGAAATTTCCCGCTGCCTTCGCGGAAGCCGTAATCGCCTCCCGCCACCCAATGATTGACACGGGTCGGCCGGTACCACGCCGTGCCCCAGTCCCATTCCATGTCGCTGTCAAATCCAAAAAGCTCGCCCTCCGGGCCGAAGGCGATGTCGTAAGTATTGCGCGTGCCGGCGGCAAAGAGTTCGCAGTTCCGGCCATCCTCATCCATGCGCATGACAAATCCGCCCGGCGCGTGCAAACCGGCGCCGAACCCATTACCGTCATCCGCCCACGGCAGCAATTGGTCGTCGGCAAAATTGCGATGCGGCGAACTGGGCAGCGCGTCGGACGGCACCTTGGTAAAATTGCCGGAGACAATATAAAGTTTGTGGTCCGGCCCCAGCACGATCGCGTGCGAGCCATGTTCGCCGCCGGTGCTCATCGGGCGCAGAAGCTCCGGCGCGGCAAAGCCGTCGCCCAGGGCGCGCAGCCGGTAAATCCCCCAGCCTTTCGGGCCTTGGCCGTCCAGAAAAAGGCAGTCGTCCGCGTAGAGCAGGCCCATGGCCTCTCCGACGGGCGCGTCAAGGCGCTCAATCTGGGACAGACGTCCGTGGGCCAGGCTCATGCGCAGCAACGGGCCATGGTCTTGCGGCGAAATGATCAGCCGGCCTTTGTCGTCGATGGTCATGGAAATCCAAGAGCCTTCGGTGGCGGTGGCGGAGTGTAGCAACTGGACCGTGAAGCCAGGCTCGACGCGGATGGACTCCGCGCTGGTCGCTTCGCGCGTCGCGAAAACTTGCCCCCACGGCTCGTCGCCCAATTTCGCGATGTTCACGGCGGGTTTCCAGGCGTCCGCGTCGAATCCGACACGGTTCCAATTCGGCACTTCGCGGTCGAACCAGAGCCAGGTGCTGTCGCTGACCACGGTCTGGATCGAACCGGCACGGGAAGCGCCTTTGGAGCCGCTGGTGGGAGTCATGTCCAGCCGCGCGATCAGTCCCGCGTAACTCTCCTCGTTTACGCACCGCCCGGCGATCACGTTTTCCCCTACCACGATCTCTTTGTTCACATCCTTGTAGGCGGGTGACTTCCACTCCTTGACGGAGGCGACTCTTTTGCCATTGATGAAAAACTCGGCGCGATCATCGCCGGTAGCGGTCAGGATGGCCTGGAGAAGCCCCTGCCGGACCGTAAAAGTCTTGCGGAAATAGCGGACTTCCTCTTGCGTGGATTTGTTGTTGGGCGAAGACCAAATCCACTGTGGCGTCTGGCCGCGCGCCGCGGCCGCCAAGAGCAGGGTCAGCCCGATCAGCCCCTGCCATCGTCTGCATTGAATATATCTCATGGCTTATTCTTGCTTGTTGAGTTCCAGGGTTCCAGATTAATTCTTCTCCGTGGTGGCGGCATATCGTTCGAGGGTTTGTTTGGCAATGAGCAGGCCGGCGTCTTCGAGTTTGGGGCCGGCGTCGTGGTTCCGGAAAACCGGGTCGTGCCAGCCTTCGATATTTAAATCCGAATCATACCCGGCGCGCAACAAGGCATGCACAATCTCCGCCCAGTTGGCCTGCCCCAGGCCGGGAAAGCGATGCTCCGCCACGCCGGGATGGCACAGGCCGTAAGTCTCCAGCAACGGACGGTTGATGAAAGCGTCCTTGGCGTGGACGTGAAAGATGCGCGCGCCGAACTTGTGAATGGTCGCCACCGGCTCTATGAACTGGCACATCAAATGGCTGGGGTCCCATTCCAGCCCGATGTTCTGGCAGGTGGTAGCGTTGAAGAGCCTCTCCCACATGGCCGGCTGGCTTAGGGTGTTGTAGTGCATCAGCGGCAGGTGCCAGGGGCCTTGGGGGCAATTCTCGAAGGCAATGCGCACGTTCCGCTCCGCCGCCTGCCGCGCCAATGGCTCCCAAAACGCCAGCAATTGCGGGAAAAAATTCTCGAACGGTTTGTACAATGGGTTCCCTCCGCGCTCGTTGGTTTCCAACTCAATGACCGCGCCGGCGAAACCCGCCACCGTCTTGACTCCCATGAAAGCCGCCACCTCGATGGCGCGCTGGAAAATGGCGCGGGCGGATGCAGTTTGCCTCGGATCGAGCGGATTCTTGTAATGCGCGCCTATGGCCGAAATGCGCACGCCCCGGCGCTCCGCCTCCATCGCGAATTGCTCCACGAACGGTCTCCAATCGCCCAGCGGCGCGGCAGCCGGACTTTCGTCAAAGCGCATCCATTGCATGGACCGAAAGCCCAGCTTTTGCAGCCAGTCCAGTTCCTCCAATCCGCGGCTTAAAACGCCAACGCGCATCCGATCAAAATGCCGCAGAGCTCGCCCGGTTCAAAGCGCAAAGTGCGGGGATTTGGAGACAAATATTATGCTGCTCAGTTGCTCGGCGTCCCGGGCGCTGGATTTGGAGGGATTTCTAGTCCGGCATCCCAAGGAGAACCCTGTTGGGCCTGCACCGCTTGCACTCGCTGGCGCACGGCCTTGCGGGCAAATTCACTCAGGTCTTCGCCAACATGTCGCGCCACCTTTTGCCAGACATCCTTTTCGCGTCCAGGGACCCGGACCGTCAGTGTGTCACTCATGGTCTGTGCGCAACACAAACTCAGTCGGATTGCAACCCAGAAGCCGTATGCCGACGGTCGTCGGTTGCGGAACCTCGTGCTCTTTTCCTTATTGACCCTGCGCCGTGAGAGAAGCTCCCCAGCCGATGACGGCGAGGGATAGTATCAACGTGCCAATGCCGCCCGCGATCAAAAGATGCGCTTTTTTGCTGGAACCTCTCCACTCGTGGAAAATCCAGCCCCACATGGTGCTGAAAATAATGATGCTGCCCATGTGCAGAGACCATGAAGCGAACGCAAACTTGCCCATCTGCGTTTCCCCCATCGAATAAAAGAAAAACTGGAAATACCAGAGAGTGCCCGCGAAAGCCGAGAAAAGGTAATTGCCGAGGACCGGTATCTTTAAATCCGTCGAGATGATGGCCGTCACCACTTCCGCCACTGAAGCGTGCTCGCCGGCAGGGGCTTTCAAGCCGGCATGTTCCGGGCGCACCTCCGAGGCCAGATATTGATAGCCGGTCTTGTTCTTGAGGTTCAGAAACACACACCAGACAAAGTTGGTCGTGAAACCTCCCAGCAATATGACAATCAGCCGGGGCAGTCCGGACCAGAGAACCGGCGTGCCCGCCTCTATCGCCGCGTCATTGATCGGATGGCCGGCGGTGATCCCAAAAGAAAAACAAGCGCTCATGACGCCGGAAAAAGTGGCCACTAAAACTCCCTTGCCAAAACTGAATTCCGCAATCGCCTTTTTCTTTTCCGCTTCCGGCATCTCCCTTTCCTTGGTGAGTCCCGCGAATGCGGCGATGCCGATGCCCAGCAGGCAAACCGCCACCCCAGCCAGCGTGATCTGTCCCGCATGATGGCTCGCTATCTCCACGATCGTCTCCGGCACGGGGACGGACGGGACAAAGACTTTAAAAACGGGCGGCAGCAACGTTCCCAACGCCGCGCAGTACCCCAGCGCCACTCCCATGCCCAGTGACATGCCCAAGTAACGCATCGTCAAACCAAAGGTCAGGCCTCCGAAACCCCACAACAGGCCGAAAAGGTACGTCAACTCCAGCGTTGCCGCCGACTGCTGGTGTAACACGCCGAGCACGTCCTTGCTTAACAGCAACGCCAGCGTCCAAGGGCAGATGATCCAGGAAAAAAAACCGCCCAACAGCCAGTAGGTTTCCCACGACCACTTTTTGACACCTTTGTAGGGGACGTAGAAGGAGCCGGAGGCCACGCCGCCGAGCGCGTGATAAAACACGCCGAGGAACGGGTTTGGGGTCATAGCATGGCTTTCGCCTGGATTATTTTCGCTTTGACAGCACGTCTTTTTCGTAACGCTGCACTTCCGCCAGCCAAGTCGCGCCTGGGGGCGCCCCCTGGTTCTCGAGGTAAGCGTCCCACACCGCCCCGTGCGGCAGCGTTCGGGCCTCCTCCAGCAAGGCCAGGCGCGAGGTGAAATCGCCCTCGTTCTCCAGTTTCCGCAGCGTCTCGATAGGCTCCAGCAACGCCAGCAACAGCGCCTTGATCATGCAGCGCGCGCCGATGGTCCATGCCGCCACCCGGTTGATACTCGCGTCGAAATAATCCAGCCCAATATGAACGCGCCCCAGAAAATCCCCGCGCACCAACTCCTGCGCGATGGCCTCCAATTCGTTGGAAAGAATGACCACATGGTCGCTGTCCCAGCGCACGCCCCGGCTGACGTGCAGCAGCATTTCATCCAGCGACGACAGCACCGCCGAGATTTTATCGGCGATGGTTTCCGTCGGATGGTAATGGCCCGCGTCCAGGCAGAGCAGCTTCCGGCGCGTCACCGCGTAGCCGAGATAAAATTCATGCGAACCGGCCACGTAACTTTCCGAACCGAGGCCGAATAATTTCGGCTCAACGGCGTCAAGATTAAATTTGGGCTCCAGCGGTTCGGCGAAGACGGCGTCGAGCGACTCCGCCAGGCGGTGGCGCGGCGCTTTGCGGTCCACAGGCGTGTCCTTGAAGCCGTCGGGAATCCAGACGTTGGTCACGCACGGCGTGCCCAGCGCCCGGCCCATGGCCGCGCCGATTTTGCGGCAGGCCACGCCGTGCTCGATCCAAAACCGGCGCACCGCCTTGTCGCGATGGGCCAAAGTGAAGCCATCGGCGGCCTTGGGATGCGCAAAGAAAGTCGGATTGAAATCCAGGCCCAATTTCCGCGCCTTGGCCCAGGCGATCCAATTTTTGAAATGGGAGGCATCCAACTCGTTGCGTTCCACCCGCCGGCTGCCGGTCTCGGCGTAGCAGGCGTGCAGGTTGAGCCGATGTTTTCCCGGCAGCAGCGAGTAAGTTTTTTCCAAATCGTCCCGCAATTCATCCGCCGTGCGCGCTTTGCCCGGATAATGGCCTGTCACGGCCAGGCCGCCGCCCAATTCGCTGCCGGTGTTTTCGAACCCGCCCACATCATCGCCTTGCCAGCAATGGAGGGAGATCGGGATCTGAACCAACCGGCGCAGCGCGGCGTCCGTATCGACCCCCAAAGAGGCGAAAGCATCGCGGGCCGGTCCATACGCGGCCTGAATACGTTTTGTTGACGTCATAGATTCTGGTGCGCGTAAGTTTGGAATCCGAGCGCCCACGATTTCAAGCGCAAAAACTGGCGCGGCCCATTTACGGTTGCAACCCAGTTCTTAGAGCGTTTTTGAAAACCAGCCCGGTCGGGGGACCGGGCTATAAGCGTTAACCTCATTTCGAATCATTTTGTCGAGGTTGGGACGCCGGTTGCCCGGCGCTTCCTTCACAGATCCCGGCGTGCAGTTTTCCAGCACCGGGCTCTTCAGAACAACTCGCTCCTTATGCACTCGCCTTCCGGTAGTGGGGACCAAACAGGTCCACTGCCAGAACCTGTCCAATCTTCCATACCCGTTGGCAAGAATCCACGACGCCTGTGCGGCCCGTTTCGACTATCTTGGAGCGCGGTATGTGGTAGGGTTCCAAGAAACGTCCAAAACATAGTGCAGATACACGTTCGCCAACACCGGCGAGATCACTCCCCCTTGCGGTGTCCCCAGATCCGGGTGCAGCACCCGTCCATCTTCTTCCAGTATCCCCGCCTTCAACCACTTCCCGATCAATCGCAGCAGCGCCCCATCTCCTATCCGCTTCCCCAACAACTCCAACAGCTACCGGCGGTTCTTCGGATTTCGCTCATGACTGGCAGTCTCATCAGTCGCATCAGGCAGAATCGAGTTTGTCTGGCGGGCGTCCAATGCCCGTCCGTTCTACGGACTGTCCTTTCGTTCCCGGTTGCTCTCCACACCGCGTCGCCGCGATGCCGTTACTTTCCACTCGTGCCGGGAAGCACCCCCACAGAGGGACTTCCACCCTCCAATGCACGCTCATTCTCAAGCGCACCAGTCAGCGACGCCCTCGTCGCTGACATCGGTAAGCGGGTTCAGCGAGGACGCTGAACCCTGCTCGCGAGGCGCGTGCGCTCCCCCAAAATTCTGCACGAATCTTCATTCTTTTTCGAATTTAGGACACTACCAGCATCTCAACGCGCTGGCTTTCCAGCCCGCGTTCACCAATACTGGCAGCCAACTTGATGAAATCCTATTTTTCTCGCGGCAACATCCGCGCTCTGTTCGCCGTGGGCTTGGCGGCTGTAACCGTCGCGGTAGCGCGCGCCGGCCAGACGCCGGCGACAACCAATGACTACTGGGCCGTCGAAGATCGCGCCGCGCGCGAGCAGTTGCCGCTCTACACCACCATTCCCGCCGGCACCACGGCCGAATTGACGCCCGCCAACGGCCTGCCCAAACGGAAAACATTCTTGACATGGCAGCGTTCGCACGGGGACAACGGCGGCGAGCGCTACTCGGCTCTCACGCAAATCAACCGGCGCAACGTCGCCGGGTTGGCCGTCGCCTGGACCTATCATTCCCAGGACTCCGGCGTGGCTCTGGAATGCAATCCCATCATCGTGCGCGACATCATGATCACGCCGACTCCGGGTGACAACGTCGTCGGCGTCAACGCCGCCAACGGCGTTGAAGTGTGGCGCTTTAAACCCGAGGGCCGCCCGGCCTTCCGCGGCTTGATCTATTGGCCCGGCCGCCGAGACGCCGCCGAGCGCATCCTGTTCACCTCCGGCCCATTCCTCTACGCGCTGGATCCGAAGACCGGACGGCCCGTGGAGATATTCGGCGAGCATGGGAAACTCGCTCTGCCGGGGCTGGACCGGCCCGGCTACGGGGCTTCCTCCGCCGCTCCGGCCATTTACCAGGAGGTCCTCGTCGTGCCCGGCTATTTCAAGGATGTATGGGGCTTTGATGTCGTCACTGGCCGCCAACTTTGGACCTTCCACACCGTGCCGCACGAGGGTGAATTCGGCTACGACACATGGGACACGACGGAGGATTACGCCGCCAACGACTGGGCCGGCATGGCCTTGGACGAAGGCCGCGGCATCGCCTACATCTCCACCGCGGCCCCCAAGCCAAACTTCATCGGCATGCGCCATCGCGGCCAGAATCTGTTCGCCAATTGCGTCGTGGCCCTCGACGCCCATACAGGCCGGCGCCTCTGGCACTTTCAGGAGATACGCCACGATATTTGGGATCTCGACATCTCCGGGCCGCCCAACCTCGCCACCATCACGCGCGATGGCCGGCGCGTGGATGTCGTGACGGCGGTGACCAAGATGGGCAACACCCTCCTGCTGGACCGCGTCACCGGCAAACCGATCTTCCCCTTCCGCTTGCGCCGCGCGCCCACCAGCGACGTGCCCGGCGAGGTAACCTGGCCTTACCAGCCGGACCTCGAATTACCCGAGCCCTTCGCAAAATTAGAGTTTACACAAGCTGATCTGACCGACCGCACCGAGGAGGCGTCCGAATACGCCCGCAGCCGTTTCAAAGGCATGCGCACCGGCCGGTTCATGCCTTGCGCCGACGGCCAGTCGACGCTGTTATTTGACATCGACGGCGGCGCCGAGTGGACCGGCGCGTGCATCGACGCCCAAACGGGCCGGCTCTATGTTTCGGCCAATCACATCGGCTGGGCCATCACCATGTTTCGCGATGACGATCCGCCCGACGACGACAAAGCGCCGAAAACCGCCGGGCAATTGGTGTACGAAAAAGCCTGCGCCGTCTGTCACGGAAAGGACCGGATGGGCGTCGGCATTTCGCCGCCCTTGCGCGGACTGCGCCATCGGGCCGCTGGCGCGGCCGTCATCCAACAAATCCGCAATGGCAAAAATGCCATGCCCGCCAATCCGCTTTTGAGCGAAGCGGACCTCAAAGCGCTGCTGGACTATCTCATGCTGCGAGACCGCCCCATGCCCGCCGAGACGCCAAAGACCGAACGGCCGGTTTATAGCTACGCCGGCTATCCGCGTTTCTACGACCAGGACGGCTACCCCGCCAACAAACCGCCCTGGGGCACGCTCAACTGCATCGACCTCAACACCGGGAAGCTAGAATGGAAAGTTCCGCTTGGCGAATACCCCGCCCTCGCAGCCAAAGGCCTGCCGCCAACTGGCACGGAGAATTACGGGGGCGCCATCGTCACGGCGGGCGGCCTGGTCTTTTGCTCAGGCACGCGAGACAACAAAATCCGTGCCTTCGACAAGACCAACGGCAAGGAATTGTGGGCGGCGCAACTTCCATGGGCTGGCAGCGCCCCGCCGGCAACCTACGAAATCGCCGGCCGTCAATACGTCGTCATTCCGGCCACTGGCGTCCTGCATCTCGGTACCCCGCGCGGCGACGCCTGGGTTGCGTTTGCCCTGCCTGGAAAGCATTGACGAATGTGCCCGGTCACGGCTGCGGACCAGCAAGCGTGGAGAGGATCGAGGCGGCGGGAATTTTGTTTGCGGTCAAAGCGAACAAAGACGGGCGCCACGGATCAAGGGTGAATTGGATGTGATCGGCGTAACCCAGGTAGGTTTGGGTGTTCAAATCATAGATGTGCTCCCGTTGCGGCAGGGCGGCGTTGAGTTGCACTGGTTTTTCCAACGCCTCGTTGCCGCCGGCTTGTTGCAGTGACTCGCTCATCGCGTATTCGACGTTGCGCTCAAAAGCCAGCAAACGCCCGTCGGGAACCCGAAAACGGTGAACGCGAACCCGGTCCGCGGGCGTCAGAGAAAGGGCCGGCCGCCGCGGTTGTAACTTCGCCGCGAGCCAGCCTGCCAGATCGACCGCGGCGCCAGGCGGGCTTGGCCTCAGCCGTTCGGCCGCGTAAAGCGCGGGGTTGCCCGTGAATCGTTCCGTGTCCTCAAAAGGATGAGTCGGCGATGAGCGGCGCAGTTTGCCGTGTTGGTCGAAAGTTCCCGGCCAGTCGTCGAAGAGCAGACGGTCTTGAGTAGCGCCCGCCGCGAACAGGCTCAATTGCTGCACTGCCTTGTCCGAGAGCGCCCAGGCGGAAGAGAGAACCAGCACCGCGTTGCTACCCGCTGCCAGTTGTCCCGATTCGATCTGCTCGGCGGAAATGAATTGCGGGCTGTAACCCAAATCCTCCAATGCTTTCAGCCAGCCATCGCGCGCCTGGGCCGCGTGATTGTGCGCAGCTTCAAAACTAGAGAAGCGTCGCAGCCACGTGGACCCATCGACCGTCGATTCCAGCAACCAATCGACTTGCAGGCTCGGCTGGGAATAGAGGATGAAGATGGGATCGCGCTCCGGTTCGGCGCCAAGAAAGAGTTGCGCCAGCGGCGACGTCATTTCGCGCAGCGCGGGCGCGAGGGCTTTGGCTTTGGCCGTCAGCGCGTCATCGGCGCTGTGGAAATCGATGCAGTCCTCACTCCACCAAACGATGCAACCGCGGTCTCCTTCGAGCAGCAAATGCCAGAGGCGGCGGCGCGCGTGGCCAGTGTCGCTCTCAAAAACGGTGGTGATGATGGGACGCCCGGGCATAAAGGAGCCAAAAATCTGCCGCGCGTTCCCAATATCGTACGGTTCGACCCAATCGAGCACGCGCGAAAGCTTCCACAAATCGTAACCGCCGAAAGCTGCCGGCATTTGCGTGCCTTCGATCCCGACGGGCGTCTGCGGATCAACGCCATGGGCCGTCTGGCGCAAGTCCTCCAGCGCATTCGCCAGCGAACCATCCATGTAGGCGCGAAAATCGGCCCACGGCGAAAAATTCCAGCGGGTGGGCGATTGCCGGGCGGTGGCGGGATCGAATTTAAGCGCCTCCAATTCCTGCCAGTCTGGGTTTCCCCGCGGCAGGGCCAGTCCGCTGGCCATCCGGTTTTTGATTTCATCGGTGGTAAACGGCGTGACATTGTCCCACTGCGCAAAGGCGGTTTCCCATTCGGCGTTCAAGGCGCCCAGGCTGGGATATTGGGTCTTGAGCCAACGGCGAAAAGAGGCCAGGGCGACGGGGTTAAAATCGTAGTCGAAGGGATTGGCGGAGTAGGTGGTGGATAGTTCGTCGCGCAAGTTGTAGGCCAGCGGTTGATGAGGACCGTTGCGGGTGGCGCTTTGCCGGACTTGGTCGCGCGCCCAATCGCGCCACTGCGGATCGTCCAGGCAGAAGTCGCGCACCAGGGCGGCTGTCACGCGTCCGGCTTTGCTCCAGTCGGTCACAAATTTGTCCCAGTCTTTCACCTGGGAATTCCATTTGAGGCAGAGACCGCGGTTGACAAGGTTCTCCACGTAGTATGGAAATTGATTTTGCCATAGTGGCGCGGGGTCGGAGGCGCCATAGACCATGGCGGTGTTGACGCCCATGTCGCGCAACCGCTGGCAAAAGAGCGGGAACTTCTCCGGTTGCCCGCCCGCGCCGTCCCCCACCCACATGATGGTCCGATACTCCAGCCAGGGCCGAAGCGGTGTGGCCGCCGCAGCGTCAAGCACAAGAAGAGAGGGCAGGAGCAGGGCCAAAAGCGGGAGGGTTTTCCTCATGGCGTCTCCCTCATTTTTTATTGGCCTTCAACGCGGCCTTCGTGGCCGCCCGCAGTTCGTCCAACTGCGGCTTCAATTCGTCCTTGTCGGCGCGCGTCATGCGGTCGATGAATAAGACGCCGTTGAGATGGTCCAATTCATGTTGAATGGCCCGCGCCAGCAGACCGCCGCAACGAAACTCAATCTCCTCCCCTTTCTGGTTGGTGGCCTTGACTTCGGCCCGGCCGGGACGTGCAATTTCTGCGAAGATTTCCGGAAAGCTCAGGCATCCTTCCGATCCGGCCACGTCATCGCCCAAGCCCTTGACTTTGGGATTGATCAGCACCAGGGGCATGAAGGCTGCGACATCGGCTTCCTGGCCGTCCAATTCCAGCGTGGATGGCCTTTCGGTGGACCCTCGCATGTCCAGCACTGTCAACTGCAAAGCGCGCCCCACTTGGGGCGCGGCCAGGCCGACGCCTTTGGCGGCCTGCATGGTTTCGAACATGTCCGCGATGAGCTTTTGGATGTCCGGCGTGATTTTTTCCACGCGCGATCCTTTCTGCCGCAAGGCAGGATGGCCGTACTTGACAACTTCCAGGATCATGAGTGGTCCACCGATTCTTGCATCGTGGCCGCGATCTGGGGGATGGACGGGCTGTGGGCCGTGCGCACATAATAACCGCTTGTCGTCACGCCCGTCAGGACGCTCATCTGGTTATTCAGCCCCAGCAGCCGGCCCAGGCAAAAACCGGAATTGAAATGGTCCCCCGCCCCCGTCGTGATGAGCGGCTTGGGCGTGAACGGCCCTTGCGCCATGGCGGCGTTGCCCTGGCTGATGGCCAGCGCGTAAGCAACGGGGTGGATGACCAGCGTGCCGGCTTTGAGGCGCTGGGCCAAAAGCAATCCGAAATCCATCAGCGCCTCAGGCGTCGCGCCCGCGGGTTGAAGCCCGAACACCTCGCCGATCGCGTGCGCCTCCTTTTCGTTCAAACCCAGAATCACGTCGAAGTACTCTTCAAATCGTCCGATCAAATCCAGCGCGCGCGCGATATCCTCGCGCGTGCGTTTCTCCGGGTCGGCCAGATCAAAAAAAAGGGCGCGCCGCGGCCCCTTGAGCGCCGGGCAAATCTCCTGCAGGATCGAGGCCCAGACATCGCTCATGTACGGGATCATGGTCCAGTTGACAAAGCCCACCAGATCCGAGCCGCCGAACTTTTCGGCGAAGCGGTCGCGGCCGAAGCGGGCCTGGATATTGGCCCAGGTGACCTCCTTGAGCGAGGCTTGCTTGCCAATCATAATTTTTCCGTCCTCAAATTCCAGCGCGTCGGTCGTGCCCGGCTCGGCGATGCTATGCACCTCGGCCCGCTGGGCGAAACCGTGGAAGACCGGATGCAGGTTGGGATAACCCAGCAGGCCGAGATAGGTCACTTTAAGACCGAAAGCGGCCAGGGCATTGGCCATGATTGGGCCGTTGCCGCCCAATTTAGTGATTTGGTTGACCAGTTCGACATTGGTGCTTTTGCCGGCGGCGGCGGCCAAACGCGCGGCCAGTTGGTCGATGGTGGTCAGGCGCTGATAGACCTCGGCGCTTTCGCGCTTGTCCACCACGTGCAGAATTTCATCGACGAAACCGTCGAGGCCGACAAAGGCGCTCATGTGCATGACCCGTTCTTGCTGGGCCAGCAGTTTTTGCGCGCATTGCGCCCGGACTTCTTGTGTAATCATGTCTTGTATGCGAAACCTCCTCTGACGGCGAAATCAATCCATCTTGATTCCTGCCACATTCAAAATTCGTTCCAAGTCCTCGTCGCTGAAGAACTTGATTTCGATGGCGCCCCGGCCTTGATGGTAGCGGAGCGCCACCTTAGTGCCGAAACGTTCCTGGATTTTGGTTTGCACCGCCGCGACGTGGGCGTCCTGCCCTTGCAGGACGGGCCGTGCTCTTTGGCCGTTTTGTTCGCCGGTCTTGTTCTGCAGCGCGCTGACCAATTCCTCGGTCTGCCGGACATTGAGAGACTTTTTCAGGATTCGCTCCGCCGCCAGTTCCTGTTCTTGCGGCGAAGCCAACCCCAAAATAACCTTGGCATGGCCGACCGAGATCCGCCCATCCCGCACAAACGCCTGCAAGGGCGGCGTCAGTTTCAGAAGACGCAACGCGTTGGCCACGACGGCGCGGCTTTTGCCGACTTTCAAAGCGGCCTCTTCCTGGGTCAATTGAAACTGTCCGATCAATTGCGCGTAACCGTGCGCTTCTTCGATGGCGTTGAGGTTCTCCCGCTGCAGGTTTTCGATCAAGGCCATCTCCAAAACCGCGCGATCATCGGCCGGGCGCACGATCACCGGCACTTGGGCCAACCCCGCCATTTGTGCCGCGCGCCAGCGCCGTTCGCCGGCGATAATTTCAAAGCCCTCTCCCTGCGGTCGCACGATCAGCGGTTGGACAATGCCTTGCTCCTTGATCGAGTCGGCCAATTCCTGGAGCGATTCCGGGGAAAAATCCTTGCGCGGTTGCAACGGGCACGGGCGCACCCGCGCCACGGGCACGCGCCGGACCTGCTCGCCTCCATCGGAAGGGGCAGGCGGCGGCGGCGCCTGGAGCGCATTCTCGGCGGGACCAACCGGCGAACCGGCGCCACCGAGAAGGGCGCTGAGTCCGCGCCCTAAAACGGGTTTAGCCATAAACCAGAAGCTAATGGCAAACGCCCCGCGGTAAAAGGGAAAAGTAGGGACGATTTTTACTCCATCCGCAGGACACAACGAGCCGTGTTCACGGCTTGATCGGCTCGCTGGCGCCCATACCCGGTCCAAAAACGATGGCGTTGGCGAAAATGCGCGAGGTGCCCAGCGCGGCCCCGCGGAAGGTCGGGTCCGACGCGAAAAGAATCAACTCTCCCGCCCCCACGGACTCGCGGGTCACGTAGGCGGCGTTGGCCAGGCGATCGGCGGCCTCGGGCCAGACCAAGCCGCTCATGCGCAGGCGCATTTCAAAGCCCGGAGGCGCGATCGTCCAACCAGGGGCAGGCTTAGTGTCGTCTTTCTTCTTTTCTTTGGTCTCCGCGCTGGCAGCGGGCGCCGGTGCCACTGGGGGTTTCAAGGGCGCGGGGTTGAAGAAGCCCAGGCGCACCGGCGCGAGCACGGTGGGAGGCGCCAGCAAAACCGTCTTCCCGGTGTAAATGAGCGGCACGTACTCGCCACATCCGGCCGTCAACCAACTTCGGTCATCGACGCGGCCAGCCAGCAGCGCGCCAGCCGGCATGAAGATCGCGCGCCAGGAATCGCGGCGTTTGAGGTCGTCGTCTTTGGCTTTGTCGTCGCTTTCGCCGATCAGCCAGGGGTAGATCACCTCGGTGGGAGGTGAAAAGGCCCAGACCTTGGCGGGGTCGGGGGTGGTCTGGCGAGCTTCCCATTCGCGCACGACGGCTTGGCGGTACTCGTCCATTTTTCCGAGCACGTCGGGCAATTGCCGCGTGGCGCCCAGACCGTCTTTTTCCCGGGCGAAGACGCCGGCAGAAGATCCAATGGCCACCAGCGTGCCACCGGCAGTCACCCAAGCCTTGAGCGGTTCCAGGCCAGTCTTGAGCGTATCGGCATCAGCCCCATCCGGCAACACCAGCACGTTGTAGCGGCGCAGGTCGGCGTTGGCGAGGTTGCGCGTGTCGAGATAGGAGGCCCGCAGGCCAAGCACGTGGTCGATCAGATACCAGGCGGATCCATAGCTGTACGGTTCGATCGGTTCACGGCCAAAAATCGCGATCCGCGGCGGTTTGAGCAGAATAAAATGCTCCCCGCCAAGATCCGGCAGATCGCCCGGGCCGTAGCCCGTGCGCACGCCCATGGCTGTCAAGTTCAATTCGGCGCAAACATTGCTCACGGATTCGGTCAGATGCCCCGCGAAATTCGCGTTGTCCTTGCGCCCCACGATCAGACTGCCGCGGGCAAACTCGCGGTTGTCGAACTGGAACGGCTGATCCGCCACGCGCACCCAGGCCCCGCGTTCCATGAGGTGGCCGGCGGCGGCGACCGAGCCGTCGTCAGCGCCGTCGATGACGAAGGCCACACTCGTGTCGGCATTGGTGATGGGCGCCGCCGCCGGCGCGCGCGGCGAAACGGGTTTAGCCTGCGCTTGGGCCGGCAATGCAGCCGGGATGTCGAAGGTCTGGACGTCGAACAGCATCGGCAGACTCCAGCCGGTGATGTCATAGATGCGGCTCCGGCCGAAGCGCAGCAAATCGCGGCGCTCATCGATGAGGAACTGCGGGGTGGTGTGCGGGTCGAACTCAAGCATGGCGTTGAGCAGCCGGGCTAGGGGCTGGCGCGTGGGGATCAGCAGCGTGCCCGCCGGGAACTTCACCTCCTTGATCTCACGGCCGAGCCGGTCCGTGCCTTGAGCCGCGAACGATTCTCCAGCCGTGTAAACTTCGAACCCCTGGAAAGACATCAAGTCCAGAAAGCGCTGCTGACGCGTCGCGTTGGCCGAAGGCAGCACGGCGAACGTATGGGCCGGGATGCTCGCATCCGGGCCGACGCATTTGCGCTTTTCGGCCAAAAAGTCCGCCAGCACGGCTTTGCGGTTTTTGGCGAGAAAAGTCAGGTTCGCGATCGAACTGACCAGTTGCTTGTGAACGGCCTCACGGTAGGATTCGAGCGTCCCTTCCGGGCGGCGCACGGCGTCGGTGCCGATGGCCGCCTGCTCGTAGAGGTTGGCGACGGCGCCGCGCAAGGCGGACCAGGAGGAGGAATAACCGGGATACCAGTCATCGTTCCATTCGCCATTGTAATAGAGCCAGCCCCGGGCGTCGAAGGCCGCGGCCTGGTCTTGCGCAAAGCTCACTTCCCACTTTCGCACGTTTTCGGGTTGATTGAGATTGATAGCTTCGCGGGCCGGCAGGAACAAGAATGTGCCCTGGGACTCCATCTCGTGGCTTTCCATAAAATAATGGGGATTCCACTCGTTGACCGCGCGGAGCCGGCCGCGCGTCTCCGGCTGGGTCGCGAAAATCCAGTCGCGGTTCATGTCGAACAGATAGTGATTCATCCGCCCGGAGGGCCACACCCCGCTGTGCAGCAGGGATTGGTCGTCCACGCTCGGTTGGACGGTCCGGTTTTGCGCCTGCATGGCCAGGAACCGATCCCGTCCGTCCGGATTCATCAACGGGTCGATGATGACGACAAGGTTCTCCAAAAGGTTGGTCACGCCGGCATCGAGACCGGCGGCCAGATGATAGGCGACGGCCATGGCGGCATCGGAGCCGGACATTTCATCGCCATGGATGACATAGGCCATCCAGGCCACGGCTGGAAGAGTCGCGGCCAGGCGGTCGCCCTCTTCCTTGGACACTTTGCGCGGATCGGCCAGCTTGGCTAGGTCGCCCTTGAGGCTGTCGAGCCGATTGAGGTTGGCCGCGGAGGCGATGACCAGATAGTAGAGCGCGCGTCCTTCGTGTGTCTTGCCGTATTCAAAGAGCTTGCAGCGCGGGCTTTTGGCCCCGAGAGCCTTGAAAACGGCCTCGATTTGCGCGTGCGTGGCGGGCTTGGAGCCTGCTGGAAAACCCAGCACGCTGTCGGGGGTGGGCACGTTGGGATCATTTTTGGCATTGGGGAAGAAAGGCACGTCGTAGGCCAAGCCGGGGAGGGGACTGGGTTGGGGCGCGGGCGAGTCCTGCGCCAGCCCCGCCCGCGCGAGCAGCAACAGCAAGCCCGACAGGAGGGCCGTAGCCAACACCCTCCTTCTGAAGACAAGATGCGTGTACATCTGCGGGATTTCCGCCGCCGGGAACCTGCGGTGGAATCTTCGAACGTTCATGGGTCGCGCCGACGAGGTCATCATTGGCGCGGAGTATTCAACGGCACCCGATGGCAAGGCAAGAATGAACTCGCTCCAGCGGCGAGAAAATGGCCAACAAGGACCGTTTTTTGGGAGCAAGTCAAACAAAGAGATTGTCGAACTCGTTGTGCGTGCCTTACCCAAACCCAGACCATGGTGTCGCCATATGTCATTTAACATTTGATTCATGTTATTCTCCGGGCCGTTTCATCGGCGCCCGTCGCAAGATGTGACCCGAATGGCGAATGACCCGAATGGCGAATGCATCTAATGTCGAATTTTCTGGAGCAAGTTGTAGTGTTATCCTTGGCCCCCAGCGGATGCCTCCGGCTGCTTCTTGCTCGTGGCCGCAAGAGGCCGCTTGCGGCTCTATCCTGTAGGCCGCGTGCCCTCACGCGGCGGTCTTCCTGAGTCATAGTGCGCCGTGGCTCTTTTCCATATTTCATCGCCCGTTTAATCACTCATTTTATATGGTTAGTTACCATTCTGTATGTATAATAACTCACATATTCAGATATTGCAACATATTTCGAAAAATTTTTTGACCCGCAAACACCCCCACGGCCTTCATGGCACGGGGTGGCCTATACAGTTGGCAACGAAGAGAACGAAGTCGAAATCCTCGCGCCCAGTAATTTGCCGCACGCATCGACAACGACGCTGAAAACTGGCCCAAAGCCTGCTTTTGGCTCCCTCCTGTCGCAAGGAACCGGTGGCAAATGTTATATGTTTCGATCTGACACTGATGTTTTATCTGGTTAGTTTCCTCCGGCCCACAGATACTCGCCGTCCTCGTTCTGCCGGAATCGTTCTCTTGGCACCAGATGGCAACGCAAGAATGAACTTGCTCAAGCGTCGCCGCGAAAATGGCTAACACACGGGCCGTGAGGTCACAAGCGATTCGGATCGAGCGGCCCATCGCCTTCGGCGGCGGAGTCACGCAAGAAAGCGTCCAGACGAGGCCTGGCCTGCGGAAAAATGAGTCGAAACGCTACGAAGCAGCAAGCGGCGCGCTCAATTCGTGGTTGATGATGGATAACGCGCACAGGGCCGCGGTTTCGCTGCGCAATACCAGCGGGCCTAACGTGATGGGCAATGCGCCCGCGCCTCTGATGGCCTCCATTTCCTCCGGCGCGAAGTCGCCCTCGGGGCCGATCCAGACGCAGATGGTTTGGGGGCGCCGCGCGCCGGCGGGCAAATAAGCGCGCAGATGCCGGCGGTCTTCTTGGAGAGACGCCACTAGAGTCAAGTCGAATTGTTGGCCGCGGGCCAGCCAGGCCGGCAGCGTCATGGGCGGCTCCACTTGCGGAAGCCAGCGTTGGCCGCATTGTTTGATTGCTTCTACCGGAATCTGCCGCCATATCTCCGCTTTGTGCTCGACGGAATCGCCCTCCAGATTGGTGGTGACGCGCTGGGAGAGCAGGGGGACGATACGCCAAACGCCCAATTCTGTCGCCTTTTGAATGATGGCTTCCAACAATTTGCCCTTGGGGATCGCCTGCACCAAGGTGATCCGCCAGGGCGGCGGTGGGTCGGTGGTCCGGCTTTGCACTTGCAACTGCACCTTCTTGCGCGAGACCGTTTCGACGCGGCAAGCCAATTCGCCGCCGACCCCATCCAGCACGGCCACGCGGTCTCCCACTTCGAGGCGCAACACATCGGCCGCATGATGCGCCTGGCTGCCGGTCAGGGCGGGGTGATCGGAAAGGCATTCTTGCGACGGCAGGTAAAAGCGGCGCATGGAGCCGTTCAACGGAAGAGGTTCCTCGCTTTTTCCAGGAAGCTTTTGCCCATCGGGTGGACGCTTTCGTCGCAGAGCTTGGCGAATTCCTCCAATTTGCCGCGTTGGGCGGCGTTCAATTTGGCCGGGATTTCAATCTGGACGCGCACCAGCAAGTCGCCTTGACCGTAACCTTGCACATTTTTGACGCCTTTGCCCTTGAGGCGGAAGACGGTGCCGGCCTGCGTGCCGGGGGGCACTTTGATTTCTTCTGACTCATTCAAAGTCGGGACCTCGATGAGGTCGCCCAAGGCGGCCTGGACAAAGCTGATGGGAATTTCGCACATGAGGTCGTCGCCGTCGCGGCTGAAAATGTCGTGGCGCTTGACATGCAAGACCACGAACAAATCGCCCGGCGGTCCGCCGCGGACTCCGGCCTCGCCATTGCCGGAGGAACGCAAACGCGAACCGCCCTCGACGCCGGCGGGGACCTTGATCTTGATCTTGGTGGTCTTTTCGCGCCGGCCCGCGCCGCTGCAATCGTGGCAAGGCTTGTCGATGACGCGGCCCAATCCCTCGCAACGGGGGCAGGTTGTGGCGATGCTGAAAATACCCCGGGAACTGATGACCTGGCCGCGTCCCCCGCAAACCGCGCAGGCTTTGGCCGTCGCACCGTGTTCGGCCCCGCTGCCCTGGCAGGATTCGCATTGGCTCAGTTTGGTGACGTTGATGTCTTTCTCGCACCCTTGGGCGGCCTCCAGGAAAGTCATTTCCATGTCGTAACGCAGATCATCGCCGCGCTGGGCGCCGCCGCCGCGCCGCTCACCGCCGCCGAAAAGGTCCTCGAAGATGCTGGAAGCGCCGAAGACTTCGCGGAAAATGTCGGCCGGATCGTGGAAGCCGGCGCCGCGGCTACGGGCGCGCGCGTTGAAGGCGGCGTGACCGTATTGATCATAGGCGGCGCGCGACTGCGGATCGATCAAAGCCTCATAGGCTTCGCCCAGTTCCTTGAATTTTTCCTCGGCCGCTTTGTCGTTGGGATTGCGGTCGGGATGAAATTTAAGCGCCAGCTTGCGGTAGGCCTTTTTGACCTCTTCCATGTCGGCGGTCCGGTCCACGCCGAGTATTTCGTAATAATCTCGTTTTGCCATAGGAGCTCAGGCGGCGGGTTTTTTGGCCACGATCACTCCCGCCGGGCGCATGAGCCGCTGGCGAAATTTGTAGCCTTTGCGCGTCTGGCGGATGACCTCTCCTTCAGGCACGCCGTCCGATTCCTCTTGCGCGACGGCTTCATGAAGGTTGGGGTCGAAGGGCTTGCCGCTGGCGTCGATCTCCTCCAAACCAGCCTCTGCCAGGGCGGATTTGAGCTGGTTGGCAACCATGACGATGCCAGCCTGGAGCGATTTGGCGGATGAATCACTCGTGGCTGCGGCCAGGGCCATGTCAAAGGCGTCCACCACGGGCAGCAGCTTGACCAGCAAATTCTCGTTGGCGAAGGAAACGGCTTCCTGGCGCTCGCGCGCGGCGCGCTTCTTGTAATTGTCGAAGTCCGCCGTCAAACGCAGGAGGCGGTCCCAGTGTTCGGCGGCCTTGGCGGCCTGCGCCTTGAGCTCCGCGGCTTCGTCCGGCGCCGGCTCCGCTACGGGCGCTGTTGCGGGCGCCAACTCCCCCGAAGGCGCGGGAGCTTTGCTCTTCGCGTCCTCGGACTTCTTGTTCTTTACTTCTTTTTCCATCGGCACAGACATAACCCATAATCGGCTCCGTTTCAACCTTCCTTAGAGAGTAAAGGTGGCGCTGGGAATGTCCTGGGAGGTGGATTCGACCCACACGTGCGTGCCGCCCAGTTGCTCCAGGCGGGCGACCACCGCCCGGTGGGCCAATTCGGGGCGGTTGCATTCCCGGCTCAAATGCCCCAGGTAAAGCCGCCGCAGGCCGGAGGAAAGAATTTGCCCGGCGACCTCCGCCGCGCTCTCGTTGGAGAGGTGTCCGTGCCGGCTCAAGATGCGTTGTTTCAAGCTCCAGGGACGGCGGGGGTCGTCCTGCAACATTTTCACGTCATGGTTGGCCTCCAGCAGCAGCACGTTGGCCGCGCGGACGCGTTCGACCACCAGCTTGGTAGCGTGGCCGAGGTCGGTCAGAAAGCCGATGTTCCCCGCCGCCGTGCGCACCAGGAACCCCACCGGATCGCTGGCGTCGTGCGAGACGGAGAACGTATCGACGGTCACATCGGCCACCTCGAAGGAGCCGCCGCTGGTGAAAAGACGGGCGTTGACCTGAATTTGCAACTGGGCCTCGATGGCTTCCTTGGTCAAACGGTTGCAGTAAATGGGTACCTCCAGCCGCGCTGCCAGTCCCACCAACCCGGCGATGTGGTCCGAGTGTTCGTGGGTGATGAGAATGCCGGTCAGCGTTTCCGGCGCGCGGGCCACGCTGGCCATCCGCTGCCGGATTTGCCGTCCGCTCAAACCGGCGTCGATCAAAAGCCGGACAGAGTCCGTTTCCAGATACGCGCAATTGCCGCCCGAGCCGCTGCCCAAAATAGTCAAGTGAACCGGCACAGAACGACCTTAAAAGGGCCAATGGCGGCCAGCAATCTTTTTCGGAAAAAACGACTTCTTCTCTTGAGCTATCGCGATTTGTGAGTAAAATGGCTGTGATGTCACAGGGTTTGCATTTATCGCAAAGAATGTCGCTCTCGCAGGTACTGGCGCCGCAATTGCAGCAGTCACTAGCCCTGCTGCAAGCCCCTACCCTGGAACTGAAGGCGCTGGTCGAGCAGGAATTGCAGCAGAACCCCATCCTGGAGGAAGTCCCCGCCGCCGAGGTGGAACAGAGCGAGCGCACCAAAAATGACGGCAACAGCGACAGCGAGAGCTACGCCGCCGACCTGGCCGAACCGCCCGCGGACGTAAAGTTCGATCCCGCCACCGAAAAGCCCAGCAGCGCGCCGGTGGACGATTTTCAAGCCGAGTTCGAGAAGTTGGTGCAGTTCGACCAGGAATGGAAAGACCATTTTGCCCAGACCAACCTGCCCGTCCACCAGAGCCAGGAAACGGAGGAAAGGCGCCAATTCATGTTCGATTCCCTGGTGGCCGGCACCTCGCTGCAAGAGAGTTTGCTCGAACAGATGCGCTTCTCCGACATGACCGAGGAGCAGAAGCCCATCGCCGAAATGATTATCGGCAACATCGACGATCGCGGCTATCTCAAGGCCACCGTCGATGAACTGGCCTTCTCGACCAACATCGCCCCGGAAAAAATCGTGGATGTGCTCAAGATCATCCAGGAATTTCATCCCCCCGGCGTTGCCACGCGCGACCTCCAGGAGTGCCTTTTGTTGCAACTGCAACGCATGGGACGGGAAAAGACCCTCGAATACCGCATCATTCGAGATTTCATGGACGCGCTCTTTAAACGGAAGCTGCCGGAAATCGCGCGCGG
Organism: Verrucomicrobiales bacterium; assembly: GCA_003140095.1. Lineage (GTDB taxonomy): Bacteria > Verrucomicrobiota > Verrucomicrobiia > Limisphaerales > Palsa-1400 > Palsa-1400. The sequence goes on along the minus strand of PLIU01000272.1, from coordinate 2,488 downwards.
CCTGGCTATGAGCGTGGACCAGGTCCAGTGCGCCCTGGAGCGCATCCGGAATCTCGAACCGCATCCCGGACGCGACTTTTCGCCCAACAACGAACGTTATATTTCGCCGGAGGTTTTCGTGCAGAAGGTGGGCGACGATTACCTCGTCACCACCAACAACGAACAAATCCCCCACCTGCGCATCAGCAACACCTACAAGGATTTGATGACGCAGGCCGGTTCTTCGGCCGAGGTGCGCGAGTACATCCGGGACAAAATCCGCGCCGGAAAATTTCTGATCAAGAGCCTGCAGCAGCGCCAGCAGACCATCCTGAATATTGGCAACGAGATCGTCAAACGCCAGCGTGAGTTCATGGAAAAGGGCGTCGCCTTCCTCAGGCCCATGACGATGGTGCAGGTGGCCGAAGTGGTCGGCGTCCACGAAACGACCGTCAGCCGGGCCGTTTCCAACAAGTATATTGAGACCCCGCAAGGCATCTTCGAGTTGAAATACTTTTTCACCTCCGGCATCCAGACCGACAGCGGAAGCGGCGTCTCCAACACCAGCGTCAAAGACATGGTGGGCGATATGTTCAAGGGCGAAAACGCGAACAAGCCGCTCTCCGACCAGGAGATCGTGAAAATGCTCAAGGAGAAGGGGATCGTCATCGCCCGCCGCACCGTCGCCAAATACCGCGCCGAGTTAAACATCCTCCCCTCCAATCTGCGCAAGGTCTATTAAGCAGGCAAACGGCGGCTCCTTTCTTCGCGGCTTGCCACGATTGGAGAATGCGGTAGATTTTCAGCCATGAGCATGTTCAACGTCAATCTCGTCGCCCGCAACACCAAGGACGAAAGTTTGATCGCTCCGCCCGTGCAGGTGCTGGTGGACTCCGGCTCCGAATTAACCTGGCTGCCCAAGGAACTGCTGTTCGGCATCAAGGTGTCGCCGGTGCGCAGACGCAGTTTTTCCACCGCCACCAAACAACTGGTGACCAGAGACACCAGCTACGCCATTGTCAGCGCCGAAGGTTTTGAAACGGTGGACGAAGTAGTCTTCGCGGAACCGGGCGACATGCTCCTGCTCGGCGTGAGAACTTTGGAGGGGTTCGGCGTCATGGTGGACAACATCGCCCATCGGTTTGTAGCCACTACGACGATCGTAGCTGTTCATCCTCCGTTGAGGTAGTCGTGTTTTGCCCTGCCCCTGATGCATTGGTGCTTTGCGCGGAATCTCGACAAACGGAGCGCCAAGCGTCACTCTGGACCCGGCCATGATCGTTGCGGCGCGCAATTGTGTTTTGTTTTTTTGCTGTCTCCTGGCGGCGGGCGCGGGTTTTGCCCAAACTGCCGACTACACCTACCGCGCCGATCATGATCCCGATGGCATCGGCAAGTTTTACGCCGGGCGCGAGATCGCGCAGGTCATGGGGCACCAGGGCGCCGATTGGCTCGAACGCCCGGAACGGCAGCAGGAGGAGCGCCCGGACCTCCTTTTGCAATCACTTCCGCTGCACCCGGGCGACGTCGCCGCCGACATCGGGGCGGGCACCGGTTACTTGAGTTGGCGCATGGCGAAAATGGTGGGCGACAAGGGCCGGGTTTATTGCGTCGAAATTCAACAGGAAATGCTGGATTTGCTGGCCAAGAAAATGGCCGAACACCAGACCACTAATTTCCAGTCCGTTTTGGGCACGGTGACCGACACCCATCTGCCGGCCCATTCCGTCGATGTCGTGCTGATGGTCGATGTCTATCACGAATTCGATCATCCTTACGAAATGATGCAGTCCATCGTGCGCGCTTTGAAACCCGGCGGCCGGATCGTGTGGGTGGAATACCGCGCCGAAGACCCCGCCGTGCCCATCAAACCGCTGCACAAGATGTCGGAAGCCCAAGTGCGCAAGGAAGCCGCCCTGCTGCCCTTGCAATGGGTCGAAACCATCGAAAAACTTCCCCGCCAACACATCTTCATCTTTCAGAAAAAATGAATTTCACGTATTACGGGCATTCTTGTTTCACCGTCGAAACGGCCCAACACACACTTTTGTTCGATCCCTTTATCAGCGGTAATCCGCAGGCCGCGGTCATCGACCTGCACAGCCTCAAAGCGGACTACGTCCTGGTGTCACACGGCCACCAGGACCACATGTTGGACGCCGTCGCCATCGCCAACCGGACCGGGGCGACCATCATTGCCGCGTACGAAGTCGCGGTCTGGCTGGCCAAACAGTCCGCGCGCAAAACGCATCCGATCAATCACGGCAGCACGCTCTTCGATTTCGGGCGATTGCGCTACGTCAACGCCATCCATTCCAGCAGCCTCCCCGATGGCAGTTACGGCGGCAATCCCGGCGGCTTTGTCGTCGAAACCGCGGAGGGCAATTTTTATTACTCCGGCGACACGGCGCTGACCAAGGACATGGAATTGATAAGCGCCGCGGGGCCGTTGGCATTCGCCGCTTTATGCATCGGCGGGAACTTCACCATGGGCGTGAGACAGAATTCT
>PLIU01000223.1:12584-19165 GCA_003140095.1 Verrucomicrobiales bacterium | reverse complement strand
ATTTGGCCCTTGGGCATCATCACGCGCGGCCTGACCAGCACGGACGACCAAGAAATCCGCGCCTGCCTGCGGACATTGCAGAAGACGCACGCGGGGACCGGTTTCATGCACGAAGCCTTCCACAAGGACGATCCAAAGATATTCACCCGCTCCTGGTTCGCCTGGGCGAACACCATATTCGGCGAATTGGTTTTGAAGACATTTCAGGAGAGACCGCGGCTGTTGGATTGAAGAATGAAGTATGTTGACTGACTCATTTTTGCCGTGTATTTTTTCAACATGAGCAGAGCGGAAATCATCTCTGATATCCCAAAGCTGTCCCACGAAGCGCGACGTGAAATTATGCGCTGTATCATTCGATGCAGAGGAGGAAGCCGCAACTCTGGCCGAGTTTGACCGACGGGCACTCGAGCGGTTTCAAATACTCGATGCCATGGAAGCGGAGGATGAAAAGAACGCTGCCCGGTGAAATAAGATGGGTGGATTTCGGGGTGGCCGCAAAAGTTCGGGCCGCCCTCATAGAATAGTGGGTGACACCGGCACCATTACGGCGGTCAGAGTGGCGATTGCGGCGCAAGCGAGGGGGAAGAAATGAACTGTATGCAAGAACACCCCATGCCCACGAATCGAAAATTTGGTTTTTTGCGATTATGGCGTTGGACGGTGGAGTTGTTTTCATCGGGCTTGATTTTAGCCCTGTGGAACACGCCAAAATCATTTACAACACCTGACTTGGGATATTGGTTTTGGTTTGGTGACTTACGCGATACGAGCTTTCCTGTGATCGTCCTATTGTTCGCCACGGCCATATTCTCGTCGAAGCGGCATAGAGGACACTCCGCTTTCGGATTGATCTTATGCGCTTTGTGGTTGGTGTGGATAGCGTTGCCGCGCTTGTGAATTTCAAATTAGCCCCCAACTCCTGCAAACATCCTGGAAGGAGGCTAATGATTTAAGAAACTGGTCTTTCTTCCCTCAGGGCGTTAATGGTTTCCGGGAGCTCTCGGGCAAGCTATGACCGTTCTGTCCCTGGTGCCTCGCGCCCGTAAATTAGCATAGCCACCATCGAGAAAGCGTTGCGAGGCGATTATCGGGTCGAACATCTTTTTGTGCTCCACTTTCGCCAGCAGTTTCTTAGAAGGACACTACCCTCCAGGCTGCAAGGTTGACACGGTTGGGTCCGGCGCTCATTCTTGCCAACGATGTTGGCTCCAGGCGTCATCGGCGATTTGCAACGTCGGGTGGGCTCGGCGAATGTGCTGACGGCGGAGGAAGATCTGATCACTTACTCCTTCGATGGCACCGCCGCGTTGCGACAAATGCCCGGCTGCGTGGTATTCGCTTCCACGACACAGGAAGTGCGCGAAGTCCTTCAATTCGCCAATGCCGCCAAAATCCCCGTCGTCACCCGCGGCTCCGGCACGGGGTTGAGCGGCGGCAGTGTGCCCAGTCCGGATTGCATCGTCCTCTGCACCGTGAAAATGTGCCGCATCCTGGAGTTGGACCGCGCCAACTTGACCATGCTGGTCGAACCCGGCGTCACCACCTTGCAAATTGCCGACGCCGCCGCGGCCGCCGGGCTGTTTTATCCGCCCGATCCGGGTTCGATGAAAATCTCCACCATTGGCGGCAATGTGGCGGAAAATTCCGGCGGGCTGCGCGGCCTCAAATACGGCATCACCCGCAATTACGTCATGGGCCTGGAGGTCGTCCTGCCAGACGGAGAAATTATGTGGACAGGCAACAAGTGCGTCAAAGACGTCGCGGGCTATTCACTCAAGGACCTCTTCATCGGCTCGGAAGGCACGCTGGGAGTGATCACCCAGGTTTTGCTCAAATTGATCCCCAAGCCGGCGGCCAAGAAAACGATGGTGGCGACCTTCTCGCAAATGGACCACGCGGCCGAGGCGGTGTCGGCCATCATCGCCGCGCACATTATTCCCTGCACGCTGGAATTTCTGGACCGCACTACCATTCATTGCGTGGAAGATTACGCCAAAATCGGCCTGCCGCTAGATTGCGAGGCGCTGCTGTTGATGGAAACCGACGGCCATCCTGCCGCGGTGGCCGACGAAGCCGCGCGCATGGAACAAATCTGCCGCGCCCAAGGCTGCCTGGAAGTGCGCGTGGCCCGCGACGAGGCCGAAGGCAACAAGCTGGCCAGCGCCCGCCGCAGCGCCTTCTCCGCGCTGGCGCGTGTGGCGCCCACCACCATCCTGGAGGACGCGACCGTTCCCCGCAGCGAACTGGCGGCCATGATCCGTTTTGTCGCCGCCATCGCCCGGAAGTACCGGTTGCGCATCGGCACCTTCGGCCACATGGGCGACGGCAACCTGCATCCGACCTTCCTCACCGACGAGCGGAACAAGGAGGAAATGCACCGCGTGGAAGAGGCTTTCAAAGAGATTTTTGACGAAGCCATCCGTCTGGGCGGCACCATTACCGGCGAGCATGGGGTCGGCCTGGCCAAAAAATCGTTCCTGCCCAAATTCCTGGGCGGCCCCCAAATGCGTGTCACCCGCGAACTGCGGCGGGTGCTGGACCCCAACGGCATTTTGAACCCTGGAAAAATGTTTGACTGAATATGCGTAACAGGCGTGAGTTCATTAAACGCGCGGCCGCCCTGGCGGCTTGGGCGGCCATGCGGCCCGAGGCCTGGGCGGCGGAGGGCGCCGTCAAATTGGACCCGGCCCTGGCCAAGGATTGGCTCGCACGCTGGCAGAAGAACATCCTCTCCGATGCCAGAAACCGCTATTGCGACCGCGAGATGGGCGAGGAATTGGGCTGGCTGGTCAGTCCCTTCCTCAACGGGTTTTATTATGGTTACCGCGCCACGGGCGAGGCCGCTTGGCTGGAGAGGCTGGCCGATTGGACCCGTGCCTGGACGGCGCGAAGCGTCAAGGAACCCGACGGCTTCGTGGGCTGGCCCAAAAGCGGCACAGGTGGAAATGTCGAAGAGAATCTTTATAGCGACAGCTTGCTGGGCGAGGCCATGGCGTTGCGTCCGGCCGTTCTGGCCGCGCGCGACATTCTCCACGATCCGGCGCTCAAGGAGAAATGGGGCGAACAGGCGCAAGCCTGGCTGAAGCTGGCGGAGAGCACGTTCGAGAAGTGGATCGCGCGCGGTTGCTGGCGCGAGGTCAAAGAGGGCGGCGTCTGGGTGGTGCCGGTCTTTGGCATCGACCAGCAAACGGGCCAATGGACTGAAAGCTATGCGCGTCGCGCCACCGATGGTTTTTCCAATCCCGACAACAAACAAAACGAGATCGCCCTTTGGCTCCTGGCCCTGCACGACGCCACCGGCAAACCGGTCTATGGGGCGCACGCCGAGAAGTGGTGGAGCGTCATGAAGTCGCGCCTGCAGACGCGCGCGGAGGGCAAATACTTTGTCTGGAATTATTGGGAACCCGCCGGTCCATGGGATTACAAGCCGGACGGTTCGCCGCGGCATTGGGTCGGCGTTCATCCCAACGGCGGCTATTACAACATCGACGTGGAGGCTATGGTGACGGCGTTCGAGCACGGGGTGGTTTTCACACGCCAGGACCTCGACAAGCTGATTGCCACCAATCGCGATTTCATGTGGAACCATCAAATCCGGGCGGCCAAATTTCAGCGCCTCGACGGCGGCCGGCCGGACGCGCGCTGGCAGGACACGCCGGGCTGTCTCTGGACGGCTCTTGTTCCTTACGACGAAAAGCTGCGCGAGGTATTTCTGGCCAATCATCAGCCCGCTTCCTGGGGCGGGCTGGCGATCACGCCTTCGTTCCTGGCGCGCAACCGCGTCAGTTGATCTTCTCCGCAATGTCCAAACGGAACATCCGCTTTTTCATCCATCGCACCGCCAGTAAATCATAAGAAGAGGCGAAAAGCCGGTTCCAGACCCCGTAATGGGTCTGTCCCGCCAAGCGCGCGTGGTGCGAGATGGGGATTTCCGTCACCGTGAATCCTTCCATCTTGATCAACGTTGGCAGGAAGCGGTGCATGCCTTGGAAAAATTTCAGCCCGGCCACGCACTCCCGCTTGAAAGCGCGATAAGTGCAGCCCGCGTCCTGGATGTCTTCACCAGACAAAGTGTTGCGCACCCAATTGGCGATGCGCGAGGAGGCGATGCGCACCCAGTTGTCGCCCTGACGGCGGGCGGCCACGCGCGTGCCGCAGACGCAGTCGAATTTTTGCAGCGCCTGCAAAAAAGCCGGCACATCGCGCGGGTCATTTTGCAGGTCCGAATCCAGAGTGATAATGCAATGGCCGCGCGCCGCCTGGATGCCGGCCCAGAGCGCGGCGGACTGGCCGCAATGGCGCGCCAGCCTTTGCCCGCGCAGGAGCGGGTCGCGCGCGGCGCATTCCTTCAAGGTGGCCCAGGAGGCATCCGTGCTGCCGTCGTCGGTCACGATGATTTCGTAAGGCAACCGCAGCGCGTCCAGCGCGTCATGCACCGCCTGGAAGAGCGGACGCAGATTGCCCTCCTCGTTGTAACAAGGAAGCACGATGCTGAGCGCGGGACTATCGATGGCCATGTCGTTTAGGCCGCCCAGTGTGGAGTGAAACTTCGCGAATGTCTAAACCGGAATGGGCGCTGCGAAAAAAATCTTCCGGCTGAGTCATGTTAGGTTTGCCTCGGAGGCGTCCTTAAGAAGTCCCGAGCCCTTGTGACGACTTCGGCGTGCGGGCGTTTTGCAATTGCCTCGATAATAATGACCGATCAACACGTCGGCGTCGAGAATCCGTGTGGCCATGAGTGGGCATCTGCCAGTTCACAGCTTGGAAGTTCGGCGAAAATCGTCTGCCAATTCTTGGCAAGCTTCAAGAAGTTCTGTTTGTATCTCGCGGCCACCGACCCGCGGCATGGCCGAGTAGAAAATCTCAATTTTCAGGCCGTTTCGGCTGGAGACAACATGTTTTGCAGGCCAATTGATATCAATTCCAGCGCCCAGTTCGGCTGCGTAATCCTTTAAACCATTTTCGATTTTTTGAGCATTTTCTAACAGCCACGCTCGCACCCCTTCCGGTTCCGAGGGCCACGTCCTCTGTGCGCAACGCACATCAATCCATCATATTAATCTTCCAGAGCGGAGCCGGGCTCAAAGCATTCAAGAATTCGCTCACCATCGAGTTCCACTCCAGTTCGAATGCCACCGTCGCGTCTTTTCTGGTGATAAAACGTCAGTTTCCTCATTTTCATTGCGCCAAATAAAAGCCAGCTACGCGCGGCCGCCTTCTCAAATCACCATGGGCGCCACTTGGACCGCCGGCAATTGGTCAACCTTGGCGGCGAAGACAAAATCACTCTCGGTCAGGCCGTCGATTTTGTGGGTCCACAGAGTCAATTTCACTTTTCCCCAGGCCAGGTAAATATCGGGGTGATGGTTCTGCGCCTCAGCCAGCTCGCCCACGCGGTTGGTGAATTGGAGGGCCTGGAGAAAGTTCGGAAACTTGAACTCCCTCTCAAGATGATGTTCGTTGACGACCCGCCAAGCGGCCTGGAGTTCACGTGCCAGCCGGGTCAGCTCATCGCCTGCCAGCGGCGGGACGCCGCCCTTGCAGGCTACACATTGTCTTTGCGCCAAATCGGACATGCGTTTCAGGATTATTTTGCCGCGCTTCTAATTAACTCATTTGTAAAGCATTGGCATTTAACGTTTTACGAATGCAGAGTCAGGCGGCTTGTTGGAGGGGGGACAAGATCGAAGCCGAATTCTTTGGCCTGACGCGCCAGGCGGATGAGTTTGTTTTTGCGCAGGCGCAACGCGTGCGTTACGAGGATTCGGGGGATTAGTCATGTGGCGGCCCCGCCGCGAAAAGGATTCGCATTTTCCAGCCGGTAGGGGCGAGACAGCGGGTAGGGAGACAGCCCGCAAAGCGGGCCGCTCTGAATTTGTTCCGTCTCCGTCGAGCCGTAACTCGATTTCGCGGGATGATGACGAAACCTTTTCTGGTTTGACCCGATTTGACCCTTCGGGAGGGAGGAGCTGCCCGCGAAGCGGGCCGTTCTGAATTTGTTCTGACTCCTGCGAGTCCCTAAGTTTGACTGGGTTTGACCCGGTTTGATTGGGTTTGACCATGCGGTGTTCCGCCACCATCTTTCGGCACCGCCGAGCCCAATTTCGGCCAATTTCTCCCTCTGGCAGGTTTGATTCGGTTTGATTGGGTTTGACTTGAGACGGTAGGGCAACTCCGTCGAGCCGTAACTCGATTTCTTGGAACAAAACCCGGGCTTGACCCGCTTTGATGGGGTTTGACCATGCGGTGTTCCGCCGCCCTCTTTCGGCGCCGCCGAGTCCAATTTCGGCCAATTTCCCCCTCTGGCAGGTTTGATTTGGTTTGATTCACCTTGATTGAGTTTGACTGGGTTTGACCAGAATTGACCTTTTCGGGAGGGGCGAGCAGTCCGTAGAGCGGGCCGTTCTTAATTTGTTCTGACTCCTGCAAGCCCTTGATAGTTTGACTGGGTTTGATTCGGTTTGACTGGGTTTGACCAGTCCCCCTCTGCCGACCGCTTTCGCATCGAATTGTCCAATTTTGGGACACACCAACCACCCCGCAGGTTTGATTTGCTTTGATTTGGTTTGATTCACCTT
>PLIU01000223.1:0-12535 GCA_003140095.1 Verrucomicrobiales bacterium | reverse complement strand
GTTTGATTCGGTTTGATCCACTTTGATTGCCGCCTCAGCCGGAACCATTAACGCCAAGACGCCAAGACGCCAAGACGCAGAGAGATCGGGATGCGCAATTGGCTCCTTAAGCAACATCCACCTTTTGGTGGTCGGAAACCCCTTTGCGTCATTGCGCCTTCGCGACTTTGCGTTGAAAGCCTCCCGCCTTACTGAATGAACCCGGCTCAGCGAGCTTTGGTGGTCGAGGCTCGCCCGGCGCGCCCTCAACGCGGAGCAGCCGCAGTTCCCCTGATGCGGCCACCAGTCCCCTTCACCGCCCTGCGTAAAAATCTCATGGTAGCATTATCCTACGAATGCCCATGTGCGTCAAGTGCTCTGTCGCGACTCGCATGTCGTTCTCCACTGCCAACAACCCGACCCGGGAAAAACGCCTCGGACATCGCCCCTACATTTGAAGCGGCTGTCATCGCGAGGGAACGCCATGTGGCTGAGATTTGGTTAGTTTCCGGCGATTCAGATTTTACACCCATGATTAACCGCCTGCGATCGGACGGCATCTCCATTATCGTTTTCGGCCCAAAAACGACCACAGAAGGTCTTAAGGCTTCCTGTAACTCATTCGTTTCGCTGGAAGACCTTCAGAACGGCATTGCGGCCTCCGTAAGCACGGGGCACACTTCAAGTTCCAATACGTTCGCTGCCAGACGCGTCACCGCCACGGCACGCCAAATCGCCGACACGCTCGTCGGACAACCGCGGCTGGTTTCATGGGTTTGTGCAGAGCGTAGGCGAAAAATTTGGCTTCATCCTCGTCAACCCGCTCGACACCCTCTTTTTCGGCGCTCACCAGGTGGACCTCCCGATGACGATACGCGATCTGCGCTCCGGAGATGCCGTCGAGTTCAGACTCAGCCGCAACCGGCAACGCCTTGTCGCATGCAACGTCCGCAAAACACTGGCTTTCCGCACTGCCTCGAATTCGAGATGTTGCAATGCAAAGACAATATCAGGATTTTCTGTCTCTGCGCTCTTTGTGCCGCGATATGCTTTTTTCTGAAAAGACTCCTCACCACGAAAGACACGAAGAACACGAAGTCTTGAAAAGGACCATATGGATGCTTCTTCTTCGTGCTCTTCGTGTTCTTCGTGGTAAGAATTGGGTTGCGGCATGCCGCGCTGCGTTCTTTTGCGGCCATGTTCTTGCCAGGAAAAACAAGGACTTGGCCATTGCAGACTCCTCCCTTCGTGCTGCAAATCCGAGAAGCCTTCTTCCCATTCCCCTGCCAAACATTCCCCTGCCCTTGCCTTGTCCCTCCATGATCCTCGCTCTGCTTGCGGCTCGCCACGCTGGGTTCATAGGGATTTCGCCGATGACACGGATACGAACCGGCGGTTTTTCCATCCGGGGCATCCGTGCCATCCGTGGTGAAAAATCTTCCGAAAAGGCGCGGTTCTGACGTATCCCAGCACTTCTCCTGAGCCCCAAAAACCGCGATCCACCCTTGCATTTCCCCAATTTTCCTGAAAAATTGTTTCGTGACAACCACGACATACGACGCCTTGGTAATCGGTTGCGGTCCGGGGGGCAGCAGCGTCGCCACCTTTCTGGCGCGCGCCGGCAAACACGTGCTCGCCCTGGAAAAAGAAGTCTTTCCGCGCTTCCACATTGGCGAATCTTTGCTGCCGTGCAACATGCTTATCTTCGAGGAGATGGGTGTCCTGCCCGCCTTGCGCGCCGCGGGTTTCCCCATGAAATACGCCGCCCAATTCGAGCTGGGCAACGGTTCCATCTCCACCCGCTTTGTTTTCCGTGAAGGCAGATTCAACCGCGCCCCCGATGCCATCCAGGTCGAACGCGCCGTGCTGGATCATCTCCTGCTCAAACACACCCGCGCCTCGGGGGCCGACGTGCGCGAGGGCTGGACCGTCAGCCGCTTTGAGGCCGCTGCCGATGCTGTCAACGTGGAGGCGCGCGATCCCGCCGGCCAAACTCATCACTTTCGCGCCTCGTATTTGATCGACGCCTCCGGCCGCGGCAACCTGACCGGCAACCAGGAAAATCTGCGCGAAATGCATCCCAAATGGAAAAAGCTCGCCCTCTTCGGCCACTTTGAAAATGTCGCCCTCGATGCCGGCGAACCCAGGACCGACACCGTCATTATTCGCCTGCAAAACAAATGGTTTTGGATCATCCCCATCTCGGCCGCCAAAACCAGCGTGGGTATTGTCTTTGACAAGGATGAGTTCACCGCCTCCGACGGCACTCCGCGGGAAATCTTTCAACGCTGGGTCGATTCCACTCCGCCGGTCAGCAAACGCATGAAGGACGCCCGCTTGGTGGGCGCAATGCAAACCACCAGCGATTTCAGCTATCACAATCGCCGCCTGGTTGGCCCTCGCTTGTTGCGCGTGGGAGACGCCGCCGGCTTCATGGACCCCATTTTTTCGGCCGGCGTTTTCCTGGCCATGTGGTCCGGCAAACTGGCGGCCGAAGTGGTCGGAAAATGCCTCGAACGCGGCCAACCCAACCCGCGTTTGTTCGCCACTTACGAAAAGCGCGTTCGCCGGGGGCTGCGGTTCTACTGGCGTGTGGTCGAGAACTACTACACCACGCCGTTCATGGAATTGTTCCTGCGCCCAGGCGATCACTACGATCTGCCCTCCGCCGTCAACGCCGTGCTGGCCGGCGAGTTGGAAGGCGGATGGGCTTTGCGCTGGCGCCTGGAGTATTTCTTTCTCCTGGTCAAGATACAGCGCGTCTTCCCGATCGTGCCGCGCATTTTTTTCGGCGCAAGCAGACCGCGGAAACTGAACCCGTACCGCAACGCGGAAAAGGTTTGAACCCTCACCTTCCTATTTCGCCGCCCATCCAGCCGCCGCGTCCTGCGTTGATTGCCAACACGCTGTTGTCGCTCGGACTCCTGTTTTGCGTCGCCTGCCGCACGGCCCATCCTTTGCCGCCCGCTGATTTCGCCTCGCCTGGCTGGCGGTTGCGCCAGGGCCAAGCCGTCTGGAAACCGTCCCAAGGCCGCCCGGAACTCGGCGGCGATCTGTTGCTGGCAGTCAACACTAATGGCAATTATGTGATCCAATTCTCCAAAATCCCTTTTACGCTGGCCTCGGCGCAGGTGGCCGATGGCCGCTGGCAAATCGACTTGGCGCGTCATTCCTGGCGCGGCCACGGCGCGCCGCCAACGCGATTCCTCTGGTTTCAACTTCCGCGCCTCCTGGCCGGCGCGCCCGCCGGCGGTCCCTGGCGCTTCACCAGCCAGGCGGACCATTCTTGGAGGCTCGATAATTCCGGCTCGGGCGAATTCCTGGAGGGCCAATTCTTCCAATGAGGCCGCGTTGGTTCCATGGGTGGTGGCTGGCGCTGCTCCTCCCAATGGCAGCCGGGTTTGCCCGCCTCCACTTCGACGCCGACGTGCTCAGCCTTCTGCCCGCGCGCATGCCCGCCGTGCAAGGCCTGAAGATGTACCAGCAACATTTTGCCAACTCGCGCGAACTCATCTTGACAGTCCGCGCCGCCGGCGCGGACGACGCCAAAACCTCCGCCCAATCCATCGCCGCCCATTTGCGCCAGGCCGCCAATCTTGTGGCCGACGCCACCTGGCAACCGCCGTGGCTGGAACACCCGGAACAAATGGCGGAACTCATCGGCTACCTTTGGCTCAATCAACCGCAGGCCGTTTTTGGCCAACTGGCCGATCACCTCGCCGAAACCAACCTGAACGCCGTCCTCAGTGCCACGCGCGAACGGCTGGCCACCACACTCTCCCCCGTCGATCTCGCCCAATGGAGCTACGACCCCTTTGGCCTGACCCAATTGCCCCCGGCCATCGCCGGCGCCGCGCCGGGTTTCGGCCAGGGACAGGATATGTTCGCCTCCGCCGACGGCGCATTCCGCCTTATTTTCGTCAAGGCCCGCGGCGAATTGAACGGTTACCGCGAATGCACGGACTGGTTCGACGCCGTGAAAAACATCGCGGAAAGTTCCTTGCCCCCCGCCAGCCAGGTGACTCTCGGCTACACGGGCCGGCCCGTGTTCGTCGCGGAAATTTCCGCCAGCATGAAACACGACATCACGCTTTCAGTCGGTGGCACCGCGCTCATCATCGCCTGCTTATTTTGGCTGGCGCACCGGCGCTGGAAACCGATGCTCTGGCTCTTGACCCTGCTGGCGCTGATTCTGGCCGGAACGCTCGGACTGGGCGGCCTGATTTTCGGCGCCGTCAACGTCGTCAGCATGGGCTTTGCCGCGATCCTGCTCGGTCTGGCCGTGGATTATGCCGTGGTGCATTACCAGGAAGCCCTCGCCTACCCGCTGCTTTCCGTCCCGGAAATCCGCCGCGCCATCGCGCCGAGCATTTTTTGGGCGGCCATGACCACCATCTCCGCCTTTCTGGTGCTCAACTTCGGGGGCTTGCCCGGTCTGGCCCAACTCGGCTCCCTGGTCGGCCTCGGCGTGGCCCTTTCGGCCCTGGTCATGATCATGGCCTTTTTGCCGCCGCTGTTTCCCGATCGCATGGCGCCGCGGGCGTCTCAACCGGCTCCGGCCATCGAAAAGCCCGCCGCCGAACCGCTCCGTCCGTTGCGCGCAAATCTGGTTTTTACCCTCAGCGGCGGTTTGATTTTATTTTGCGCCTTCACCTTGTCTTTCGGATGGCCCAAAATGGATGCCAGCACCCACGCCATGGAACCTCGCCACAGCCAGGCCTACGCCGCGCTCAACGCCATCAAGGAAAAACTCGGCCAGAAACAAGAACCTCTTTGGCTGGTCGTGGCCGGTCGTGATGAAAGCCAAATCTCGGAGCGCTTGGCCGCGATCAAACCGGTCCTGGACAACGCCGTCTCCAACCATTTGCTCACGGGCTTCACGTTGCCCGATGCGCTCTGGCCTCGTCCCCAAATGCAGTCGGCCAACCGCGCCACCGCCCGGCGACTCGTGGCCGAAAGCGGCGCCATGCGGGCGGCGGCGCTGGCCAGCGGATTTACCGGAGCTTCTTTGGGCTTGAACGACGAAATCCTCCAAACGTGGCGGCAAGCCGCGTCCACGACCAATGTGCTTTGGCCGTCCAACGCCGCCAGCCAGTGGATTTTTGAGAAGATTGCCGCGCGCGATCCACAAGGCCTTTTCGCCGCCGGCTTTCTTTATCCGGCGGCGCAGAACATCGATGCCGCCGCGCTGGCCCGGGCCGGCGGCCCGCTGCCGCCCGAGGGCGTCTGGCTTTCAAGCTGGACTCTGCTGGGACAGGCCGTGCTGGATCAAGTCAAACATAATCTATGGAAGGTTCTTCCGCCCATGGCCGGCCTTGTGCTCTTGTCCTTGTGGCTCGCCTTTGGCCGCCTGGAGGAGATCTGCCTCAGCCTTGGCACCTTGTTGTTAAGCGGCTTTTGTCTTCTCGCAGTGATGCGCATCGTGGGCTGGTCATGGAATGTGCTCAACCTCATGGCCCTGCCCCTGATTCTCGGCACCGGCGTGGATTACAGCCTCTTCATGCAACTGGCCTTGCGGCGGCATGGCGGCAGTTTGGAAGCCGCCCGGCGCTCGGTGGGACGCGCGTTGTGGCTCTGCGGCGGCGCCGCGGTGGCGGGCTTCGGTTCTCTGGGCTTCTCCAGCAACGCCGGTATGGCCAGTCTGGGCCAGATTTGCGCCGTCGGATTGGCGGGCAACATGTTGATCTCGATTTTTCTCCTGCCGGTTTGGTGGACATTCCTGGCCGGTCGCAAGGACGAATTGGCAGCCGCGGCTCCATCGGCGCCTTCCCAATTTTACCGCGGAGCATTTTGGAGAATGGGCCTGGTGCTGGCCCGTCATCTCCCCGTCTCCATGGTTCGGACCTTTGCCAGGTGCGGCGCGGCCCTATACTGGCGGCTGGCGCCGCGCCGTCGCGAGGTCGTGGTGCAAAACTTGCAGCCCGTCTTGAACGATGATCCGGCCGCCGCCGCCTTGGCCGCTCGCGCCCTTTTCACTGAATTTGCCCTCAAGGTCGCCGACCTCTGGCGCTACGAAGGCGGGGCGGACCTGGACAGTTGGGTCATGCAGTGGAAAGGCTGGGAAATCTACCAGACGGCCGAGGCCCGCGGCAAAGGCGTCCTGCTCGTCACCCCGCATCTGGGCAACTGGGAGATCGGCGGCGCGTTTCTCCCCTGCAAGGGCTTCAAATTAATCGTCTTGACGCAACCCGAACCCGACCCGGTTCTGACCGAAATGCGCAAAGCCTCCCGTGCGCGCTGGGGGGTGGAGACGATTGTAGTGGGCGAGGATGCCTTCGCGTTTATGGAGATCGTCAAACGCCTTCAGGATGGCGCGACGGTGGCGTTGCTGATGGACCGGCCGGCTGCGCCCACCGCCGTCAACGTCCATTTGTTTGGCCGGCCCTTCTCTGCCTCCATCGCGGCGGCGGAACTGGCGCGCGCTTCCGGTTGCGCGATTTTGCCCGCCTGCATCGTGCGCGCGGCCGGAGGTTATGAGGGGGAAATCCGCCCGGAAATTCCTTACGATCGCGCCATGATCGGCAACCGGGCCGCGCGCATCCAATTAACCCAGGAAATCATGAGTGTTTTCCAACTGCCCATTCGGCAGTATATTTCGCAATGGTATCATTTTGTTCCCATCTGGCCGCCGCGCGGCGAATGACCTTCTGGCGCGCCATCTTTGCAGCGGCCCTCTGCGGGCTGGCCTCGGCCACTCTGCGCGCGGCGGACACCAACGCCGTGCTGGACGCCTGGTTTGCGGCGCAGGCCCGGGTTCACACCTTGTCGGCCGATATCGTGCAAACACGCACACTCAAAACCCTCGTCCAACCCCTCGTGGCCGATGGCCACTTGTGGTTTTCCCTGCCCAACCAATTTCGCTGGGAACTGGGCCGCCCGGCGCAAACCATCGCCCTGCGGCACGCGGATGATATGTTCGTCATCTATCCGCGCCTCAAACGCGCCGAGCATTATCCTCTGGGCGCATCCGCCCCGCGCGCCTGGCGCGATGCCATGTCGCTGCTGGACGCGGGCTTTCCGCGCACCCGCCAGGAATTCGACGCCCAATTTCAAATCCAATCCCTCACCCAAACCAACGCCACGTGGCTGGTGGCGCTGCAACCGCGCAGCGCGGCCGCGCGCCAGATCATGCCCGAACTGCGCGTCAGCCTCGCCACCAACGATTTTTCCCTCGCCGCAACGGAACTGGTTTTCATCGACGGCTCTAGCATGAGAAACGATTTCACACATGCCGTGGCCAACGCGGCCTTGGACGAAAATCTGTTCCAATGGAAGCCCCCGGCGGATTTCAAAGTCACCGAGCCCTTCGCCAAATGAACACCGGCGACACAGGAAAAATCGCACTGGAGGTCCTGCCGCACGGCCCGGAGTTTCGCTTCCTGGACAACGTTTCGAGCCTCACCCCCGGCAAGGAAGGCGCGGGCGAATATCGCGTGCGTGGCGACGAGCCATTTCTGCGCGGACATTTTCCCGGCGACCCTATTTTTCCCGGTGTGCTGCTCATCGAGGCGGCGGCGCAACTCGCGGGCGTGGTGGCGCAAAGTGATCCGGCCATCGCGCCTCTGGCGGGTTTGAAGCTGACTGCCTTGCGCGGCGTGAAAATTCTCGGCGCGGCCCGGCCCGGCGACGTCGTGCAACTGGAAGCGCGCGTCATCGGACGGCTGAGCAATTTAATCCAGGCCGAGGCCCGCGCGCGCGTCGGCGACAAGCTGGTGCTCTCTGCGGAATTGACCTTGAGCGGAGAAGCGCCGCCTTCTTGACAGCATCAAGCGGACAGAGGCGTCATTTGCCTCGCCTTGCTTGTATGGCGAGAGTTTGCCAGCCGCTGCGGTTGTTTGCGTTCTTCTTTGCGGAGGAAGGCGCTCAGCTTTTTTAATGTCATGACCGAACTCCGATGAGAGCTCCATTCGGGCGCGGCGGACTTCTTCAATGAGCGGGTCGCAGTGTGTTTTCATGTTTCAGACTTTGAGGGGCATTTCCGTCGCGATCAGATTTGTTTACTCGAGGCATTGCGGCCCGTCAACCAATGAATTGCGCGCGCCATTCCGCGCGAGAAATTTTCCCGCGCGGTCCGGCCGACAGCGATTCGACAAATTGCCAGCAGCGCGGCACTTGCCAGGGCGGCAAGGATTCCAGGAGAAATTGCTTCAACTCCATTTCTCCCGCGCTGGAAGCGACCACCGCCGCAATCATGTCCGTGCGCTGCTCATCTGGGCTGGGCGCGCCGAAGACCAGGCATTCGCGCACGCACGGATGGGCCAGCAGCGCGCGCTCGATTGTCTCCGGCGATACTTTTCGGCCGGCCACGTTGATGAGGTCGTTCAAACGCCCCCGCAGGAACACCAATCCGTTTTTCACTTCGGCCAGATCGCTTGTTTGAAATTTTCCCTCGCCGAGCGCTTCGGAGGCTTCGGGCCAATAAGAGTGGCCGACTGCCGGACCACGCACTGTCAAACAACCCTCGCCATTCACCGACACGCGGACCCCTGGCAGGGCAACTCCAGCCATAGCGGCGTCCGTGCGCGGCGCCGGACTGGCCTCGTACGCAATGCCGCCGCATTCGCTGGCGCCGTAAAAATTGTGGATCTTAATTCCACTGGTCGCGAACACCGCCTGCTCCAGGCTCAGCGGCAGCGGCGCGCCGGCGGAAATGGCCAGCCGTACCTGCGCCGGGACGCCGCCGGCCTCGTGCCAGGCGCGCCACAGGGCGGGCACAGCCGCCAGAGTGACAGCCGATTCATCGGCTGCGGCGCGGCGAATGATCTCCGGCAACGGCGATGGCGCCAGGATCAGCGGAATGCCATGCAGCAACAGCGGCAGCGCCAAATTGGAAAATCCGTAGGAATGCGCCAGCGAAACCACGCCGAGGTTCGGCCAGTCTGGACGCAAGCCCATGGCCGCGACAATCTGGGCCGCGTCGGCGGCCAGTTGCTCGGCCGTGAAAGCCAGCAGGCGCGCGGCGGCCGTTGTGGCCGAGGTCCGCTTCAAGTGAATGCAACCTTCGGGCGGCAACGCCACCTCCGGAAGGTCTTGTCCAGCGTCCAGCGGGCAGGCGACCTTTCCCGTGCGCCAGGCGGACAGAAGCGAAAAAATAAAGGCGGCCGATTGGCCTTGCGGACAAACCATACTGCGCCCGTCCGTTTCCTGCGCCTCGCCGGCGGCGAACAGTTGGGCGAACGTCCAGCGCCGCCCGCAGGCAAGGTCGTGCAGCGCGAAGTCACCGCGCCGTTCCGCCGCCATTTTGCGCCACCGTTCGTAAAGCATTGCCACAGAGTTCATACAACCCTAACTTCCTCCGCAAGCCAAATGGATAGGCCGAGCCATCTCCCGGTTGCCGCCCCGCGCCAATTTAATTTCGCGCGGGACAGCTTCGCCTTTGAGAATGAGACGTTTTGGGAATATCATTTCGATGCCGCCACCGGTAAAACCACTTTCAGCCGACGCGAACCAAAGCCGGACTATGCGCACCGTTGTTTCGTCTTGACTCGGGCGGCGCGCCAATTCCTTTTTCACGCCCGCTTTGACCAGACCCAAAAGGCCGGCGACGACCAGGCCTGCCGCCGGCTCATTCGCGCGGTCATGGCGCGCGATGCGCGCGCGTCTGCCGAGCCTGGAAAACAAATCGTCATCCCTGGCTATGGGGATTTGCGGCAATTCAGCCGCGCGCGCGAGCCGTTGTTGAAAGCCGAATGTGGCGGCGCCTGGCGCTCTTATGTGTTGCGCAGCCACTGGCGGATGATATTCCCGATTTCGCGCGCGCATCAGGCCCGCACCGCCGCATCTTTGGATGCCGCTCTCAAACAAAACGTGCCTCCGATCATCCATTTGGTCAAATTCCCGTCCCTCACCATCAATCACAGCATGATTCTGTTCGCGGCGGCGGAAACCAGCGAAGGCCTTGCATTCCAAGCCTACGACCCGAACCATCCGGCGCAGCCAGTGCGCCTTTCGTTCGACCGCCGAACAAGCGTGTTCTCATTGCCGCCCAATCGTTATTGGGCCGGCGGTGAACTGGACATTATTGAGATTTATCGGAATTGGCTGATGTGAGTTTTGGGCGGCGGAAGGCGGCGCCAAAAAAGACCAGTCCGCACGCGTTGATGCCGCAAATATAGCCAATTTTGTAACTTCGGCCCGAATTTTCTGGAGCGTAAATCAGCACGTCCTTCCCTATGAGCAGGGCCGGCAGCGACAGGGGCATCAGCGCGCCATGCAAGACGCCGTATTTGAAGCCCGCGATCTGGTTTTTCGGGAAAGCCCACGGCGAAGCCCAGCCATAAAACCAGCCGAACACCACCGTCACCATCGCCAGCGACAATGCTTTGCGCAGCCATCGCTGGAGCAAACAGGGCGTCTGTCGCGCTGGAGGCCGGATGTCGTCCATGATGCTATTGGGGCGCCGCTTGTTGCGCCGCCCACCAGCGCAGCCAGCGCCATGTATCCAGCAACGGGCAAATGTGGCTTCGCCCCGATTCATAAATGACCCGGATGGGGACGAATTCCACCCGCTGCCCCGCCGCCAGCAAAGTGAGGAGTGTTTCCGATTCAATTTCAAATCGCCGGGCCGACAGCGGCATCCGCGCCAGCGTCTCCAAATGCGCAAGGCGGAAGCCGCATTGGGAATCGGGCAGCCGCACGCCCGCCAGACCGGAGAGCCGACGGCTCATCCATCGGTTGACTTGCCGGCGCAACCACGGCATGGCCGCGGCATCTCCCATGCGGTCGCCCACCACCAGCGCGGCGGCTTTTCTTTCCGCGCAGGCCAAAAACTTCGGGATGTCCTCCGGCGCGTGTTGGCCGTCGCCATCCATCGTCAGCACCCAGGAGAATCCCCGTTGGCAGGCGCGCCTCCAGCCTGCACGCAAGGCGGCTCCTTTGCCGCCGTTGCGGCCGAGCCGCATGACTTCCGCGCCCGCACCTTCTGCTAGCAACGCCGTGCCATCGATGGAACCATCGTCCACCACGATGATATTTGGCAAGTGTGGGCGGACTTCGGCGACGATGGCCGCAACGAATGGCGCTTCATTGAAGCACGGAATCACGGCGACGCATTGACGGGTCCAATCCACGAGAACCTTAAAGATAGCCTCCCGTGGCGTGCCCGCCAACGGTAATTTCTGTTTTTTTGGATTGCGAGAATGGTTGCCTCGCAGCCTGGTCTTGGTTAAATTGACGGTGAATATGGACTTGGATTGGCCTGGTCGCCGTTCGGTTCATGGCGCTCCTGCGATTGCAGGGTTTTACCCTATTGAGGACGCGCCTTGACCCGGGTTATTCTGGACTTGCTTAAATTTTAAAAATTCTTCTTAATGGGTGACTTGAATGAAACCGATTTAAATGCCAGCGGATCCAGGCAGACGGCATTGCATGAGTCTGCCGCTGAAGCGACGCGCGCCGAGTTTGGCCGGAACGTTTTCGTTCGCGCGGTGGTCGAAGTTTCCAATTTCTGCCGCGAAAACTGCTCCTATTGCGGGATGCGCCGGGATAATCGCACTTTGCATCGTTACCGCGCCCGCCATGAACAAATCGCCGGACTAATACTGGAAAACCTTCCGGCCACCGTCACGGATGTGAATATCCAGAGCGGCGAAGACCCGATGGTGGTGCGCCAGGTGGTGTTGCCGCTGCTGGAAACCCTGCAGCGCGAGACTTCCCTCGGCGTCAGCCTTTGCCTCGGTACCATGACAGAGGAGATTTACGATGAGTTGCAGGCGGCCGGCGCCACCATCTACATCATGAAGTTCGAAGCGGGTGCGGCGGTTCGTTACGATGCGGTTCACGCGCCCGGCACCTTACCCGAGCGCTTGCGCCATATCCGCCTGTTGGCCCAGCGCGGATGGTTCGTCAGCTCGGGTTTCATCGCCGGTTTGCCGGGGCAAGCCTTGAGCGATCTCCTGGCGGATTTGGAATTGGCCCGCTCCCTGCCGCTCTCCGGTTGCAGTGTCAGCCCGTTCATCCCAGGCGGTGACACCCCTTTTGCCAAAGCGCGCGCGGCCAAGGCCGATTGGGCTTTCAACGCCATGGCGGCCCTCCGGCTCATGCGCCCGGACTGGATCATTCCTGCCGTCAGCGCGCTCAATCTCGTCGATGGCGATGGCTACCGCCGCGGTTTGCGGGCCGGGGCCAATCTGGTCACCATCAACATGACACCGGACGCAATGCGCGAGGACTACATCATTTACAAACGTGAGCGTTTCATCATGACAGAAGAACGCGTGCTGGCGGCCCTCGATGCGGAGGGCNNTGCCATCCGAGGGTGAGGATCGCGTGCTCTTTCCCGCGCCAAGATGTTCTAGGGCCGCGAAGCCAAATCGTGTCGTCGTCACAGGCGCGGGGATCATCACCGCCTTCGGCGCGGGCTGGAACATAAACGCGGAGGGATTTCGCTCGGGGCGCACCGCCTTTCGGCCTGTCACACTTTTCGACGTCTCCCGTCAGCGCTGCAAAATTGCCGCTGAAATTGATCTGCCCGAAAAGCTGCCGCCCAACCGATTATCCGGCGCCGATTTGCGGCGCCTCAAGCGCGCCTCGCGCCTGCTCCTGCTGGCCGGGCACG
>PLIU01000053.1 GCA_003140095.1 Verrucomicrobiales bacterium | reverse complement strand
TGAGCTCCCGGCCCCCGCTCCCCCGCCACTTTCCCTCCCGGCGCCTGGCCATCCGGCGCCCGCCGCCCATAAACCGTCCGGCGAACATCATGCCGTTTGGATTGTGCTCGTTTTGGCGGTTATTGGCGCACTCATCGGCTACCTGATTTACACGCATGGGAAAAAGCCGCCGGCCAAGGCGCCGCCTTCGGTCACCATTTCCGTCACCAACGCCGTCAAGGGAAACATGGACGAAACGGACGTGGCGATAGCCACGGTGGTTCCGGTTTACACGGCCATGATTTCCCCGCGGGTGGACGGCCAGCTCGTTCAAGTCAATTACACCGAAGGCCAAATGGTCACGACCAACGATCTGCTGACGGAAATTGATCCAGGGCCGTATCAGGCGGCGTTGACCCAGGCGGACGGACAGTTGGCGCGCGACAAGGCGCTCTTGGCGGGCGCCGAAATTGACTTGGACCGTTACCAGGAGGCATACGGCAAGGGTTACGGCACAAACCTGCACTCGATTCCCAAACAGCAGGTCGATGACCAGCAGGCGCTGGTGCATCAGGACGAGGGGACCGTGAAATATGATCAAGGCCAGTTGGCCAATGCGAAAGTGCAATTGGCTTACTGCTTCATCCATGCTCCCATTGCCGGCCGGACGGGCCTGCGCCTGGTCGATCCGGGCAATGTCGTCCACGCCGCCAACACCAATGCGATCGTCGTCATTGCGCAGATTCAGCC
This sequence comes from Verrucomicrobiales bacterium, assembly GCA_003140095.1. Taxonomy (GTDB): domain Bacteria; phylum Verrucomicrobiota; class Verrucomicrobiia; order Limisphaerales; family Palsa-1400; genus Palsa-1400. Next base: position 2,624 of record PLIU01000053.1, on the reverse strand, counting down.
CATCACCGTGATCTTCACCTTGGATCAGAAAAAATTACCCGCCATCCAACGCCAGTTGAAAGCCGGCCATAAAATGACGGTCGAGGCCTACAATGAGGACTGGTCACAACTGCTGGCCAAGGGGACCTTCCTGACGACGGACAACTTGATCGACCTCGGGACGGGAACCATCCGCATCAAGGCCATATTTGGCAACGACGACATGATGTTGTTTCCAAACCAATTTGTCAACGCGAAACTGATTGTTGACACATTGAGTAATGTCACCTTGATCCCGACCCCCGCTATTCAGCGCAACCCGCAAGGGGCCTTTGTCTATGTGGTCACCAACAAAGAAGTGACGTTGACCAACAAGTCAGGAACGGTGATGACCAACGAGACGGTGGTGGCTATGCGCGACATCACCGTTGGCGTCACCGATGTGGACACGAGTTCGGTCCAGGGGTTGGAACCCGGAGAAGTCATTGCCGCGGATAATTTCAACAAATTGGGGGACGGCACAAAAGTCAACGTGCGGTCCCCGGGCAGCAGCGGGCGGAAAGGAGGCGCGCTGGGCGGCAAGAAAAAGGGCGGCCAGAAGGACAAAACCGAGGAAGACCCTTCGTGAACCCGTCCAAGCCATTCATACTTCGTCCAGTGGCCACTTCGCTGCTCATGGCGGCGATCATGCTGGTCGGATTGGTAGCCTACCAGCAACTGCCAGTGTCCGCATTGCCGGAAGTGGATTTCCCGACCATTCAAATCGTGACATTTTATCCCGGGGCCAGCCCGGATGTGATGGCCTCGGCGGTGACGGCGCCCTTGGAACGGCAGTTCGGCCAGGTGCCGGGGCTGAACCAGATGACCTCCATCAGTTCGGGCGGCAGTTCGATTGTCACGCTGCAATTCGCCCTTTATCTGAATATTGACGTGGCGGAACAAGAGGTGCAGGCGGCCATTAACGCGGCCCAAACTTATTTGCCGGCAGACTTGCCCGCTCCACCCATCTACAGTAAATCCAATCCGGCGGACGCTCCTATCCTGACTCTGGCGCTGACATCCAAATCGCTTCCGCTGACCCAAGTCGAGGATCTGGCCGATACGCGATTGGCGCAGAAAATCTCGCAATTGAGCGGCGTTGGCCTGGTCACCATCGTCGGCGGCCAAAAACCTGCCGTGCGCGTGCAGGCCAATCCCACCGCGCTCTCCTCCTATGGGATGAACCTGGAGGACTTGCGCACAGCTCTCCAGCAAGCCAGCATCAACCAGGCCAAGGGCAACTTCGACGGGCCGCAGATCTCTTATCAAATCGACGCCAACGACCAACTTGTCACCAGCACAGACTACAACAAACTGGTCGTCGCTTATCACAATGGCTTGCCCATCATGCTGAAGGACGTGGCCACGGCGGTGGATGGAGCCGAAAACACCAAGCAAGCCGCTTGGATGAACAGCACTCCCGCCATCATCGTCAACGTCCAGCGCCAGCCGGGCGCCAACATCATCCAGGTGGTGGACCGCATCACCAAGCGTTTGCCGCAACTCAGAACGACCCTTCCGCCGTCGGTGGACCTTTCCATTTTGACCGACCGGACCACGACCATCCGCGCCTCGGTGCGGGACGTGGAAATGGAGTTGGGGCTGACCATCGTGCTGGTGGTGCTCGTCATCTTTTTGTTTTTGCGCACCATTGCCGCAACCGTCATTCCCAGCGTGGCGGTGCCCCTTTCTCTCGTCGGCACCTTCGCCGTCATGTATCTGTTGGGCTACAGCTTGGACAACCTCTCGCTGATGGCTCTTACCATCTCGACCGGCTTCGTGGTCGATGATGCCATCGTGATGATTGAAAACATCGTCCGCTATATCGAGATGGGGGACAAGCCTCTGGATGCGGCGTTGAAAGGGGCAGAGCAAATTGGCTTCACCATCATGTCGCTGACAATCTCGCTGGTGGCGGTGTTGATCCCTTTGTTGTTCATGAGCGACATTGTGGGGCGGCTTTTTCGGGAATTCGCCGTCACCTTGAGCGTGACCATCCTGGTTTCCGCCGTCGTCTCCCTGACCTTGACCCCCATGATGTGTTCGCGGCTGCTGCATCGGTCCTCGGAAGGCAAGCCCAACCGCGTGGCCCGCTTTTCGGAGCACATGTTCGACCGGGTCGTTGCCTTCTACGGACGGACGTTGCGCTGGGTGCTGGATCGGCAGGCGGCGACGTTGGTGGTGGCGGTGCTGACCTTGGTGCTGACTATCGTGCTCTATATCATTGTGCCCAAGGGATTCTTCCCCGTGCAGGACACGGGCGTCGTGCAAGGCATCTCGCAGGCGGCCCAAAACATTTCCTTTCCCGCCATGGCCTCCAAGCAGCAAGCGTTGGCCGATGTCATTCTCAAAGACCCGGCGGTGCAAAGCCTCTCCTCTTTCATCGGAGTCGATGGCATTAACACCACCCTCAACAGCGGCCGCATTCTCATCAACCTCAAGCCGTTGGAGGACCGGGACCTCAACGCCTCGGACGTCATCCGCCGCCTGCAACCGCAATTGGATCAGGTCAATGACATTGCTCTTTTCATGCAGCCAGTGCAGGATTTGACTGTGGAAGACCGCGTCAGCCGGACGCAATATCAGTACACGCTGGAAGACCCCGA
>PLIU01000208.1:4701-4859 GCA_003140095.1 Verrucomicrobiales bacterium | reverse complement strand
GCACCTTGCAGGGTGCCATTGCGAAGTGCGTTCACTTCAGCCTTGCCTGGTTGCTTAAAAAACTGTCGCATCGCCTCGCCTTGCTGTGGAAATAATTTCGGCAGCGTCTCCGGGAATGCAAGATCGTGCGCAATGATTACGGTGACCGGCGCCGCCAG
>PLIU01000208.1:0-4608 GCA_003140095.1 Verrucomicrobiales bacterium | reverse complement strand
CGCTGAATGTTGAATTGCATTTGACATAATTTTAATCTCCTATTTTCATCGCTTTCGGGGTCCGGCTGGTGTTTGTTGAATTCATATATCTTATCCTTCAAACTTGTGTTCGATGAGGTTATGGAGCACGAGCGGACGATGGAAATCTAAAAGGCGTCCGCCTTCATCGAGTCGCCCAAGTTCGATGGGGGCGAAACCGAGGTGCCGCGCCAGCTCCGCGACTGTGGCGCTGGCGTCCGCATCATTGCTTGATACGAACACGACGCGCCGTCCGCCATCCTGTAGTGGATCACTCGCCAGCACTGCGGCTGGCAACTGGTTGAAGGCCCTGACCACCTTCGCACCGGAAAATTCCCCGGCCACCACCTCGGTGGACGTTGGCCCGCTTACTTTTTCACGACGGTTCATAGCGTCAATAATGATCTGGCCGCTCCAACTGGTCTTGGTCTGGGCCACGTTTTGGAAGGCGGGAAACGGAACCGCCAGAATGACGATGTCAGCTACCAGCGCTTCCGACAAATCGACGGCGCGAATTTTCCCCTTCAGTTCCGCCACGAGCGGAGCCAGGGAACTTGTCCCGCGACTGTTGGCGATGGCAACGGCAATATTGCTGCGTGCGAATTGTCGGGCCAGCGCGGCACCGACATTGCCCGACCCGATGATTGCATAATTCATAATATTTTCCTTTGTGCCGCAAAGGCGGCCAGATCTGACTTAGAGCATGCCGTTGTTGTTTTTCCATTCCTCTCGAGGCGGAGTTTGTTCAGGGAATCCCCAGCGCTCCGCAATCTTCTCATCCTCAACTCGGTATAGATCGATGTAGACGCTAGGGGCGCTCTTATGCGATCCCTTGGCAGCTATAAAAACGAAATCTCCCTGTCCCAACACGAATTTGATCTCATCGATGCTTCTGTGTTTAACGAGTTCTGCCAGGTCGCGTTTGAACGCTGTGACTCCATCGCGGACGCCGGGTTCGTGGCGGATGCAATGATCTCCTGAAAAGTATTGCGGGATCTTGCTGTGATCCCCGGAGATGTGAATTGTCTCGTAGTATTCCCGGACGATCGACTTGTTTTTCTCTGTGTCCTCAGAGAGTTTTGGCTGGGTTGGTCCGTCGGTCTGAGTGTGCCCACTCTGGTTGGGTGGGGCGTCCATGGTGGAGAAGGCCCAATGCTCGACGACCAGGCCATCCTCGAACCTGAAGATGTCGAAGAAGACGTTTCGGCCGGATCGCTGCCCCTTCGCCTGGGTAACGACGTAGGGCCCATCCTGGAATGCCCGGACCACGGTCAGTTGGAGTTGGTCACGTGGCGACTGGCGGATGAACTGCATCAGCCCCTCCACACCGGTGGCCGCGTAAGGATTGTGTTGCACAAACCGCGTGTGGTCGATGTATTGCGTCGCAGCACCTACGTCCCCGGCGCTGATGCCGGCGAACACAGTCAAGACTCTTTCGATGTTGCTCGTTGCCTTCGCAGTGTCCTTCTCAGCCGCCCGCGCAAGGCTTTCGACCCATTCCTGGTGATAGCCGTAAAGTGCGCCGGGATTCTTGCGCCCGAGTTCCTCGAGGAAGAAGGGGCCTTGCTGCGTCTCCTCGGATAGAACATGACAACCAGTGTCCGTGGGAGTGATGACCCAGCCGTGATAGGCGCTCGAACCGGTCTCGTCACCGTCGACCAATGTCGACCACGCGAGCCTGCGGTCGGGCACGCACTCCGTCACGATAAGATGCATCGGAAAGCCAACCGTTACCCTGCTGTATTTGGTTCCGAGCGCCAGTTCCGGCTCACCAGTCAGGATTTTGACCTGATCTTCGGCAGGAAAGTAGCTCGACCAATTCTCGGCGTTGACAAGTAGCTTCCACACCACTTCAGGCGGCGCGTTCACGTCAATATCGTTGAGCGCGTAGATCGCCGAGGTCTTCGGGTCATATTGGTGAGGCCAAATTACGTGGTTATACATATTGTTGGTTGTGTGTTGTTTGGCTAGGCTGTTTCTTTGGTGCGCGAGCCTTCGCGTTCCCCCGCGACATTGGCGAGGTTCGCAAGAAGTTTCTCGTGCGTTCGCCAAAAAGCGTCGGGAGCTTTCTTCGCCAACTCGATCCAGAGCGGACCTTTCATCGTCTCCTCGGTCCAGAGGTGGCAACCTTTCGACGTGGGCGTGATGATCCAGGCGTGGTAGGCCTTGGAGTCCTCCGAAGTCTTCGGGCCGCCGTACCAGGCGATCCGCGTCATGGGTTCGAACTCCGGCACGGATGCGATGACGTCTTGTCCGGCCAGATTGGTTTCGAGCCGCGTGCCAAGGCGCAGCGACTCATGTCCGTCAAGCAGTTGAACGTGTTCGACGCCTGGGTAGAAGCTGGGCCAGGCTTGGGGATCCACGAGCAGGGACCAGATCGTTTCAGGAGAGGCTGTAACCTCAAGCTCGTTCGTGAAATGGATCGGGCAGCGGCTGGGAGCCATTTCCGTCGGCCATTTGATCGCTTCCCATTGAATCTTCTCGGTCATAGGCCTGTCTGGATTTCAGCTTTGTCCCATGAGCGAAAGGAAATTCGGTTGTCCGTTGGACGCATGGAGACCACCGTCGACCGACAAGATCACTCCATTGACAAAAACGGCGTCCTCACTCGCGAGAAACGCAATAACGCCCGCGACTTCCTCTGGCTTGGCGGCCCTTCCGATGGGAATGCGATCGAAAAAAGCTGCCATCGCGGCTTTATTTTTCTCAAGAAAGGCAGTGGCCTCAGTGGAGGTGAGACTCGGTGCCACAGCGTTGATCCGCACGCCGCGCGAGCCGTACTCAAGCGCCAAGGACCGCGTAAAGTTCGTGACGGCGCCCTTTGCCGCGTTGTACGCACTGCATCCCCAGTCTCCACCCAGACCAGATGCGGACGAGAGGTTAATGATGGAGCCCTTCGTCTTCAGGAGATGAGGCAAGGCTTCCCTGCAAGCAAAAAAGACGCCGTCAAGGTCGGTAGCCATCAACTTTCGCCATTCTTTCGTGGTGGTTTTCGCGAATGGACCAAAGATCGCCATCCCAGCGTTGTTGACAAGCACGTCCAGCTTTCCAAACTTAGTGATCGTGGCTTTCACCAGGCGCTTCACGTACGCCTCATCCGACACATCTCCAGGATGAACAAGTGACTTCGCCGCATCAAATCCTGCAATCGTCTCTTGCAATTTGTGTTTGCGCCGTCCATTCAGCGTGACAAATGCGCCTTCCTGTAAAAAACGGCGCGCGGTACCGGCGCCAATGCCAGAACCGGCTCCCGTGACGATGACAACTTTACCTTCGAATCTATTCATGATTTTCCTCCAATGAGCTTCTCTACATTTTGAAACAGAAGACCGCCAGGCTTGCCGTCCAGAGCATGCAGGGGAACGCCGCCCTGATCGAGTCTTCCAAGTTCGATTGGAGCGAAGCCAAGGCGAGTTGCAACCTTCGCGACAGTTGCGCTGGCATCGGCGTCATTGCTCGATACGAACACGACCTGCCGCTTCCCTTTCCGGGACGGATTGGTTCCAAGTTGCGCCGCAGGCAGATGATTGAACGCCTTTACGAGGCGCGACCCAACAAATGCTTTGGACACGATTTCAGAAGAGAGACGACCTCCCAATTCTTTCGGAGCAACATCAAGTGCGTTCGTGACGTCGACAACGATCTTGCCTTTCCAGGTTTTGAATTGCTTCGCAACATCCTTGTGTGCAGGAAATGGGACGGCGAGGAATATTAGCGCAGCCTCATAAGCGTCCTGAACGGATTTGGGAACGACGCTGGGACCGAGTTCTTTGGTCAAAGACGCAAGCGTCTTAGGTCCACGGCTGTTTGCGATTGCGACATTGATTTTCTTGCGTGCGAAGAGTCGAGCCAGCGCGGTGCCGACATTACCCGAGCCGATGATTGAATAATTCATAATATTTTTGTTTCGTTAAGTTGAAATTTACCAGGGATTGGATAAGGGGTTTCAGCAATGGTTTTGTTTGTCATTGGCGATTGTTTCTGAAGCAATCCCGCGAACGCGCTACGGTTCCGCCAGAGCAGGAACAGCGCTAGCACGGCGACGACCAGAGCCAGCGGCAAGCCAGCCGGATTCATCAAAATATGGAAGCAAAGGATGTTCACGATGACCGGACCCAACAGCGTCAGGCCGAGCGGCGTGAAACGACCGCTCAACAGGATCAGTCCGCCGATCACTTCAAAAGCCGCCACGACATCGAGATAATGGCTGGCGAACATGACCTTGAAGAAATCCCCCGCCATGCCTTCCGGCGGCGGCATGGGAATGAAATGCAGGAACGTATTCGACCCGAATACGGCAAAGATGAGGCCGAGCAAGATTCGGGCGATAATGGTGGCAATTTTCATATATTTGATTTTGATATTTGGTTAATTTGTGTCGTCGCCGTGAATCGTTGGTGCATTCATCAATGGAAGTGTAATCAAGACAGGCGTGCGGGCGCTATTAGGTGTTCACCCCTACTTGAGGACAAAACCCGATCATTTGTTCGAGACGCAACCCTAAATGATGGTTAACTGAACGCTGCTCTCAATAATGCCCGTCCGGATGGCATAGCGAGTAAGGCTAGCGGCCTCGTGGATGTTGAGCTT
>PLIU01000121.1 GCA_003140095.1 Verrucomicrobiales bacterium | reverse complement strand
GCCAGATGCCAAGGCAACCGAGCCGAAGCACAATGCCATAGCAGCCGAGGCTAAGCCCGATGCCAATACCAAGACGTCGTCCGATTTGACGCCGCAGCTTGTCAAGCGGGTCCATGAACTTTACGAGCAGTTAGGGCGCGAGGAAGTTCGGGCAGTCGAGGACTTGGAGAAGACAGAGCGCGAGGTTCAAGAACATGCAGCCCATAAATAAACAGGGGCAAACAACGCGGCTGCCATGACCGAGTGGATGAAGATGAAAATCAATTCAAAGGATTTCCGGGTGCGGCCCGGGGAAAAGGTCAAACTCGGAGAGTGGCCGACGACGGTGAAGCCCATTTGCAGGACGAAGAAGCGGTATCAGAAACTGCTGGAAGAACACGTTGCGCAGTTGACCGCGCGGCAACGCCTTCACTACGCGTCCGAGCTTTATGCGGTGCTGCTGATTTTTCAGGGGATGGACGCCGGCGGAAAGGACGGCGCGATCCGGCACGTCATGTCCGGGGTCAATCCGCAAGGTTGCGAGGTTTTCAGTTTCAAGCAGCCGAGCGCCGAGGAACTGAAGCACGATTTTCTTTGGCGCACGACCTGCCGTCTTCCGGAACGCGGGCGAATTGGCATCTTCAACCGTTCCTACTACGAGGAAGTGCTCGTGGTTCGCGTGCATCCGGAAATTCTCCGCGCCCAAGGGCTGCCGGAAGAGTTGCGCGACGAGAAAACCATCTGGGAGCAACGGTATCGTTCCATCGTGGACTTGGAAGAACATCTGCACCGCAACGGCACCCGGATCGTCAAGTTCTTCCTTCACCTGTCCAAGAGCGAACAACGAAAGCGATTCCTTGAACGCATAGATGAGCCGGATAAGAACTGGAAATTCAGCCTCGCTGACATTCACGAGCGGAAATACTGGCACCATTACATGAAGGCTTATGAGGCTTGCCTGAACGCGACCAGCACCCATCACGCCCCCTGGCACGTCGTTCCCGCCGACGATAAGGACAATGCCCGGTTGATCGTTTCCCGAATTGTCCTTGATGCGCTCGATGATCTTAACATGGCCAATCCCAAAACCACGACGAAACGTCTGCGGGAATTAAAAGCCATCCGTAAACAACTCTGAAGTGACGTTGCCTCCGAGCACTAGATGCAAATGACTTTATACCAACCCTGTATCAATGGAAGTGCGTAAACGAGATCATGGGCCGGATTGATGTGGTGAGTGCAACTCCAAGCTTACCTTTTCCGCTGCTATGAGAGGAGCGGCAATTCGTGTCCCGATTTTGCCCATCATCGCTCCAAATCTCGGCTTTGCGTCGCATGGGGTGAAGTGATAATCCGATCTCGCGAGATTTCTTTCAAATCGCCCGCTTCATCCAAGCCGTTAAGTTTCCAGCCCTGACTGCGGAATGCTAACAATGAACTCTGAGCCTTCGCCAAGCTTGCTCTGGACCAACACGGCGCCGTGGTGGGCTTCAACGATGGCTTTGACCAGGCTCAATCCCAGGCCCAGGCCACGCTGGGAACGACTCTTGTCACCACGGTAAAGGCGCTCCCAGATGCGCGGTTGCTCCTCCGCCGGGATGCCCATGCCGGTGTCTCGCACTCGCACGATCACGCGACCAGATTCAATCGCGCAGGAGAGGCGGACGTTGCCGCCCTCGGATGTGTATTTGAGAGCGTTGTCAAGAAGGTTGGCGAAAACTTGGCGCATACGTGTCGCGTCCACGACGGCTTCGCACGGCTCGGTGAATTCGGTAATGATAGTGATGTGCTTTTCTTCGGCGACGAGCTCGTAGAGTTCGATGACATTTTTCAGCAGCGAGGCAATGGAGGTTTTTCCCAGGTTTAGCCTCATGACACCAGCCTCGGCTTCGGTGATGTCCATGAGCGCGGTCAGCATGGTCAGGACGCGGTCGGATTCCTCGACGCAATCGGCCAGGGCTTCGCGCGCGGCGGGATCAGACGTGGCCTGCACCGCGACTTCGGCTGTCGCGCGAAGACGCGTCAGGGGTGTGCGGAGGTCGTGAGCGACGTTGTCGAGCGCTTCGCGCATGCCTTGGATCAGCGCCTGATTCTTGTCGAGCACACGGTTGAACTGGCGGGCCAAATCCTCCAGTTCAGTCTGACGGACGCTGGCAGGGACGCGGGCGGAGAGATCGCCGGTGTCAATGATGGCGCGCGCCGTGGCCACAACTTCGCGCACAGGTTTGGTCGCGCGGTAAGCGAAGAACGCCCCGACGAACAAACCGAGCAACAAGGTAGGCGTCATGACGATGAGGAAGTTACGGCGAAATGGCTGAAGAAAGACCTCGCGGTTGTTCGTGCTGCGGCCGACTTGCAAGACCGTTCCGTCGGGCAATCGCATCGCGGCGACGGTAACGTCGCGTTCGTCGTCTTTCGGAATGCGCAACCAGACGAGCCGCGACAAGTCGCCGCCAGGGTTGAGGGCTGAGGTGTCGAACTGAACCCAATCGTCTGGAACAACCAGAAGCAACACAGTGCCGTGCTGTTCCGCAAGGCGCACGAAGAAGGATTTTTCCTTCGCCGAAACGCGGCTGCGCTGGACGAAGTCCTGGAGGGCGGCGAGGCCCCCGTTTGCGTAGTCGGCTGCGCATTCCCTGAGCCTGGCTTCAATGATTTCCTGGTCCTTGCTGCGGAGCGTTGAGCCCAGCAGCAGATAAAGCAGTCCAAACAGAATCACCGTGCTGAGGGTGAACAGCGCCGCGTAGCCGACGCTCAGACGAAAAGTGAAACTGCGAGCCAGCCGTTCAAGCGGGTTTGAGGACATAGCCGACTCCACGGATGGTCTGGATGAGTTTCACGGGACCGTTCTTGTCCACCTTCGCGCGCAATCTGTGGACGAGCACGTCCACGACGTTGGTTTGCGGCTCGCAGCTATAATCCCAGAGCTGCTCTAAGATCATGGTCTTGGCGACAGTCCGGCCAGGATGGCGGAGAAGGAGTTCGAGGAGAGTGAACTCGCGGGGATGAAGCTCTATTTTTCGCCCGCCCCGCACGACCTCGCGCGTGAGTAAATCCATCGTGAGGTCGCTTGCCGAGAGTGTGGTTGGCCCGGCGGAGTGCGTGCCGCGGCGGACGAGCGCCTGTACACGCGCAAGCAATTCGGAGAACGCAAATGGTTTGGTCAGTCGCCGCCGGCCTGCAAGCCTTTCACGCGGTCATCCACGCTGGCCTTCGCGCTGAGGATGAGCACCGGCGTGAGAATTTTATTCTGTCGCAACTGGCGCAGCAAAGAAAGCCCGTCGAGCTTGGGCAGCATGATGTCGAGCACCGCAGCGTCGTAGGTGACCGCCTGCGCGAGCGCGAGACCGTTTTCACCATCGGCCGCAAGGTCCGCGACGAAGCCATTTTGTTTCAGCCCGTTGACCACAAACGAGGCGATTTTGCTGTCATCTTCAACTACGAGCACGCGCATATCCGTCAACTCGCTACAACTCACGTCATTGCAGGCCCATCAATCGGTCGCGCAATGGCCCTGCANNGGCACTACACCTCGCATGTCGGAATGCGGTCCGCCATGCTTGAGTTGAATAACAAGGAAGGCCACGCGAAGTTCCTGGAACTCCTTTCCAAGGCCGACGTATTCGTCTCGAATCGCCGTAAGGGATGGCGGGAGCGATTCCATATCACGCCGGAAGAAACGATTAAACAGCGTCCGGGTCTAATCGACGTACAGATGACCTGGGGCGGCGAAACCGGACCGTGGTCGAATCGCGTAGGCTTCGACATCACCTCCAGTCTTGCATGGGGCCTCGACAACATTGAGGGTAGCGACGAGAAGCCAGCACATCCGTCGATCTACGTGACCTGCGACTACGTAGCGGGTTGGCTCGCAACCTGCGGCATCCTGTCGGCACTGCTACGGCGCGCGAAGGAGGGCGGAAGCTACCGCGTCGTGGTTTCGTTGTCACGCACCACTCTCTGGCTTCCTGAGTTGGGCATTTTCGATCGCAACTATGCGACAAAAACGGCCGGGTCGAATGATGAGCACCTCTACCCGAATCCCGATGGATTCGTTGTCGATACGCCAATGGGTCGTTATACCGGCGTCACGGAAATGATCGAGATGTCGAAGACGCCGGGAGAATACAAGTATCCATTGACGCCGTTGGGTTCGTGGCAACCAAGCTGGCTCTAACCGGGGTGAGTGGGAGCAAACATATCACGCACAGGAAAAATCCATGTCAAACGTTTCGAGCCCCAATCTGCTGGTGGAAAGACCGTCACCCGACACCCTGTTGATCAAGCTGTCGGGTGATATCCGCGGACAGAGCGAACTGCTCAGTATCGGCGTTGTTCGCGACGTAATGGATCCGACAACAGGAGCGAGACTGCTGTTGTTTGAATCCGCGGGCGTTAGCGCTTGGGATTCACGCTTCGTGGCGTTTATCCGCAAATGTGCTGAGTTGTGCCGGACACGGAATGTCGAACTTAGAGACGAGGGGCTTCCAGAAGGCGTGCGCCGGTTGCTGCGGTTGGCACAGGCCGTCCCGGAACGAANNCACTGGAATTGTTCACGTTCCTGGGCGAAAACCTGGCGGCTTTAGGCAACCTGCTTCGCGGTCGGGCGCAGTTCCATTGGCCGGACGCGCTTCTGGTTATGCAGGAATGCGGCCCGCAGGCACTGGGTATCGTTGCCCTGATCAATTTTCTCGTGGGCCTCATTCTGGCCTTCGTTGGAGCCACCGAACTGACCAGATTCGGCGCGCCCATCTATGTCGCTGATCTCGTGGGAATCGCCAGTGTTCGGGAGATGGGCTGCCTCATGACCGGCATCATACTTTGCGGTCGAACCGGTGCGGCCTTTGCCGCGCAACTTGGAACGATGAAGGTCAACGAAGAGATTAGCGCCTTTCAGACCTTCGGCATCTCGCCAGTCGAATTTCTCGTTCTTCCACGGATGGTCGCGCTCATTGTTGTAATGCCATTTCTTTGCGTGTTTGCCGACCTAATCAGCATCGCCGGCGGTTTGCTGGTGTCCATCAGCATGCTCGACGTTACCGCCACGGAGTATCTGACACGCACCATTCATGCCATCCAATTCAAGAGCTTTCTGCTCGGCATTGGCAAGGGGTCGTTCTTTGGATTTGTGGTTGCCTACGCGGGATGCTTCCGAGGGATGCAGTCAGGGTACAGTGCGGCGGCCGTGGGCGAAGCCACAACCAGGGCGGTCGTCACAGGAATAACAGCCATTGTTGCTTCGGACGGCATTTTCGCCGTCCTTTGCAACGCCCTGCACATCTGAAGTCGCGCGAAATGAAAAACGACGNNTTCGTCATCATGGGCAACAGTGGTTCGGGCAAGAGCACGCTGTTGCGGCATATGCTTGGATTGCAACGTCCGGCGCAGGGCGATGTCCTCTATGACGGCGAGAGTTTCTGGGGAGTGGACGATGAGGCTCGTCAGGCTCAACTGCGCAAATATGGCGTGCTCTTTCAAAGCGGCGCGCTTTGGAGTTCGATGACGCTCGCCGAAAATGTCGCGCTCCCACTGGTCGAATACACCGATTGGTCCGCCGCGGACCGGGAAGATGTCGTGCAGCTTAAGCTGGCGTTGGTCGGACTGAGTGGCTTTGAAGATTACTATCCGGCGGAGATTTCTGGCGGGATGCGCAAGCGGGCCGGCCTGGCGCGGGCCATGGCGCTGGACCCGGAAATCCTCTTCTTCGACGAACCATCCGCCGGCCTGGATCCGATCACCTCGCGGAATCTGGACAAGCTGATCCTTGAGTTGCGTGACAGCCTCGGCACGACCGTCGTTGTCGTCACCCATGAGCTAGCCAGCATCTTCATGATCGCTGACGACTCGATCTTTCTCGATGCGGATACGAAGAAAATGCGAGTGCAGGGAAATCCAAGGGAACTATTGAAACATTCAACGGACGCGAAGCTAAGAAGCTTCCTCACGCGAGGCGAACCATCATGAGCAAAAAAGCCAATCCCACCTCCATCGGCCTGTTCTTCGCTATCGGGCTGGCATTAAGCGTCGCCGGATTGTTTATCTTCAGTTCGCGCAGCCTTTTTCACCCGCAGCACATGAGCATTCTTTACTTCAACACATCGCTAAAAGGTTTGAACCCCGGCGCACCCGTGAAATTCCGGGGCGTGACTATCGGTGCGGTCGCGGAAATCTTGATTCGGCACAACCAGGCCAGCAACGATTTTTCGATGCCGGTGGTCATTGCAATTGATAAGAAACTCGCGCAAACCAAATCGGACCAACTGCTTCGTGTTGGCGACCCGACGGTCCTGGAGCAGCTTATCCAACATGGCTTCCGCGCGAGGCTGGAGAGCGAGAGCCTTGTTACGGGCGTCCTTTATATTGGCTTAGACATAGTGCCTGGCGCTCCGACGCCTTTGTTTCACCAATTAACTCCGGAATATCACGAGATTCCAACTATTCCCAGCGAAGTGCAGCGATTGATGAACGGTCTTGCCCGCCTCGACCTTGAAGGTCTTTCGGAGAAGCTCAACGGCATTCTAGCGCGGGTTGATGTCATCCTCAGCAAGTTGGACATGCCCGCAATAAATGCTGGATTAACCAACCTGCTCGGATCGGCCAATCGGCTCGTCACAACACCGGATCTCACTAACTCCATTTCGGCGCTGAGAAAGGCATTGGACGAGGCGGGAATTCTGCTAACGCGAGTGGACGGCCGCGTGGACCCGCTGGCCGACAGTGTCACCAATACCCTGCAAGACGCCCAGAAGACCCTTGCTGATCTCCGAGTGGCCATTCGGAACGTGTCCGCTCTCATCGGTCCCGACTCAGCCGTTCCTTCCGATCTGAGCCAAGCACTGGAGGACCTTGGGAACGCCGGCCGCGCAGTTGCTGATCTTGCGGAATTCCTTAAGCGAAACCCAAACACACTGCTGATCGGAAGAAGGCAACCGAAGGAATGATTATGAAAAGAGCTCTTTCTTGCTCGCAACTCACGTTCGCCGCGCTCTCCAGCATCTTTCTGACGGGTTGCCTGTTCAGGCCTGCGGCCGCTCTGCCCCGGCACTTTGTCCTCGCGCCAATTCCGGCAGATGAAGCGAACGGCACTCCCAACAGCCATTTCTCCGTTGAGATTGGTTTCGTGAAAATGCCTGCGTATCTCCTGCGCGACTCCATCGCGGTACGCACTGGCCCGAACGAAATCGAATATCTTGAGAACGCGCTTTGGGGTGAACGTCTCGACCAAGGTTTCCAGCGGACAGTGCTTGCGGATTTGTCGCAGTCATTACTTTCTGACTACCCTGAGCTCGCAGAGCCGGAGCCGGCCAAAAAGTCAGTAAGAGTCTTCATCAGCGTGCATCAATTTGACGTGGATACCACCGGGCGTGGCAGGCTCGTTGCCCAATGGCGAATTGTTGGTTCAAACAGTGATGAAACATTAAAAAGCGGCAACACCAGTCTGGTTCGAACGGGCGTCCCCCCTCTTCGCGACCCACAAAGTATCGCCAAGACTATGAGCGATCTGATAGCCGACTTCAGCCACGCCCTTGCCCGATATATGCGCAGGTCTGCGAAGCCCGGAGTGGATCCCCTTGAAGGTAGATTACAGCTCAAACAACAAAGGAAAACCATATATGAACCACCGAGACCTTTTATTCCGCGACACAAGACACCCCGGCGCAAACCACGCGGACTGCGACATGTCGCGCCGCAAGTTTCTGATCGGCGGCGCAGCATCTGTCGTCGCCGCAGCCACTCTGCCGATGACGGCACTAGCCGCAAACTCCGAGCCGGCGCGGCCCGGCGACAATCAAAAAAAGAAACAAGGAAAACAAATCATGAACACGATAACGACAAAGGACGGAACGCAAAGCTGTGGCCAAGGGTTGGACATCTCCGATGGCTTGAGTGGTCAGACCAACGGCTATCCGGGGTTCATCCTCAACCGCGATATTCGCAGCGATGTTTTTGAAACCAAGCTGGTCTGGCGGCCCGCGATTCGGCTCAAGGCAACACTGACGTATCAGATCACCTCCACGGATTACTCCTCCAAAACCGATCCTGCCTTTGACCCGGGCCTTTTGGAACAGGTTTCCGCGGGCGGCCCGATTTTGGACGGAACTTACAACGCGCAGACCTATGGCCTTGGAATGACCGTGACACCGTTCCGGCGGCTTTATTTCTCCGGCTCTTTTACCTATAGCTGGTCGCGCGCGGTCGCTGCCGACAACGGCGCTCCATCAATCGTGCCTTACCAGGGCGACATTTATACGCTTAATTCCACCGCAAGCTATGTCCTCGATCCGAAAACCAGTCTGCAAGCAGCCTATAATTTTTCAAGCGCCAGCTACGGCGAAAACAATGCCTTCTATGGAGTCCCGCTGGGACTGAACTACACGCGGCGCGATCTGAGTATTAGTTTGACACGAAAATTCAACCTACGTGTGTCCGGCTCCCTGCGCTACGCCTTTTTCCCGATACACCGAGCCCAGCAGCGGGAACGCGAACGACTACATCGCGCAAGGTGTTTTCGCCACCCTTACCTACAGGTGGCCATGATCTCGCCGCACGAACACGACGAATCGTCGTTGTCAAACGCCCATCGTCTGCCTGTTGATCTGTAGCCAGTCGCCCAATGGCCGCCAGGTCGTTCCATGCCGAGGTCCGCTTTTCGTCCCAACGATACCCTGCGCATTCGGGAAGTGGATTTAATCGCCCCGCAATGAGATGTTCGCTACCGACGCGTTCGTTATTCCTTTAATGAGCGCACGAAAGCGACCAGGGCCTGCACTTCGGCGTCGGTAAGCTTGGTGCCAAATTTTGGCATCTCACCCTTCTTGCCGTCTTTGATCAGGGAGGCGATACGAGCATCAGACTTCGTCACGCCATGCAAATCCGGGCCTTCATCGCCGCGCGCATCGGTGCCGTGGCAGTGCGCGCAATTCTGCATGAACAACGTATAACCCTTCTGCTCCAGTTTGCCTGCCGATGGAATCGCCAGGCCATCACCGCTGCCAGCGGAAGCTGCTGATGAGCGCTGGAACATTTCGCCCGTGGCGAAAGAGATGCCAATTGCTGCCAGCCCTGAGACAGTTCCCAGAATCATTGCCTTGAGTTGGAGAGGTAATTTCATGTCAGCTTAATTCTTGAAAGTCGGGGAGCCAAGATGAAAGCCAGTCTCGTCCTCATAGCCTTTAGGCGCTTGTTTATCGACCGCCGTGCGCATTTTTACCGGGATGGCTCCGATGAGCGTGGTTGCGATTGCCATGGGCCAAAACGTTGCTCTATGGGTAGTGTCATGCATACAGTCCCTCATTGGCTGATGATCATTTCGCCACCCCAATAACCCGCTCCTATCATGGCTCCGGCCGCAATCGTGGCCAGACATCAAACGCCAGACCGCCAGTCCGACCAAAAGGCCAAACGCCGGCCAGATGAACAAGTGGTTGTACAGCAAGGTGCCGCTACCCTTAAGTCTTCCCTTGCTCAAGGCGATCCCGGAGAGCACGGCGAACGGCGCTGCGGCAGCCGCGATGAGCAACGAATAGAATCCGAAGGCACGAAACTCGGGACGCCCGAGTTCGTTGCGCCAGCAGAATCCAGCCACATCGAAAACAACCGACACCATCAGCCAGGGCGATGGGAAAATGCGTCGCCCCACCATGCATGCGCGCCCAGATAGTTTGGTTCATAAGTAGCCTTCGATGGACTTCAACCGAGCCTTGCGTCAACGACTGCCAGGCTGTGGTTACTCTCCACGTAATTCACCTTGGTTATGTCCAATACTGTGGGAAGAATTTCCGGCGCGACTTTCATCGGGCCCGGTTTGGTCTCTGTGCCGGGCGCCGGTTGTGGAAACGCGGTGGATGTGGCGGTGTGAAAGGTAATGTTGCCTTCCACCTTTTTGAACGCCTGATGGATTGATCCAACGTGTCGAATTCCTCCGGCACCGAAAGATGCGAAAGGTCCCTCGTGTGCAGGATAAAATCCGGGGCGGCGGGCAGGGCATTGATTTTGGCGATGGCCTGCTTGAGGGTGGCGACGACATTCGTATTGGCCGGCTTGTTGAAGCCGATGTGGCTATCGCTGATTTGCACGAAGCTGAAGTCTCCCATGGAAGTCGCCGCGGCGTGCGCGCTGATCGGGCTTAGGATTTTCGAGCCAAGCACTCCGCCGCTGACGGTCCACAGCATTCCCGTGCCGGCCCAGGCCATGCACTTCAAAAAGTCACGCCGGTCAACGCCTTCGTTTTCGGTGTTATGGTCAATGTGATCGGCATCCGCCGCCAGGCAGCGAACTTCCTTAAGCTTTGTATTTTCTTTTTTGTCGTCGTTTTTCATAAGATTTTAACTTGTTCAATTCTCTGAACCGCGCACGAACGGGATTCATTCCCTGAATCAAAAAGAATATTTTTGGAATGAATCTCCGTGAAATCCAACTCGCGCACTTGATTTTTTTTCATCTGACAAACATCCAGACCACGCACGCTTCGCAATTATTCCCGGAGAATCAAAAAACTTTTCGGGAATCAAATTCCACGCAAAGGGTCTTAAGAGTGATGGCTCGGACCAAAAATTGGGGTTAAGAAAGGGTAGAGTTTGAGCATGAAGAGGTCTAGAGGAGATGAATAGATGAAAATGCACGCATCGGTTTATTGGACTAGACTCACCAACAACGAGTAAGCTCCGCTGCACGCTGTGTCTCCTCGAAAGCCCGCGCGTTGGCGCTGGCGCGGCCGATGTTTTCGGCCATAATCTGCCGCCATACCTGCGCGTCTTCCGTCGCCGGCAAGGCTGCCAGAGCGCGTCGGGTTACGAGCGGCAGATGCGTTGCTCCAGGCGTCTCAGGGATTGGCCAGCCGGAAGAATTGCTGCGCTCCGGATATGACATTCGTCACTGTTTTTTGGCCATTGACGACGACCGGCGCGACTGAAACGTTGGCCCAGACAACAAGGTTTGTGGTGGATTGCAAAGTAAGCCCACTGTTCGTAGCCGGCCACGTCAAAACAATCGAGGTCGGCACCCAGGAGCCCGAGCCAGCGGTATTTACCGCCACGGCGAGGACGGGGGCCGTGGGCCCGGCTACCAATGTCGGAGACAACACCGCAGAACTATCTCCAGCCTTGTCCTCGCTGAAATCAATCCCACCCACGTAAACAACCGATTCCCCGGAAGGCGACGCCGTGATGGCTGATGGTGACGACGTGCTGACAAAGGTGAAAGTTGCCGAAGCACCCGGCGCCAGCGCCGTGCCTGTACTATTGGTCCACTTGATGGAATTGCCGCTAATATTATTGCTCCAACCCAGTGAATTCGCGGCGCCGGTCGGGTCTGAAGACAGATTGTCCCCGCTGGTTGTCCAGCCATACCAAAAGCTATTGAGAGAGTTGGTTCCGGTGTTTTGCAACGTGATTGTGTAATCATAAGAACTGCCTGCGGCAACCCCCGAAATGGTGGCAGTGACCGTGGGTACGGCTGGAGGACCGGCTTCCAATGTCGGAGAAAACACCGCA
>PLIU01000111.1 GCA_003140095.1 Verrucomicrobiales bacterium | reverse complement strand
ATCCAGATGAAATGACCCTGGTCGGGGCCTAGCATTGCCACATTTGTGCTGCCACATTTGTGCTTGACATGGTCAATCAGAAAAGCATTAGGGAAAAGAACAGATAAAGACTAGGCATTGGGGTCGCATCTAAACATTCTACATTTGAACATCAAGCTGCCCAACGGAGCGTGGATCACTAACACGTACGACAACAATGGCCGGATGCTCGGAACGTGGCTCACCAACAGCGTTGGAAGCAACTTTGATTCAAGTGTTTACACTTACAATGTAGGCAATTTCACCCCGTGAGAGGTGGGCCATCCATCGGATCGGACACGCGTTGAGCCTTTGCGATCGAGGGACGCTCCCGCTTGGCCGTTGATTTCTCTCACGGGGCAAGGCGGACCCAGGTCACCCGCACCGGCGAAAACACCGCCACATATACCTACGACCCCATCAGCGAAGTCGTGTTTGACCTCGCTGCAGAGGGGCCCACTAACCGGTTGAATGAACAGTTGCATTACGTCTTCGACGCCGTCGGCAACCTGAATTATCGGACGAATAGCGCACTGATTGAAAACTTCACGGTCAATTCGGATTTACCCCGTGAGATATTTGAGATTTGGTACATGAGCCACTTTCTGCGAGCGTTTGCAACACTCGCGCTTGATGCACCGCACGGCGGTTATCTCATGGGGTAAACAAGTTGACGGCGAACACCAACGGTGGCAGATTGACGGTCATGGGTACGACCACTTTAGTGGCCACCAATGTGACCATAAACAGCAGCAACGCCGCTCCTTACGGCGACGCCACGTTCGCCGCCACCAACACGCCCGTAGTGACCAACTACACGGCCATCGCAGCGGACAAATATGGCCGGCATTCGACGAACACCGTGACCGTGAGCATTGCCACCAACACCACTTATCAATATGATGGCAATGGCAATCTCACTAACGACGGCCTGCGCACTTTCGCTTACGACGACGAAAACCAGTTGCTGCAGGTTTGGGGGACAAACCAGTGGTTGTCGCAATTCGCGTACGACGGGAAGATGCGCCGGAGAACCCGCCAGGAGTTCACATGGCAAAACGGCGCGTGGCTGCAAATCAACGCGGTCTATTACGTGTACGACGGCAACACCGTCATGCAGGAGCGCAACGTCAACAACCTGCCCACGACAACCTACACTCGCGGCCTTGACCTCAGCGCCAGCATCGACGGGGCCGGTGGGATTGGCGGCCTGCAGGCCATGACTTCAAACACCGCGCTTGGGCCTGCAAGCCTGGCCTATTACCTCTACCGCTACTACGACCCAAATCTGCAAAGATGGCCAAATAGGGATCCACTAGGAGAGAGCGGCGGAATCAATCTCTTCCAGTTCAATGGAAACAATCCCCTGCGATATATTGACTCGGATGGTTTCATTATAGTAGTCGCTCAAAACTTGCCTTGTTCTTTTTACACCAACCTTAATAATGCTATAAACAGGCTTTGGAATTCACCTACTGGTTCAAATTTGCTTCAACGTGCTTTAAATTCAACGAACATCATTTATATCACGCAAGCCCCCGATTCAGTTCTGTCTTGTGAGGATGGCGATCCCGGAGACCCTACTAATACGATTTATTTGAACAATTATCCTGATTTGATCAACCCGAATGGACCCATACTTGACCCGGATCAATTCCCACCTGCGAGTGAGATGCCTCCGTATGATTCCACCGGTGGGTCGATCGTGCTTGCGCACGAACTTGGCCATACTATTGTAGGCCCGGACGATTTTCAAAACATTCTTCTATTCGAGAACCCAGTTCGATCTGATTTGGGTCTCCTGCCAAGAACGAATTGCCACGGGAAGCCGATACCTAACCCTCAGTAGAAGAATGAGTATTACCAATGAAGAAACAACGATCAATTTTTAATATGGTAATCGGATTTGCCATCGTAATGATATGTCTGAAACTAAAGACTCAATCTCTTGATACTCCGATGATGTCAATGAGCACAACTGGCACAAATTTGACAGTCTTATGCTCCGATTTTCGGCTGTTTTTTTTCGATCGCGGCACGCTTCAGTCTCGGTGCGAGAAAGGCACAATATGCGTTATTGACAGATATCACGGCTTTTCGGAAACTAACACACTTCCTTCTAATAATCCAATTCGAGATTACCCCGCAAGCAATTGGCCCAACATAGGCTCAGCACTAAAGGACCTTGCTGCGCTCAAAGGACGCGATTCGGTGTTCATACAAATCCGAGTCGTCCAAAAAGACATTATAGTTCAGTCCGACCGTAATTCTCTCCACCTCGACAAATTGTTTCTGGATCGGTCCCTTCACGCGGGAGACATATTAATCTTAATGCCTGTAATTCGCGAGTAAATAGTAAATTGTTGAAGCCATTGGTTTGATTGGTGTCAGAGACATAACGATAACGGGGTTAATGGTATTGTAATATAATTCTCGGCGTCATGCCTGCGCTTCTCAGAATATGAAGCCCGTGAGGGTCAGACAGGGCCTTTGGTCAACAGAAATAACGTTGTCCGTCCGAATTTTTTAAAACGGTCTTTCCTGGGCGCTTCAAACAGTCTTCGCGGTCCGCTGCGAGCGTGCGTTTTCATTCTTTGAATCGTCCGCGATGGGTGAGAGCCGTCCAGACGTATGCCACAGCGGAGCTGCTGGGGGGCAAAAATATTTTGCGAAATACATTGCAATCTCTGAATGTGTGAGCCATATTACACGCGTAATGGTAGAGAGACATATAAAATGAGTGATGCAGAGGCGATGAAAAAAGGACAAGAGACACGGCGCACCATGGCTCAGGAAGACCGCCGCGTGAGGGCACGCGGCCTACATGCCGCCACGAGGCAGAAGCAGCCGGAGGCATCCGCTCGGGGCCAAGGATACCACGCGGCGCACTACAACTTACTCCAGAAAATTCGAGATGAAAAATGCGCCGCCTCTCTCCCCCGGAATCGAGGGAGTGGCGTGCTCTTGCTCGCAAGGATGTACCGGCCTCAACCTCGCCTCACTCAACGGACTTGCCATTCAACAGAATACCGACGGCGCGCCCCATCTGATTCATGCTTTTGGGCGAGCTTCGGAATGGGCTGGACAATGGGTTGCGATCCTCAACGGCCGAATTGGATGCCTTGGGCCAGCGGCAATTCGCCTGAGTAGTTGACAGTCACGGTCTGGCGGCGCATGTAGTTCTTCCAGGCGTCGCTGCCGCTTTCGCGGCCGCCGCCGGTCTCTTTCTCGCCGCCAAAGGCGCCGCCGATTTCCGCCCCGCTGGTGCCGATGTTCACGTTGGCGATGCCGCAATCGCTGCCGCGGCTGGAGAGGAAAAGTTCGGCCTCGCGCAGGTCGTTCGTGAAAATGGCGGAGCTTAATCCCTGCGGCACGGCGTTGTGCCAGGCAATGGCTTCCTCCATTGTTTCGTAGGGAATCAAATAAAGGATGGGCGCGAAGGTTTCCTCCTGCACCACTTTGAAATGCGGACCAGCCTTGGCCAGGCATGGCTCGACGTAACGGCCACCCGGGAATCTTTCTCCCGTCAGCGGCCGGCCGCCATAAAGAATTTCTCCGCCTTCCTCGCGCAAGCGGCGCAGGGCTTGTTGCATCGACTCGACGGCGGCGAGGCTGATCAACGGCCCCATCAACGTGCCCGCTTCCAATGGATGGCCGATGGGCACCTGCCGGTAGGCGGCCAGGAGACGTTGAGTGAGTTCTTTCTCCAACGACCGATGGACGAAAACGCGGCGCGTGGTCGTGCAACGCTGCCCGGCGGTGCCGACGGCGCCGAAAAGAATGGCCCGCGTCGCCAGGTCCAGATCGGCGGAAGGGGCGACGATGATGCCGTTGTTGCCGCCCAGTTCGAGCAGCGCGCGGCCGAGGCGGCGCTGCACCTTTTCGCCGACGTCGCGGCCCATGAGGGTCGAGCCAGTCGCGGAAATCAGCGGCAAGCGCTTGTCGTGGGCCATTTTATCGCCGACAGCTTCGCGTCCGCCGATGGCCAGGCTGCATAACGCCGGGTCGGCGCCGTTGTCGCGGCAGACGCGTTCGGCGATTTTGATGGTCGCAATCGCGCACAGCGGCGTCAGTTCGGAAGGTTTCCAGAAGGTCGCGTCGCCGCAGACCAAGGCCAGGGCGCTGTTCCAAGCCCAGACGGCGACGGGAAAATTGAAGGCGGAAATAATGCCGACAACGCCCAAAGGATGCCATTGTTCGAGCATGCGGTGGCCGGGCCGTTCGGATGGCATCGTCAGACCGTAAAGCTGGCGGGAAAGGCCGACGGCGAAATCGCAGATGTCGATCATCTCCTGCACTTCGCCTTCGCCTTCGGCCACGATTTTTCCGGCTTCCAGCGTGACCAATTTCCCCAGGTCCGATTTGGCGGCGCGTAAGGCGTTGCCCAATTGGCGGATAAGTTCGCCGCGCTTGGGCGCGGGCACCGACTGCCACGAAGCGAAGGCGGCGGCCGCGCGTTCCAGGGCGTGTTCGTAGTCGGCGGCGGTGGCGGTGCGAACCGAGGCCAGGACTTTGCCGTCAATAGGAGAAACACTTTTGAGCAACGGCCCGCTGCCGAACCACTGGCCGCCAAAGACCCCGGCGTTTTCCGCTTGCAAGCCGAGCTTTTTCAAAATGGCCGGTGGAGATGGAGTTGTTTTCTTCATCTCACAAAGCCAGCCGCCGGGCGACGTCATCGATGACTTCCAACGCGGCCTCCACAACGTCGTCTTTGAGGTCCAGGACGGGGCGCAGCCGGATGGAGCGCTCGCCGCAGCGCAGCACCAGCAAACCCGATCCATAAGCGCTGTTCCAAAATTGGTCGCGCATGGCGCGGCTGGGCAGATCGAAGGCCAGCAACAGCCCGCGCCCGCGCATGGCCGTCATGGCCGGATGCTTCTTGCCGATCTGGCGCAGTGCCGCCAGCAGGCGCGCTCCTTGCGCGCGGGCGTTCTCGACCAGCTTTTCGTTCTCGATAATTCGCAGGAAATGGGTGGAGCGGACGTAATCGCAGAAATTGCCGCCCCAAGTGGAGTTGATGCGGCTGGGCGCACGGAACACGTTATCCTTGACTTCATCCAGGCGCGGGCCGGCCATGACGCCGCAAACCTGTGCCTTTTTGCCGAAGACCAGCAAGTCGGGCAAAACGTCGAAGTGTTGACAGCACCAGTTTTTGCCCGACATACCCATGCCGGCCTGCACTTCGTCAAAGATCAAAAGCAAATCGTTCTCATCGCAAATGCGCCGCAGCAACCGCAGCCACTCGCCGCGGAAATGATTGTCGCCGCCTTCGCACTGGATGGTTTCAATGATGACGGCGGCCAAGTCGTGGCCGCGTTCGGCAAGGACACGGCGGATTTGCGCCTCGGCCAGTTTTTCCTTTTCGATTACGTTTTGCAAGCGCTCGCCTTCCGGCAGGGAAAAATCGAGGAACGGAGTGCTGACGCGGGGCCAGGGAAACTTGGCGAACAAATCCGTCTTGCGCGGGTCGGTATTGGTCAGGCTCATGGTGTAGCCGCTGCGACCGTGGAAGGCGTGCGTGAAATGAAGAATCTCGGTGCCGCGTTCGCCGCGGCCGGCGGCCATGTTTTTGCGCACCTTCCAATCCATGGCCGCTTTGAGCGCGTTCTCCACCGCCAGCGCGCCGCCATCAATGAAAAAGTAGCGGTCCATCGGCGGCAGCCCCATCACCCGCGCAAAGGTCTGGACGAATGTGGCGTAGGCAACGGAATAAACATCCGCGCTGGCCACTTTGACCTTGGCCGCCGCGAGCAAATCGGCTTGCACCTCCGGGTCCTCGAAATAAGGATGATTGAATCCGACGGGCATGGAGGCATAAAAGGCGTAGAAATCGATGAAGCTCATGCCGGTGGCCGCATCGACCAAGGTCGAGCCGCGGCTTTTTTCCAAATCGATCACCAATTTGAAGCCATCAACCAGAAGGTGCTTTTCCAATTCCGCCACGACTTGTCCGGGAGAAATGGCAGGCGGGCCGGCAATGCGCGCCGACGGTTTTTTCCGGGAAGACAGTGCTCCAAGTGGTTTGACAGAGTACATGGCAATCAATAACGCAGTTTAAGTTAAAAGGATTCGCGCGCGGCGTTCAAGGAAATAAGAAAACGCGCCGCGGCGAATCCTTCGTTGAAATTTCGATATGGCACACGTCTTTGGCATCGGCTTATTATCGACCGCGCATGAGAGCCATCGACAAAGAATTTGCGGAGTTCGACGGGCCGGATGTCCCCGGTTTGGTGTTGACGCGAATCGATGATGGGAAGGCTTCGATCGTGTGGAGCTACGGATTGGCCAACCTCGAGACGCGCATTCGCTGCCAGCCGAGGACCAACTTCCGGCTCGCCTCGGTCTCCAAACCATTCACCGCCATGGCGATTTTGATCCTGGCTGAACGAGGGGGATTGTCCCTGGATGACAAGCTACGCCGCTTTTTTCCCGGGTTCCCGCAGTACGGAAATGAAATCACGATCCGCCACTTATTGACTCACACGTCCGGTTTGCTCGACTACGAGGATTTGATGGCCAGCGGCACGACCGAGCCGCTGAAGGATCGGGACGTGTTGGGAATTCTGCTGCGGCAGGACAAGACGCATTTTGGCCCTGGCGCCCGTTTTCGCTACAGCAACGGCGGATACGCGTTGCTGGCTTTGATGGTAGAATTGGTTTCGGGCCGCACTTTCGCGGAGTTTTTGCGCGAGAGCATTTTTTTGCCCCTGGGCATGAACGGCACCGTGGCTTACGAGGAGGGGATATCAGAAGTTTCGCATCGCGCGCTGGGCTATTCCAAAAGGGGCGAGGCGTTCGCGCAAACCGACCAAAGCCTGACCAGCGCGGTGCTGGGCGATGGGGGCATTTACTCGTCCGTCAACGATCTGTTCAAGTGGGACCAGGCGCTTGACACGGAAAAACTGATCCGCGGTCCGCTTTTGCGGCAGGCTTTTGCCGCGCATTCCAGCGTGTCGGATGCGCCGGGCAGCGGCTACGGCTTTGGCTGGTATGTGGAACGGCAGGCAAGAGAGGAGCACGTTTGGCATCATGGCTCCACTTGCGGATTCTCGGCGAGCTTCCACCGTTTTCCGGCCAGCAAGCGGTCCGTCATCCTCCTGGCCAACCGTAGCGCGGCGGGCCTTGAGTCCCTTGTCGGAAAATACTTTGACGCCGCGCGATGAACCAGCCAACTGAACCGCATTTGATCCGTCGCTTCGGCCTGCTGCAAGCGACGGCGTTGAACATCACCAACATGATCGGCATCGGGCCGTTCATCACCATCCCGGCCATGATGGCCACCATCAACGGCGGCGGCCCACAGTGCATGTTGGGCTGGCTCGCCAGCCTGATGATTGTGCTGCCCGACGGCTTGATCTGGGCGGAATTGGGCGCGGCCATGCCCACCTCGGGCGGCACCTATGTCTGGCTGCGAGAAGGGTTCGGGCGCGAAACCTGGGGCCGCCTCATGGCCTTTTTGTTCATCTGGCAGTTCATCGTCAGCGCGCCGATGGAAATCGGCACCGGCTTCATAGGAGTCAAGCAATATTTTGGATTTCTTCTCGGCGATGTCTCCGCAGGTATGATGAATGCCATCAATGTCGGCCTGGCGCTCCTTGTTTTTATTCTGCTCTACCGGCGCATTGATTCCATCGGGAAAATCACCGTCTGGCTTTGGATCGGAACGATGATTACCGTGCTGGGGGTCATTTTCAGCGGGGCGCTGCACTTCGACCCGAAGATCGCCTTTGCCTTTCCGCCCAAAGCCTTCAATTTTGAAATCGGCTTTCTCTCCGGCCTGGGCGCGGCCACGCGCATCGGCATCTATGATTACCTCGGCTACTACGACGTGTGTTACATCGGCGAGGAAGTGCGCGATCCCGGCAAAGTCATCCCGCGCTCCATCGTATTGAGCCTGTTGAGTGTCGCGGTCATCTATGTGGCCATGAATCTCTCCATTATCGGCGTAGTGCCGTGGAAGAGTTTCGTGGCGGTGCCCGGGCAGGACTCCGTTGCCATCGGTTCGATCTTCATGGAAAAAATCTGGGGCACGCCTGTCGCGAAAATTTTCACATTTTTGATTCTTTGGACGGCCTTTGGCTCCATTTTCACGGTGACGTTGGGTTACTCGCGGGTGCCGTACGCGGCGGCCCGCGACGGCTGTTTTTTCCAAGTCTTCGGGCGCCTTCATCCGACCAAGGACTTTCCCCACCTCGCGCTGACGCTGATCGTCGTGCTGTCCGTTGCTTGCAGCTTCATACCGCTCGGCACATTGATTGATGCGCTGCTGGCCTTGCGGTTCCTGGTGCAATTCATCGCCCAGATCGGCGCGGTCATCCTGCTGCGCCGGACCAAACCGGACATGCCGCGTCCTTTTCGCATTTGGCTCTACCCGCTGCCGGCTTTGGTGGCGCTCGGCGGGTGGTGTTTTGTATTTTTGACCACGGATGGCAAATTGCAATTGGGCGCGTTGGCGGCGCTGGCGCTGGGGATCGCGGCCTTTTTGATTTGGTCGCGGATCATCGGCACGTGGCCTTTCCAGCGGCGGCCCCTGGACAGTTAATTGGCGATCACGACGTAGAATCGTTGCGCCTGCGTCGGGCTGATGTCTTGCAAGGTGATGACACCGCCGGTGCCGGGCACGGTCGTGGCGGGCAATATCGTCCAGGCCGGATCGGTCAGGAAATTCTTGTAGGCCAAGGAATAATTCGATCCCGTCACGCTGTTGACGGAGACCGAAAGGCCGTTCCCGACCGTGACGCTGAGGCTGCCAAGGATAATGATGGGAGAGATGCTCGCCGGCGGCGAAATGCTCACCGTCGTGACGTTGATGGCGGTGTTGCTGCCGGAATTGGAACCGGGGGTGATGGAACTGGCCACGGCGATATTCGTGATGACACCGGATTGCGTCGCCAGCACGGTGATGGTCATGTTGCTGGAACTGCCGCTCAAGAGGGTGCCGACCGGGCATACAATGACTCCATTGCTAAAGACGCTGCCCGGCGAAGCGGAGACAAACGTCACCGTGGACGGCAGCGTGCCCGTAACCACGACATCCGCCGCCAGGTCCGGCCCGGCATTGGTGACGGCGATGGTGTAAGTCCCATTCTGTCCCACCACGAACTGCGACGGGATGGCGGTCTGAGTCACTGACAAGCTGGCGCTGTCTCCGCAGCATGAATAGTAGCCGTCCAGGAGAGAAATCGTATCAACATACCAGCCGACGACCGTCGAGTCGTTGCTGTCATCGGTCCCGCATTCCCAGCGCAACTGAACATTTTGGCCCTCCGCCGCAGCCGGAAGGTTGATGGCGGTCGTAATCCAGCCGCCGGAATCGCCGCCCCAAGCCTGCCGGCCCGCCAGCGGATTGCCCGAGCCGGTGTAAAGAGTACCGTTGTAACCGCCGGTCACGAAGCTTCCGCCGGACGAAATAATGTCATTGAAACTCCCGGAGCCGATGGCGATGTCCAATACCCCTCCGTCGTAGAAGTAGGTCGAACGGGAGGTCGTTTCGTATTCAAAATAATAAGACTGCCGGAACGTCAATTGGGCGCCGCCGGAGGCGACGGCGATGAGTGGCGAGTATAGGTAAGCCACGCCGGAATTGGGGACATCGGTGGCGAACACCGAATTGGGCGGAGTATCACTGTCGGCGGACGTTGTCAACCAATCGACTTGCGACTCGACCACGCTGGTGCTCCAGCCCGAGGGAAGCGCGGGCGGGATCACGGCGTCGAAATCCTGCGCAAACGTCGTGGCGGAAACCAGCGTGCCGAGAGTGAAATTAAAACTGATGGAGCCTAAGTTCGCCCTCCCGTCCTGAAGCTGCAAAACGACAGAAATGGTCTGTCCGCAGACGCCGCCGGCGGTAAAGGAAAACGGCTGGGTGACGGCGGCTCCGCCTGCGGTCAAAGCGCCATAGGTTTGAGGGCCGGTCGGCATGAGCACGGCGCTGCTGGCCTGCAAGGTCGCCACAAGATTGCTTGTGGCGATGGACGAAAGATTGGTCAGAGTGACGTTTAAGGTCACCGTTTCGCCCGGATCGATGACATCATTGGTGGGCAGGCAACTTTCGGCCACCAGCAAGGCGGCGCCGGTCACGATCGGGGTGGTGGCCGAGGGCGCCAACGCGTTGATCAAGTTGGTGCCGTTCGGGGTGCCCCAGCCGGTGCAAAGATCGTAGCCGGTGACCGCGTAGAATTTGTCGGGGCTGGACAGATTGGTGTTATTGCCGGTGGTGATGTCGTGAAAGGTGGCGGCGTAACTGCTGCCCAAGCCCAGCCCATAAAGGGCTGGATTCAAAAAGCCGACCGGCGAGCGTTGATTGAGCGCGCCTTGTTCATTGACCAGCGCGGTGAAGGCCGCCCACAACGGCGCCGCGCAACTGGTGCCGCCCACCTCGGACCCGCTGCTGGCCCGGCCATCGTGGGCGATGACCCATACCTGGTCCGCCGTCAGCGCCACGTCGGGGAGATTGCGCATTGTCTTCGAACCTTGGTTAAGAGTCATGCTGACAGGCGACTGCCAAGAAGGAATGGTGTAGGTGGTGCTGATGCCGCCGTTGCTGGCGTTGGTGCCGCTGTCGGAGTTGAACCAGCTCCACGCCTTTTCCGACAGCCACGAACCGCCCGCGCCGCTGGTGGACAAAGTCGTTCCTCCGACCACTGTGATATAGGGGTCATCCGAGGGTGGTGGCGCCGCGCCGGTAAAAGCACCGTTGTCGCCGGATGCCAAAAAGAACGATTGGCCTTGGGTCCCGAATTGCTGGAAGATTTGCACGGTGCTGCTGTTGATGCCGAAGCCCCAGGAACAACTTAACTGTTGGGCCGCATCATTGGTAGCCATGCAGTTCAAGATGTCGTTGGGCGCCGTGATGTTGTCCATATTCGGCCCCTCGTAAACGATCACCCCTGCCAAACCCGGCGCCATGGAAACCGACATTTCGATGTCCAGCGCCACTTCCACGTTGTTGACACCGGGGTTGCCGCTGGTGTAGCCGTCCACTGTCAAGCGGGTCAGTGGCACGTTGGGCAGGGCCGCGTCGCTTTCGTAAGTCGTGATGTCCGTCGTGTAGAAGTCGTCTAACTCAAACAAACCGACCGTCTGCCCGGCGCCCGTCAACGTTGTGCCGGGAACGTAAGCCGCGCGAAAATCATTCCCCCAATAATTCCCGCTCGGAGCCGAGCCGAACTGCGGCGTGGCCGTTTTCCTCTTGGACGCCAGCACCATCAGCGGATGCGGAATGACAAAATTATCAAGCCCAGTGATGCCCAATAATGGCGTCGCCAGATCGACCGCCGGCTCGCTATCCGGCGCGTAGAAAGTCCGGTTTTCGATCGGGTGCCGGTAAAGCTGCAAATGGACGTGGAACGCGTTCTCGATGTCCGCCGCTGAGCCGCGGACGTCCAACAACGTGCGGTTGGCGTGGGTCCGCAGGACCACCAATCCGCTGGCTTTGGCAAAAGCGATGACGCTGGCGTAATCCGCCGGCGTCGGGCCGAATCGATCCGCGAACTTCGACGGCGTCAAGTATTGGTGAAAGGAGGGGCTGGCCGGATTGTAGAGATCATGGAGGAGATTGGTGAGCGCTTCCCGGTTGCGCAACGGCAGGCCGATGAGGATCTCCAACGATTTGGACTCCTGCAGATTGCCCAGCGCCTGCAAGTTGGCCGCCGCCGCCGGGACATGACCTGGCAGCAACTGCCTATCCGCCAGCGCGCCGGGCGCCAGGCAAAGCCATATCGAGCCCATGACGAGCCACCATGAAAAATGAACACTTTCTGCCTGACGGCAGTATTTTCTTATTATCGCCAATTGGCGCATGACAATATCAATAATCGGTGCGGCAAAATCGTTTCGCGGCGCACGATGGCTGATGGCAAACAACAAAACATCCTCCTTGGCTTAGTTTACGCGATGACGGTTCGAATTCAAGTCACGGATGAGCATGATCGCGCCAGTATGGTTTCGCTCCCAGCAGATCGGCCGGGTTGACCAGGAAATCAAAGGAGAACGGGCGATGAGATGACACCGTCAATCTAAATGGATGATCCCCCTTTGCAAAGCGGTGGTGGTGGCTTGGGTGCGATCGTTGACCTTGAGTTTGGCCAGGATATGGCCGACGTGCAGCTTGACAGTGACCTCGGCGATGGAGAGGTCTGAGGCGATTTCCTTGTTGCTGCGGCCCCGGACAATGAGTTTCAGCACATCCATTTCCCGGGACGTCAATTCGGGGTGCATCATCCTTTCGGCCAGCCGGGTTCCTACCGCGGGGGAGATGCAGCGTTCCCCGGCGTGGACGGTGCGAATGGTGTCGATGAGTTCGTTGCGCGCGGCGGTTTTGAGGAGATAAGCGCGCGCGCCGGCCTGGAGGGAGCGATAGATGTCCTCCTCGCCGTCATGGGTTGAAAGCATAATGATGGCCGCGTCGGGAAATTCCTGGCAGATGGTCCTGGTCGCCTCGGCGCCGCTGATCCCCGGCAATTTCAAATCCATCAGCACAATATCCGGCCGCTCCTGGTGGTAAAGGCCCACAGCCTGCTCGCCCGTCGAGGCTTCGCTGGCCACGGCCATGTCCTCCTCCAGGTTGATCGAGCCTTTCAAACCCATGCGCACGACAAAGTGATCATCGACCACCATAATCCGGATTTTCTTGTCGGCTTTCATACTCTTTGGTTTAACCGGCGGCGCGCATCGCCAGCAGGGCGGCCGCGTCGGCGGAGGAAGCCGGTTCTCCCTTGGCGGGGACTTCGACGCGGATTTCCGTGCCCTGGCCGGGAGCGCTGATCATGGCGTAACGGCCCCCCATTTTCTCCGCGCGCTCGCTCATGTCCAGCAAACCGAAATGGCCGCTATAGCTGAGGGATGAGTTGGCGGCGTCGAAACCGATGCCATCGTCGTTGACGCGGAGGGAAACTTTGGCCGGTTGATAGTCCAGGTGGACGGTGATGCGCGTGGCCCGGGCGTGCTTGAGGGCATTGGCCAAAGCTTCCTGCGCGACGCGCAAGAGATTGTTCTCCATCTGCGGCGGCAGCTTGCGCGGAAGGCCGGAAGTTTGGACGGCGATCTGGACGCGCGAACTGTGGGCCATAAGCTTGGCGACTTCGGTCAGGGCGGTGGCGAGATCGCTGTTTTCCAGCAGATGCGAGCGCAAATCCCACACTGAACGACGCGCTTCAAAGAGGCTGCGCCGGGTCATGTTGCGCGCCAGTTCGAGCATCTGGCGGGCCACGCGCGGGGCTTGGTCAAATTGGGCGGCGACCGTTTCCAACTGGATGGTGATGGCGGCCAGTTCCTGTTCGAGCGTGTCGTGAAATTCGCGGGCGATGCGGGTGCGCTCCTCCAACACGGCTTCGCGCTGGAGTTTCTGTTGAATAATGGTCGTTTGCTGGCGGACCTTTCTGTCCAGGGCGAAAACCCACGCGAAACCAGCCAGGAGAACCAAGCTCATCATCCCCAGCATCCAGAGCAAACGCGAGAGCGTCCACCAGGGCGGATTCTGGATGACCGCCACGTCCGCGGAAGAGCGCAGGAGCAATTGAAATGCTTCCGGGGCGTAATCCAGCGACGGATTCCAATTTTCCACCGGCTGCGCCAGGCAAACGCCTGTCAATTCCAATTCGCTGCCGTTTTGCAAGGCCAGGAAGCGGCGGTCGGCCTTGGCCGAATTCAGGCGCGCGTTGAGAATGAGATTCTCCGCCTCCAGGACCAGGATTTGTTCGTCCGCCCGTTCGATGCGGTTGATCAGCCGCCCGTTGAGGCGCACCAGCACGGTGTCATAATCATCGGTGGGCAATTGGTCGATCCTGGCGCGCGTTGGCGCCGGCTCGGGTTGATGACCAATGACGTGGAAAATGGCGTCTTCGAGCACCGGGGCGTATTGACCCAGGACGGGGAAGCCAATGACCTGCACCACATCGCCCGGCGAGACCGGATTGGTTTGCGCGCTCTTGACATAAAGGCTGGCGCGGCCGTCTTGAATAAAAAGCGAGTTCTCCTTTTGGTGGGTGACGACGCCCTGGACCTTGACCCGTCTTCCGTAATAACCCTCCGAATTGAATTGCAGCAAGCTGGCCAGCGGCACTTGGGCGATTTCGCTCGGAGCTGGGACCTCGACCACGATGTTCGAGAGGCTGGTCACGCTCAGATACGGAGCGCGGAGCTGGCGTTTGCGATTGAATCGCGTCCGGCAAACGCCCTGGAGGCGAACGGTGGCGGAAATCAACTCCTGGGCTTTGGCCACATCCAAATGCCCGACCAGCGCGGTCAACCGCTGGCCATTGAGCATCAAGTCCAGGCGCGTCCGGTCTTTTGAGCCCGGAACGACGGAGCGAACAACGCCCTCGGCTTCGACCCACTGGCTATCCTCTTTGCCGCTGGCCAATTGTTCGTAGCTCACGCGGCTGGCTGCTGGCAGCGCCGCCTGGCCAAGAACACGCACCTTCTCGGCCAAGACCATCGGCACATAGTCACCCGGCGCAGTGGGTCCCTCGATTTCCACGTCATCTCCGGCATTGAAATTGGTTCCCTCGCCCAATTTGACGTAAATGCCCGTGGTGGCGTCCTGGAGAAACATGCCGACATCGGCCCAGGCGTTGCAGAAGGTAACCACCCCGCGCAAACGCACGGGATACCCTTGGGCCGCTTGCTCGGGTGAGATTTCCCGCACTTGCTGGACGGAGGTCAGGCGAGGCAATTCCCCCGCCGCGCGGGCACGAAAACAAACCAGGCTGGAGAGAAGGATGAGAAAAACAGGGACCGCGCTTTCCGGTGGACCAAGATACAGTTTTTTCACCTCCGCATCGTGCCAGATCACCTCCAAAACAGCAATGCGGCGATGGGCCTCCAATCGAAATGTGTCGGCGGCGACCATGCCGCGAGAAGTCTCAACAAATTTGCCGCCCTGTCAATACGGCAGACCGGTTAACAAAGAACTATACTTTAGTAGTATAAGATCGTGTGACCATTGCCGCCGTGACAGATTCGAAAGTATTTGCGATAAACAAGCTGATCCTAGTGAAAATAACATCGCAATATGAAGGCGAGGCTTCCGCCTCGCCATCCGTCCTAAATGAGGAGGACCAAGGAAAAAGTCTT
This sequence comes from Verrucomicrobiales bacterium, assembly GCA_003140095.1. Lineage (GTDB taxonomy): Bacteria > Verrucomicrobiota > Verrucomicrobiia > Limisphaerales > Palsa-1400 > Palsa-1400. Next base: position 7,653 of record PLIU01000111.1, on the reverse strand, counting down.
ACACCTATGAAGTTAACTCGTCATCTCTTCGGCTTCCTGGCTGCCGCAGCGCTCTGCGGAGCAGCCTCTGAAAGTTACGCTCAATTAACCCAGTCCTATGTCAATGATTTCAACACGGTAAGTTCCGTGGGGTCATGGATCTATTGGTATGATATCGTAAGCGGGGGCATGACGTGGGATCCAACTATGGATGCCGCCAACAATACCAATTCCGGTTCCCTGGAAGTGTCGATTCCCTGGGCGGGAACCGGCGACCAACAACTCTGGTTCGGAACTTGGGACAATGATTATGGATACGACACGTCGTTGACCATGATCGGCACGTACATTACGAATATTAGTTGCGACATTCACGTCGATCCAAGTTCGCCCACGAATTCGGCGGGCAATTTCGGCACGATCGATATTGGTTTTTACCCGGGACCGGTGAACTGGAGCGCCAGCGCCGTGACGCTCCCGTTAAGCGCCACCAATGGATGGATGCACGTCTCCGTACCGGTCGATACCACAACGGCCGGTCTGGCCAGTGTATCCGGCATTTGCTTCACCATGGCCACTTATAGCGCGCCGTTGAACGGCACGACACTGATGTGGGTGGACAATCTGGAAACCGAGGCGACGCCCAATTATACCAACTCCTTTGACGCCTTAAGCAGCGCAGACTCATGGTTATACTATTACGGTGTCAATCCCGGCAACAGCGCCATAAGCTGGGATTCCGCAGTGGACGCCAACGGCAATACGAATTCCGGCTCGCTGAACATTTCGATTGATTGGATAGGCACCAACGGCAACGCCACTGGCGCGAGTCTGCAGCAGGCAATGTTCGGATCATTTGCCAATAGATATCAATACGATGACGGCGAGACGGCGGATGGGCTTAATTTCCAGAAAATTGTCTGCGCGGTTCACGTGGACCCGAGTTCGCCCACCAATACGGCGGGCAATTACGGGGTGCTGCAAATCGGGTTTGCGAATGATGTGAGTGGCACTTGGGGTAACATTACCTGGCCAGCCAGTTTGGTGACTCTTTACACCAACGCGTCGAGTGGCTGGACCAACATTGTCGTGCCGATCGATCCGTCCACGGCTGGTCTGGTCAGCGTCTCCGGCATTTGGCTGGCGATGAATACCTATACTCTATCACTGCCGGGCACGACGCTGTTGTGGGTGGATAACCTTGGCGTGGAGGCGGCTGTGGCTCCGCTCCCCGCGCCCACCCTGGGCACCCTTGAGACTCCCGTCCAGGGACTAAACCTGACTCCGACATTGACCGGTCCCAATAACACCGACGACCGGTATAACATCTGCACGGATAACGAAACCAATTTCGCGGCCGCTTCCGCCGGTAACGGCAACCTGTATAGTTGGGTGGGCGCGTCCGGACCGGTAACCTACTCCATCACGCTCAACGAATTCCCGGGGCAATCCGCCTCCGGATACCAGCAAGAGATTTTCATGTGCCCAGGCAAGGTTGGAGGGGAAATCGCGGCCGACTACAATGAATCGAACTGCATCTTCATCACCGTGCAGTACGAACCATTCACCACCAATACTTACATTACCAATGGAATTGTCGTCACTACCAATACGGCAACGAATTGGAACGGCGTCATGGACTTTCGCTACAAGACCAATGGCGCCAACGGCAATGGAATGATCTATAACACGTTGTCACCAACCAACTCCACCAACGTCAATCACTGGCCCGTCGAACCGGTTGGCCAGGTTTTGGCTCCATCTGGAGTCGGGACATGGAGTGTGACGCTCAATCAAAACACGAATGTGATGTTGACGTCGCCGAGTGGACAAACGACCAATTTCGTGCTGCCTGCGGCGTCCGCCGCCCTTTTTGCGGATCCGTTGACGATTTACGTCGGAGTGCAGCCCAACGTGACGGGTGGCTACGGGCAATTGTGCAACGTGACTCAGTTCTCCATCACGGGCAGCGGCACCGCGCTGTCGGATGACTTCCTGACGGATACGGCCCTGAACACCAACCTCTGGCAGATGGTCAGCAGCGATACCAACGCCATTGTTTTGGTTCCGGCCGACCAGGCTTATTGGGTGCCGTGGTCCATCCCTGACGTGGGATTTGATCTCGAGACCGCCGCGACCGTCGGCGGGACTAACTGGACCATTCTGACCGGGCCGAACGCGCTCCCGGGCGCGGTGACCACGGTCGTTCAGCAAGGCAATCAGAGATTTGCCTTGGTGCCGCAGTCTTCACTGCCTGGAGCGACCGCGGGATTCTTCAGGTTGATCAAGGATCAATAACAAGGTTTCTGTTGCACGCACCCAGAAGGGCGCCGATTCACAGCGGCGCCCATTTTCGCAACGGCTGCGCCGCGAAAGCGCGTGAGATGCCGGTGGATTTGTGCGGCTTGCTTGTGTTGATGGTGTGGTGTATCATAGCCATCCGATGGCGCGAACGTGTATTAACTGGCGTGTTATAAGCCTTCTCATTTTGACGGTGGCGGCTTTGTTGGCCACGGGCACTCGCGCGTACGCTCAGGCAAGCCTGCCGGTTTACACCGATAATCTCGTCAACGGCTTCCAAGATTGGAGTTGGGCGGCCGACGACTTGGACAACGGTTCGCCTGTCTATTCCGGCAGCGCTTCGATTAGTGTCAGCGGCAGCGCCTGGGAGGCGCTTTGGCTTTACCACACTGGCTTTAACACCGCGCTCTATAGCAATATCAGCTTTTGGATCAACGGCGGGGCTGGCGGCGGGCAAATCATCCAGGTGGCCGGGGTGCTCAACGGAAACGGCCAGGCCGCGGATACGCTGCCCGCTTTGGCCGCGAATACGTGGGTGCAATACACCATACCCTTTTCCACCTTGGAGCTCTCCGACCAGACCAATTGCAATGGATTCTGGTTCCTGATCACTTCCTCGGGCACCACCAATACTTTTTATGTCGATGACGTCCAATTGGGGGCCGCGCCCGCTCCGGCCCTCACGCATATTGGCGTCAACGCCAGCAACGCCATTCGCACCGCTGACGCCCGATGGTTCGGCGTCAACACGGCCATCTGGGATAGTGATTTCGACACCTCGGAAACGGTTTCCGAGCTGAACGAGGCCGGCTTTCAGATGCTGCGCTTTCCCGGCGGTTCAACATCCGACGACTATGATTGGGCCTCCAACACGACGGACAGCAACACCTGGCAATGGGCTACCTCGTTCGAGGATTTCGCCCATGTGGCGACCACCATCGGCGCCAACGTCATTATCACGGCTAATTATGGAACCGGCACGGCCGCCGAAGCCGCCGCGTGGGTCAGAGACTCCAATGTGACCAACCACTACGGATTCAAGTACTGGGAAATCGGCAACGAACTTTACGGAACCTGGGAAACCGACAGCAACGTTTACCCGCACGATCCCTATACTTACGCGACCCGCGCGCAAACCTACATCCAACAAATGAAGGCCGCTGATCCCAGCATCAAGATCGGCGTGGTGGTCATCACCGGCGAGGACACCGACGCCAACGGCTACACCAATCACCCGGCCACCAATGCCGTCACCGGCCAAGTGCATTACGGCTGGACGCCCGTTGTCCTGAGCACGCTCCGACAATTGGGGGTGACGCCCGACTTCGCCATCTACCATTGGTATCCTGAATACACGGGAACGGAAAGCGATCCGTTCCTCCTGCAAGGAACCAGCAACTGGATTGGCGACGCGGCGGATTTGCGGGGGCAGATCACCGACTATTTCGGATCGGCCGGCACAAACATCGAGTTGCTCGTGACCGAAAACAACAGCAATGCCGGCAACCAAGGCAAGCAATCGGTGAGCCTGGTCAACGGCCTTTATCACGCTGACAGTGCGGGCCAATTGATGAAAACGGAGTTCAATTCCTACATCTGGTGGGACCTGCGCAACGGCGTGGGAACGGACGGAAACATGGACCCGACGCTGTACGGATGGCGCATGTATGGCGACATCGGCACGATCAACGGTCTGGGGACCGTCTTGAGCAACCGTTACCCGGAGTTTTTCACCGCCAAGTTGATGCTACACTTTATCGGCGCCGGAGACACCGTGCTCAATGCCTCGAGCGATTACGCCCTTGTTTCGGCCTATGCGGCGCGGCGGACCAACGGCTGCCTTACCTTGCTGGCCATCAACAAGGATTCCGTCTCCTCTTTCACCGCGGAGATAGCCATGACCAACTACGTTTCCGGCGGCACGGCCGCCCTTTATTCTTATGGCATGGCGCAGGACAACGCGGCTCAAACCGGACTTGGATCGTGCGACATCGCGCAAACCAATTTTTCAGGCGTCAGTACGAACTTCAACTACACCTTCGCCCCTTACTCCGTCACGGTCTTTGTCTTCGCGCCGGCGGCCCCTTCGCTTTCGGTCAGCGCTTTGTCGCCCGGCGCTGGGCAATTTGTCCTCCAACTGGGCGGTCAACCCGGCGTTCCCTACGTGCTGCAAGAGTCCAGCAACCTGCTATCCTGGACCACCGTCTCCACCAATACTCTGACGGGGAATAGCCTCAATATCACCAACACCGCCGCTTCGGGGACAAGCCCGCAATTTTGGCGCGCGGCGTGGCTGCCATGAGCGGCGCGGGCGGACTGGGCCTCTGGTTTATTGCGCACTTTTGTGTTACTTGGGTTGGTTCAGGCGGCCTTTAGTGGCGGCAACCGGATCAGGCGACCTGGCTGGATCGTACTTTTCGTCACGGAGCAGTTGAAGCAACGCGGGCACCGCCGGCTTCGCCTTCGCCCCGAATTGACTCAGTGCCAAAATGGTGTTCCGTCGGACTATCGGGGCTGGGTCGCTCAAATAAGTGATCAATGCAGGTACAACATGGGCCGGGTCGGTCTGAATTTTGCACAGCGCGCTTATGGCGTTTACGCGAACTTCTTCGTTGGTGTCGGTCATCGCGCGCAAGAGCACCGGAACAGCCTCTTTGGCTATGGGGCCGATGGAATCCAAGACAAAGAGGATAGAGGTTCGGGAGGACGAGTCAGGATGCGTGTCATACAATTGTATCAATTCTGGCACCGCCCCAGCAGCCTTGTAACCCAATTCGCTGAAAGCAGTCTGCGCTTCCCAATTCCGAACGCATGGATTAGAGAATTGAGATTTCACAATATGGAGCCGTCGCCCGATGGTCAACAGCGGAGAGATCAAAGGCGACTGGCGATAGACAAGCATCCGCAATAAATCCGGGATCGCGTTGGTCCCCAGTGCTCGCACCGCATCGTCGGCTTCGTCTCGGGTTGGTCCGGGAGCGGGATTGGAAGATGACGGCCCTGCCGCCGGATCGTAGCCTTTGAGCCAATAGTGAAGCGGTTGGCCTTGATAAAGCGGTTCCGCCTCCGGCCTGAGCCAAAGGGCCGCCACGCCGAGCGGAACAATCGCCAGCAGCGCAGCCAAAGCCAGCCAACGCGTTTTGGTCAGGGGCCGATTATGTTCGATTTGCCGGATCAAACAACGACAGATTCACTTTCGGTGATCCCCCTGGAAAAACGCCGCCTCGGCAAAAGGCGGGCCATTCCAGTGCGCGGCCTGCCTGGCGTGAGGCGCGAGCGGCCCGGGTCTCTGATGTTTGCGCACTCCGGGCTATTGGGGATGGGGCCAGTGAAGGGAGCGGATTTGCAAGATGACTAAGTTGAACCGTCGGGGAATTGGCTTGATTTTTGACCCGCGGTGGGTGCCGGAAATTGACCGACCAGAAACTCCATAAGTTCTTATCTATGTGATCCTTGTGTTCTGTTGTGGCTAATTTCAACGGCTGAATTCAGGTTGAAGGGCATGGCTTTCAATCGGAACCGACTCCATGGAAAGCTTGATATTTTCCGGCAACGGATGCATTATTATGCCATGAACAAAGTGGAGCAACTTGAGAGTGAACTGCGGAAGTTGTCCCCGGCGGAATTGCGGCAAGTCCGCGATTGGCTTGACGATTTTGTTGAAGACCAAATGGAATTTACCCCCGAATTTGAAGGTGCCATTCGGCAATCTGAGTCCGAAAGGAAATCCGGCGCCCGTCCCCGAGTGCGTCGCCCTTGACCTTGCCAGGTGAGCGCCGCGACCCAGGTCTATTATACCTCCTTTGACCGCGTTTTTTCCGACTGCCGCAGGAAATGCAGACAAGAATTCAAACAAAGATTGATGCCCAGCTTCACTTATCCAACGCGTTGATTTAGCTCTTTCTTGATGCGGCCAAATCGCATGCCCTAATGCTTACGAAATCACCTATAAAACAGCGTCTATTGTTTGCCTCCGTATTAGCGGTATGTGCGATCTCTACAGCGTGCCTCATCCTCATCCCAGGTCAAATTCGGGCGAAACATTTTGCTGCTCTGGTACTTACGTCCGATTCGCTAAGAGTAGCGCTTAGCGGTCTTCAGCAAAACGGAAAATTTACAAATATAGAATCCGGGATTTGCCATGTTTACGGTATCACAAATCGTTACTCAGTCTCTGGGATATTTTACGAATGTGCTCTGGCGGCCGATGCTTGGGATTATCGCGACCGTAGCAATTTACTTGCGATTACGACTAACGGGGTCGTGTTGTTTATCGACAAACACGGAGCGGTTCTCATGAACACCAGGAAAGTGAACGTCGCGGATAGGTTGCCAGGATACTGAGTTTGAGTTTGCAAAATAGCGGCTACGAGCAATTAAAGGGTCAGTGAAAGGGTCCTCACTATTGACACAAATTGCGGGTCCTAAAAGTGTCAATAGTGACACCGGCCCGGCATTGTTGTTTTCGGGAGGGAGCGCCCGCGAGACCCAAGAATCTTGGCTTTCCACCGGGAGCAATCAGGCTTTGCTGGCCACTGGCCACTTCTTCCCCGTCATGATCCCGCCCGCCGGTATTGTTGTAGCGCGAATTGCGCAAGTTGTCCCCGGCAGAATTGCGGCAAGTCCGCGATTGGCTTGACGATTTTGTTGAAGACCAAATGGACTTTACCCCCGAATTTGAAGGTGCCATTCGGCAATCTGAGTCCAAAAGGAAATCCGGCGCCCGACCCCGAGTACGTCGCCCTTGACCTTGCCAGGTGAGCCGCAAACGTGCAGCCGCACTCACGTTGCGCTTCTTGCGGGGGCATTCCTTGTGACGTTTTATTTTGGCCCACCTTGGGCAGCAACCGCAATTCTGGCTCGGCCCGCCGCTGACATCCGGCGCCGTTTCTTGCCAGTCGCCTGCGGCGTTGCCGTATCCCCAATAATGCATAAGAACGGGCCCAAGCCGTCGCCAGGACATGGGATGTTGACTTTCTGGCATTGGAGTGCCTTTACTTGAGCCAGAAAAATGTTCGTTCAAATAAGGCCAGCGGGAAATTGCCTTCCGCAGGCAACCGGACTGCATGGGCGGAGCCTCTGCCACGCCTGGAGTCTCTGTGCCGATATTATGGGTGAGATTGATTTAATCATAGATGTTAGAGGTGGGGGTGATCCAGATCTGATGGACTTCCTCAAGCAGCTCGAAGGACGCACTAAGACTGCACGATGCCTGGCAGAAAAGCCGGTCGTGTTAATCGAACCATTTAAGTTTAAGGGCACAAAAGCGTGGCCAAGGTAACCTAGACAGGCATTATCATGAATATGCGCAAAACACCGCCAGCAGTGCAAATCTTGCCAATGAACCGCCTTTGTACCGGTTCAGCGTGAATG
>PLIU01000365.1 GCA_003140095.1 Verrucomicrobiales bacterium | reverse complement strand
TCAAAGGCGCGAATGGCGTGCTCGTCGTGCGCGGTGGTGAAAATGACCAATGGCATTACTTCGGGAGCAATCGCTTCCAGAACGTCAAAGCCATTGAGCCGCGGCATCTGCACGTCCAAAAAGAGCAGGTCCGGCCGTCGCTGCTCCACTGCGCGCACTGCGGACGACCCATCTGCGCATTCTCCGACTACTTCCACGTCCGCTTCCTCCGCCAGAAAAGATTTGATTCCTTCCCGTGCCAGCGGCTCGTCATCGACTATGATCGCGCGAATTTTCATGACGCGCCCGCGGCCGTTTCCGTGTCCTGCGCTTGACGCAACGGAAATTCCACACGGACTATGACGCCGCCTTCGGGCCGCGGACCAAAGTCGATTTTCTGCCCAGCGCCGTAAAGCGACTCCAGGCGGGAGCGAAGATTCTGCAGACCGATGCCCATGCCGCCGTCGCGCTCATTTTCTTTCTTTGACAAACCGGCGCCGTTGTCCTCCACCGTCACCAGCAACCGCTCTCCTTGCGGCTGGACGGTGACGCGCACCAGGCCGGCGTTGGCCGAAGGCTCGATGCCATGTCGAATCGCGTTTTCGACCAATGGTTGCAAAAACAGCACCGGAACAAGGCAATCCAAGGCATCCGGGGCGATGACTTCCTCGAAGTGCAGCCGGTCGCCCAATCGTGTCTGTTGAATTTCCACGTAACGTCTCAGAAACTCAAGGTCCTCACGGAGCGTGACTTCCGGCTCAGTGGAATGGGAAAGCGCCAGCCGCAGTAATTCACTGAATGACGCCAGGGCATCCTGCGCCGCCCGCGTGTCGCGCCGCAGCAGAGTGGAAATGGCGTTGAGCGCGTTGAACAGAAAATGCGGATGCAATTGCGCCTGCAGCGCGTTCAGCCGCGCCTTGGTCAGTTGCGCTTCCAACACCGCCGCCCGCCCTTCCCGCTCCCTGGAACGACGATAGAAATGAACCGTATGCACGATCCCAACCAGGACCGCGTAAGCGAACGGATCAAACAGGTCGAGCGGACTTCCCAGGAAGCGTCGCCGTATAAAGAGCCCACTGCGGACGCCCGGAGGAACGGGCGCTGGCCAGTCCTTCCCGACTCCGCCCGGCCCGAAGGCTTGAGCTAAGTGTACTGTTTGGCCCGCTGCTCCGCCGACCTGCGCTTCCGGCAACGGCGTTGATGGCACGTTCTTGGCGTTCATGCTGATCGTGAATTCATTGCTCAGGCCAATTCTCGTAGCGGGCTTATTTGTCCCATCGGGGACCGCTCTTATTTCTCTGGAGAACGCAACGACGATCTGTGGTCCCCAGTCGTTGTACGCGGCCAAGCCACGGCATGCGACCACAAAAAGCACGCACCCGGCCAGATGCGCCGGCAGACTCATGCGCCAGTGGCCGCGCTCCAAATGGAAGCGCGCCCCGAGCCACGCCACGTAAGGCGCCAGCAGAATCCACGGATAAATTCCGTGAAAATTCAGGTCCACCAGTCTTAACCAATTGCCAATTCGCTCGGCCAGTGATGTGTTGGCCGCCGCGTCCCCTTCGATAAACCAACTGGGACTGGCGTTAGCGGTATCGGCCCGTCGAACCAGCCACCACACCGCCAGTGACGCGAAGACTGTCCACCCGGCGAAAAAAATCCCCCATCGCACGCGCTTTCGCGCCGCCTCGGGCGAACTATTGTCAACCTTGGTAATCAAAGCATGGGTTTTCTCATAGCTCAGGAACTCTCGCAATCCAAGTCAAAGCGCTAAGCAAAATCGATCCTTTCTCAAACAGCCACGGGAAAGTGATGAACGGCCCATCGTGCGGGATGAAAACAAGATGCGCCGGGGCGAAAGCTGTGGGGGTTCAAAACGTCAATTGCAGCGCCAGGTAGCTCTGGAACGCCGGCGCGCGTTCCTGTGGGCCAAAAAGTCCCGGACCGGCGGAACCGATGAGAGCGACGTGCTCCACCAACGCTCGCCGGAAGCCGAGATTGAGGCTCAGCCAGTTGTGCTCAAAGGCGCGGTCAAAACCGCCGTAAAATTCGCCCATCAAGGAAAATTTCTCGCTGAATTCATACTCCCCCGCCAGGCCATACCATGCGGCGTTGGGCATGTACTGGTTATGCAGGTAGCCTAGTTCCCCGTACACGGTCAGTGACTTGAAACGGTGTTCCATTTCAATCGGCAACAGAATGTTGTGGCCGCTATCGGCCAGACCACGAGTCGCGGAGGAGGAGGGATACACGAATTCAACCTGCGGGTAGGTCGATACCTCAAGCCAAGAGGCATTGGTCTGATCGACGAACCGCCACTTGACGCCCCCCAGCGAATTGCCCATGCCGGCCTGCACGCCGCCGCCGCCCGGCGCGGGCACAAGCTCGTTGAACTGCACTTGGTACTTCAACTGGATGTGTTCGCCCACGCCGTAATTCATGTCCAGCAGAGGCGTGGCGAGCAACCAGGCGCGGGAAATCTCCTCCGACATCGTGGCCACGTTGATTTCCCAGTGATTCGGCCCCGGCGTATCCGGGTCATCCGTCAGCAACGGCGGTCCGCCATGCGTGTTGGCGGCCCACAGCAGGCAACCCAGAATGATGCCAGGGAAAAATTTATAGCGGCTCACCCCCGTCATGCGCCTGATGACATGGCAAAGTGCCGATCGTGTCAAACCAGAAACCGCCTCGGTGCGGATTTTTCCGCCGTCTGAATAGTGGTTCAATCAGAGGTTGAACTCCGGCCCAAGATAAATCTCGCGCGCCTTCGGGTCGAACGGCATCTGCGGTCCCGACCCCTCATAGACCACCTTTCCGTGATGAATTAGGTAGGCGCGGTCCACCAGCTTGAGCGTTTCCCGCGCGTCGTGGTCGGTGATGAGAATGCCCAGGCCGCGCTCTTTGAGGCGGCGGATGATTTTTTGCACTTCATACTTGGCAATCGGATCGATGCCGCTGAAAGGCTCATCCAGCAGCAGCAATTTCGGGCTGGTCACAAGCGCGCGCGTGATCTCCAGCCGCCGCTTCTCTCCGCCGCTGAGCGTGTAGGCTTTGCTCTTGGCCAGACGGGCCAGGTCCAATTCATCCAGCAGGGATTTGAGCCGCAGAACGCGTTCCTTCGCGTCCATGGCGCACGTTTCCAGAATGGCCAGAATGTTTTGCTCCACGGTCAGCTTGCGGAAAACCGACGGCTCCTGTGTCAAATATCCGATGCCCAGGCGCGCCCGCTTGTGCATCGGCAGCCTCGTGATGGGGCGGCCCTCGAACAAGACCTGCCCCTCATCCGGCTTGACCAGGCCGACCACAATGTTGAACGTCGTCGTCTTGCCCGCCCCGTTGGGCCCCAACAAGCCGACAATTTCAGCCGCATTGACAAAAATGGAAACGACATTGACTACGCGCCGCTCGCTGTACTTCTTGACCAGTTTGTCGGTGGAAAGCAGCGGTGCGGCGACGGCGGTGGCCACCGCGGCGGTCGGAGTTTGCTTTTGCAAGGCTGGTTCTGGCTCGGGTTGAGGCTCGCTCATGGCTTGGCAAGATGTTTGGCAGGTTTGGCAGGAGGTTTGGCAGCAGGTTTGGCAACTTTGGGTGCTTTTGGTTTTGACGAGTACACGAAGTACGGGCCGAAGGCCTCGAAAAGGTTCGTTTTGGGGTGCCAAATCAAGTAGTCCGAATTGGTAACGACATACAGATCATTGCGGGCCACGGGCGCGCCGGTGAGTTTGACCTCGTCCGCCGCCACCGTATAAACAACCCGCTCCCCCGTGGCGTGCGTGGTCTGGTTCGTCTTGGCTTGGTCGATCACAACGTGGCGCTCCGCCACCGCGCGCTCAATCTGATTGGTCACCGGAGAAAAATACGCGATCGCCATTTCCGCTGTCAGTTGGTCGCGCGGCTCCGTCGCATTGGTCCCGAACTGCCGAAGCACGACCTGGTTCTCGGCCAAAAAATCGGTCCACAATTTGGTGGCCAGGGAACGATGCCCGGTCAGCTTGACACAGGCGATGGTTTTGATCCGGCCCAATTTGTCGGGCGCGGTTTCGCCTTGGACGTGCCCGCGGGCGATGGCGGTTTTGATCTCGTTGGTGAACAACTCCACGTCCAGTTTATCGGAGTTGAGCGTATCGCGCAGCACGTCGTCCTGCAACAGCCTGGCTTTGACGTGATCGGTAAAGACCGCCAAATTGGTTTGATAATCGATGTCCTCGGAGGCCACGTAAAGCCACTCGTTGCTGTGGGCGGATCCGGTCTGAATTTTCAAGTGTGAATCGCCGCGCGCGTGAAATATATTGTTGGTCGCTTCGGCCCGGAGAATCCGCGCCTTCACGTGCATCTGCTCGTTCCACCACTCCGGACTGCCGTTCAGTTCAAACAAATCGTTGCTCCGCACGTAATCCGCCTGATCGCTCATGGCGCTGCTTTTATCGCGCTGATTGACGATGAGGACATGGCCCGTGGCATGCATCGCTTCCACCGGCCCGTTGGTGGGGGGCCATTGCACCGTGGCGAAATCGGCCCATAATTTCCGGTAGCCATTGGTCTCGTCGGCCTTGGGCGGGACTCCCGGCTGCTGCCGGGCGTTGGGCCACCAGAAGTGGACGTCGTCAATGGCCGTCAGAAAATGATGCGTGCTGTCATAAAGAAATTTTTCCGCCTGCGCCTGTTCGTCGCCGTTATGCCACCGGGCGCCGCCGGTCATCTCCGTCATCTCGCTGCCGTTGGTCACGTAGTAAAACGCCCGGGGGCCGGTGGCCCGGCCCGTGTTGGTAGTCGTCATGACGACGTTCTCCTCGGCCAGGATCGTTTGGATGGCGCTGTTGCTGTTCATTTGAATGGTCAGCCGTTCCGAAGTCATGTCCAACTGCACGTCGATCACGTGAACATGCCCGAAGTATTGCGCAAAGTTGGACAAATAATCAAAATAACACCGATCGGCAAAAATCTTCAGTGTCTGCTCCGGCATTCCCGGCGCATTGGTCTTGGCGCCATTCGCCACCGAGGTCTTGAGCAACGATCTCAGGATGCGCGTCTCGACCTTGTTGGAAATATACAGGAAATGGTTCGTCTCCATGAAAAGGAAGCCCTCGCCCTGCACCCAGACGTTGGTCGTTGGCGTGAACAGCACTAGCGGTCCGGCGTCCCAGGCGCGGTGGCCGATCTGGTCAACGTGGCATTCCGGCGCCTGGCCAATCAACTGCAACTCATTGGATGGGCCGCTGCGGTAGGATTTCATCATGAACGGCCAGACTAAATCGTCCCGCGGCGCCGCGTTGCTCCGTTCATTGAAACTCAGGAGACGTTCCAGTTCGGGTCCCTTGGGCGTCTGGCGTTCGAGGATGATGCGCGTCCCGAGATCGGGCGGGATTTGCGGCGCCGGCACGACTTCCTGCACGACTGGCGGCGGAGGATTGCTCATCGCCGACGGGGTCGAATTGGTGACCGGATGAGTGCCCGGCTGTTGGAGCGGAGGCGCCGGCCAAATCACCCACAACAGCGCGGCCACCGCCAGCATCAACCCCAATGCAAATTTAGTCTTCATTTCAGCTTCGGCAAACGCCGCAGCAGAGCGTGCAGTTTGGTGAAGCCGGCCAGCAGCCGCGCCATGTCAGCCAGTGGAATCATGTTCGGCCCGTCGCTCAGGGCCTCGTCCGGCTTCGGATGCGTTTCGATAAACAACCCGTCCGCGCCCGCCGCCAGCGCGCAACGGGCCAGCACCGGCGCCATTTCGCGCTGCCCGCCCGAGCGATCTCCGCCCGCGCCCGGCAACTGCACCGAATGCGTCGCGTCGAAAATGACCGGGAAACCGAATTGGCGCATAATCGGGATGGAGCGCATGTCAGCCACCAGATTATTGTAGCCAAAGGTCGTGCCGCGCTCGGTCACCAGCAACTTTCCTCCGCCCGCTTCCACCGCCTTCTTGACCACCTGGCCCATTTCCTGCGGAGAAAGAAACTGGCCCTTTTTCAAATTGACCATCTTGCCGGTGCGCACCGCCGCCGCAATCAAGTCGGTTTGCCGGCACAGAAAAGCGGGGATTTGCAGCACATCGACCGCGGCCGCCGCCAGCGGCACTTGCTCTTCGGTGTGGACATCCGTCAGCACCGGCACCTGCAAGTCCCGCCGAACTTGAGCCAGCACCGCCAAACCGGCGATGAGGCCCGGGCCGCGAAAAGTCCGGCCCGACGACCGATTAGCCTTATCATAACTGGCCTTGAAAATATAATGCACGCCCAACGCGCGGCACGTCTGGCGCAGCGACCTGGCGATCTGGAAACAAACCGCTTCACTTTCGATCACGCAAGGTCCGGCGATCAAAGTCAGTCGCTTTGATCTTCTCAACGAATTCCAAATGGCAGCATTACTCAGCACGGCGCATCCCCATTGGTTCTAACGGAAAAGCTCTCGTCCCGCAAGAACATCCCCCAATCAAGGAAGGAGCAATCGGGCTAAAGGCTAAGCAAGGATTTGGAGGAGGCCTCCTTGGTGTGCGTCCGATTTGGTATTATGCAGGCGATTTAGGCTTTTGCGTGGCGGCGGAGATATTCAAGCCCTTCAACTGAGTCTTCTTCAAGTGCAGTCTGCCTAAGAACCAATAAACGGGAGCAAACATAGCAAAATTCACCAGCGCGCCAACAATCAAACCCACCAGCAAAACCGCCACAATGGCGAGGCGCCACTGCAAAAAATTGTAGCTTTCGTGGTCGATGCCCGTCAGAACAAAGATAGCCATGCCCAGCCCCACTATCAGCGGCGCAAATAAAAATGTGCCGATTGTTTTCATATTTCGCTCCACCAAGGACAATAGGTCCGTGTCGATAACGAAGCTCGATTGAATGGCAGACGATGTCGCGCTGGCGGTTGGATCGGAAACGGGCACATCGAGAAAAGCTTAAGCAGTCCAACAGCTCCGCGAGGTTTGGCCGGTTTGGGCGTCAGCGCGATGCTTGTTTTTGCCGTCGCGCATGGGCCGCACCTCAACCACACCCCCCTTTAGACAAACCGGCAGCATCTCGCCACCATTTCGGTAGCGTGCTCTGACCGACCCTGGAAACGGTCATGGTGTCCGGATCTCTCATGCTTTAAGGATTCCTTAAACGGCCCTTTTTGTCAAGGCTAAAGCTATGAATCTCCTCCCTCATTTCCCCGCTTGCCAGCAAACAATATCCTTGACTGTATCAACGATGTAGAGGACGCCATGCTTGTCCACCGCGATACTGTTGGCGTTGGCAACGAGCCCGTCGGGGTTGGACGTCAGCAGCAGAGGCGGAAGCAACTCCATTTCGCCGTTCCAGATTTTATGGATGCCGAGAGAGTCAGTGACATACACCGCGCCCTGAGCGTCCACGGCAATGCCCTCGGGGTTGGACAACCCCCGGGCGATCGATGTGACCTCACCGGCACTCGAAATTTTGCGGACGGCCTGGTTGGCCGTGTCGGTGACATAGACGTTCCCCGAGTCATCGACGGCGATGCCGTGAGGGCCTTTGAACCGGGCGGCGGCGCGGTTGCCGTCGGCAAAACCCGGCACGCCGGGCTTGCCGGCCATGGTGGTCACGCGTCCCTCCGCCGTGATCTGGCGAATGACAAAGTTATCCTGGTCGGCGACATACACGTTGCCCCGCTTGTCCACCGCCACCGACCACGGATTGCGGAAATGGGCGTTATCGCCCTTGGCGTCCTTCCAGCCCGGATTGCCCGGCGAGCCGGCCAGAAGATTAACCGACCCTTCCGGACTGATCTTGCGAATGCTATCACTAGCGAACTCGGCGACATAGACGTTGCCGGAATTGTCCACCGCAATGCCCGATGGGGCCGTAAACCGCGCCTCGGCGCCTTCGCCGTCAATCTTGCCCGCTTTGCCCGCTTTGCCGGCCAGGCCGGCCAGGGTGAGGACGTCGCCAGAGGGCGAAATTTTGCGGATGGTGTTGTTGCCCATGTCCGCAACATAGATGTAGCCTGCGCTGTCCACGGCCAGGGCGCCAGGAGAGGAAAAGCGGGCCTGGCTGCCGAGGCCGTCGCTGGCTCCAGCCACGCCGATGGCTCCAACTACGATGGGCGGCGAGAAACGCGGCGTCGGCACGACCTCCTGCACGACTGGCGGCGGAGGATTGCTCACTGCCGGCGGGGCCGAATTGGTGACCGGATGAGTGACCGGCCGTTGGAGCGGTAGCGCCGGCCAAATCATCCACAACAGGACGGCCAGCGCCACCCCCGCCGCAATCCAGATCGTCGTCCGGCTTTGGCGGACACGCCGCGCCAAACCGTGCGGGCCGGCGGGCGGGCGGCCCTGCTTGATTCGCTCCAGGTCGGCAAGGACGTCGGCCATATCGGCGTAACGGTTGCGCAATTCCCGCGCCATGGCTCCTTCGGCAACCGTCGCCAATCTTGCGTCTGCCCCCGGGTTGCGGAAGCGAATGGGCGTGGGGGGCCCGGCCAGGATTTGCTGGCGAATGTCGTTGTTGCTGCGCCCGACGTATGGCGGCTCGCCACTCAACATCTCGTAAAGCAACGCGCCAAAGGCGTAGATGTCGCAGCGGGTGTCCTCGGCGTGGCCGGCGGCGACGCCGGGCGACATGTAAGGAGCGGTCCCCTCCAATTGCTCGCGTTCAACGTCAATAATAGAGTCGTTAAACATGCTCCGCGCCAGTCCGAAATCGGCCAGACACGTTTGGCCGCCGGCCCCCAGGAGAATATTGGCCGGCTTGAGGTCGCGATGAATGATGCCGCGCCGGTGGGCGAATTGCAGCCCCTCCGCCACTTGCATGGCGATGTCCAACGCCGCCGTGGACCCCAGCGCCTGGCCCGGTTTGATGCGCTGGGCCAAACTGCCTTGCTCGAAATAGGGCATGACAAAGTAAGGCCCTTGCGGCCGGTCGGAAACCTCCAGCACCGGCACGATATTGGGATGCTTGAGCTTTTGCAGATGCCCCGCTTCCTTGACGAATCGATGCACTATCTGCTGGTTGGGCACCAATTCGGGCCGGACCAGTTTGAGAGCCACCTCCCGGCCCGTCTCGCTGTCACGCGCCAGCAGGACCACGCCCATGCCCCCGCCACCCAGCACGCGCAGGACTTCGTAGCGGGCCAGCGTGGCCAGCAGCCCGGGACGATTCGGCGGGGAAAGCAGGCGGTGCCCGACCAATTCGGCGATGGGGCCGGAAAAAAGGGAGACGGGCGGCACAAACGCGGCTGGTTCCTGTTTGGAAGAATCTTCGCTCATGGGATGGGGCCGCCCTGCGCCAGCTTTTGCAACGCCTCCTCCAGCAACTGCTGGAGGCGCGGTTCCACCCAGGCCTTGCTCTTGGCCCACTCCAGGCCGCGTTTGAGTTCGGTGTCGCTGAGTTGTGAAATCCGCCGGTCCAGCCGCGCCAACGCCGACGCGATGCTCACGTAGTAAAGCACCGCGGCCACCTCATTTGGCAGGCTGCTGTCCGGATGCTCCATGTTGCCCTTGGCAAAATCCTTGCTCAGCGTCAACAATTCAATGGGTGGAACCGGATGCAGAAAAAGGTCCAGAAAACTTTTCAGCAGCAGGCTTTGGGCGTTGCTGAGCGTCTTCAGCCGGCCCGCGGTGGCGGGGTCCAAACCGCCCAAGTCCATCAGGATCGGGGCCGACATTTGATGCCGGAAAATGGCTCCCAATTCCTCCGGCTGCCACAGACGCGCGCGCTCCTCTCCCGCGGCCAGGAAGGCGGCGAGGCTTTTCGGGGGACTCTTGGACAGAGTCCCAGCGGAGTCAAATTCCGACATACAATCAAGTTTCTATACGGCGCGTTTCACGGCATCTTGCGCGCCAGCCGCCCGACAAACTCCTCCAAGACCCGGATTTCCTCCGCTGTGGCGGCATCCTGTTCGGCATATTCCTTGATGACACGAGTCAGGTGCATCTTGAAAATGCGCTTGGCGCTGAGCAGCATGTTCGAAGCGTCGGTGGGGGATTTCAAGCCGAAGCTCTCGATCAATTGGTCGTAGGGCACTTGCGGCGCGTCATGCAAAAGCGGTTCCAACAGCCGGATGCGGAACATCTCCCAAATCTGCCCGCGGCGGGGCTGCTCGGCGGCCGGGTCTTTGCAATCCGCTTCCATCCGGCGCAAGGTTTCCGCCAGCACCGTGCGCACCCACGTCAAATCAAACGCCTCCGACGTCTCCTCCGGCACCGGCAGGTCGATCTCCAGTTCATCCAGCGACACCGGCGCGTGTTTGACCTCCGCCCGGCTCAGGCGGTCGAGCACGAAATTGCGCAGGCTGACTTTGAGGAAATCGCGGAATTGGCCGCGCTGGCGGTCGGCGCGTTGCAGCCAGCCCGCTTTGAGCATCTTGTCCTCGGCAAACTCCTGCAACAGCACTTCCGCCTGGTCTCTAAGGCTGGGAAAGGAGGCGAGCAGGAAAATCCTCAAAGGCGGCCAGTACAGCCGGATCAACCGATCCAGCCGCTCCGTATCGGCCACGGCCGCCGGACCCAACTCAGCCCAGTCGGTGCGCGGAAAAATGGAACTGGCAGCAGCATCAGAAGACATATCGCCGCCAACCATTCAAACCCAGAACCCGTTCCGGGGCAAGGGCAATTGCCGCGCCAGGCGCGTGAGGCGCGTGAAGCCGCATTTCACTGTTTTTGGGCAACCGCTTCTTTTCTATCAACCATAGTGGTCCCAATGCACGCCAAATTTTGGCTTGAAGGCTAATCATAATCGTAATGCCTCGCAGGTTTGATTCGGTTTGATTTGGTTTGATTCGGT
>PLIU01000216.1 GCA_003140095.1 Verrucomicrobiales bacterium | reverse complement strand
GAATCCGCCAAGTCGGGCTAGAGTCGTCCGCTTATTGCCGTCTAGGAAAGGATGATTGCAACAAAGATATAAAAGATAGGCTGCGGCGATCTCCACAGGGTCGGAAATCATGGGCGCCCCCACCATCGTCGCTTGCGCACTGCCACAGCCAATTCCAGCAGCGCCTGGTCGCGCACGCCGGCCGCACCGCCGTGCGCTGCCAGCACCTCGGCGTGAATGGCCATGACTACCTGCACCGTGGGATGAACCAGCGGCTCGCTCATGCCAGGCGGCGGAACAGTTCGGCATTCTTGCGAATCAGCCGGACCGCCGTAGCCGCGGCCTTCTTCGGTTTGATGCTGTGGCGGAGCGGCGTCAACGTGATCACGCCTCCTTCATGTACCTCGACATTCAGTTGGTCTCCCCTCTTCAAATGGGCCAAGTCCATCAGCGTCGCGTCGAAGATGATGCCGTAGGAGTTGCCTATCTTTGCAATCTTCTTCGTCACGCCGTAATACTACATTTTACCCTATTGGCTGTCAAACCCTCTCCCCAATGAGTGATTTTTTGAGCGCTGTTCTCTTCTATTTTGTTCGGATTGACATGATGTCCCGCTTGGCCGTGACAAAAATGGCGATGAAGAGCAAAGCAGCCCCGGCCAAATAAATGGCGCCGCACCACTCAATGGCTTCGCTCATGTTGGCCACTTCGGTGGCATGCCGTCCATGCCGCGCCGCCCAGCCCACAAAGAGCGGACCAAACGCGCCGCCGCCCCAGCCGACGCTATTCATTATTCCGGCGGCGGTCGCGCGTGCGCGCGGTTCGATGAAGTCGTAGAGCGAAGCGAAGATATTCGAATCGTAGAAACCCTTGCAGAATCCAAAGCAGGTCATGGCTGCCAGCAGTGTCGTGACGTTGGTGGTTTTGCCGACGAGAAACACAAAACTGGCGCCGGCCAGCAATCCGAATAATTGCGCCAACATTCGGCCGCCGGCCAGCCAGACGGCGAAGCGATCCGCCAGCAACCCTGCCAGCGGCACACTTACTGCGCTGGCCAGGTTGATAAAAACACTTCCCGAAAGGCCGGCGGCGGCCAGCTTGAATCCGAATTTTTCCACCAGAAAGGTAGGTGTCCAGGTGAGGAAAATCGTCGCCACAAAATTCGCGCCGGCGAAGACGGCCATGAGCAGCAGCACCGTGGGCGTGCGGAATACCGCGCCCAAAGTTAGTTTGACTGACAAGGGCGGGGCCAAACCGGCAGCTTGCGCGGCAGGCGCGTCATGGACCTCTTCGGCTGCTCCGCGCCGCGGCTCGCGCAGGAATTTGCAGAGGACCAACGCGAGCAGGGCCCCCGCGATGCCGAAGAAATAGAAGCCGACAGGCCAGCCCAAGTGCTCGGCAAACCATCCTCCGGCCCAACTCCCCGCAATCGTTCCGATATACACGCCCGATTGGTGAAACGAAAGCGCCAAGGAACGCGTTTTCCCATCGTGGTAATCGCTCGCCAGTGACACTGAGGCCGGAAAGTAAAACGTCTCTCCGAGTCCCTCCAGCGCGCGCAGGGTGACAAAGTGCCAGAGCTTGGAGCACCAGCCAGTCATGAAGGTAATGGAACTCCAAAATATACAACCGCCCAGGATGAGATCCTTGCGCCGAAGGCGATCGCCAATCAGGCCGGCCAGCGGCCCGCCGAAGGCATAGACCCACATAAAGGCTGACCCGATCAGGCCAAGCTGCATTTTATCAAAGCCGAACTCCTCCTTTAGTTTAGGGAAGACCGAAAAAATGGCCTGGCGATCTGCGTAGTTAAAAAAGCATACGCACCATAACATCAGGATGACCCACCACTTGTAGAAGGAGCCGGCGGCGGGCTGGTTTGGTACAGACTTCAAAACAGGAGCCCAATGCACTAGCCGCGGACACTCGACAACCCGGCTGCCAGAAGCATCGCGCGGATTTTCTCTCGTTCCGGCTGGAGAAAACTTGAGAAAGGTTCGGCCGGGCGATCACTACAAATGCCAAGCAGGGACAGCGCACATTTTATGCCCTTGATGACGGCCGAGGCGTGAGTTCCGACCTGGTAGATTTGCGCCACGGCCAGCACTTGCTCGTGCAACTGCGTTGCGCGCGCTTCGTCGCCGCGAACTACTGCCTCATATAAGTCCACAAACAACCGGGGATAAAAATTGCCCCCGCCAGGCACGCCGCCATGCCCGCCGCTCTGGGTCGCCTTGGCCAATAACTCCTCCGGGCCAACCAGGACGGTCCAATCCGACCGTTCGCCCACCAGCTCCAACAATTGGTCGAAATAGGCCAAGTCGCCAGAGCTATCCTTGATGCCGGCAATCCGCTCCAGATTCATCGCGCGACGGATCGTGTCCGGCTCAAATTGGGTCTTTGTCATGAATGGCATATTATAGAGGAAGAGCGGCAACGGAAGTTCCGCCACGATCTTTTCCAGGTAATCCACCAACTCCGGCTGGCCGCAAGGATAATAATATGGCGCCGCCAACACCACCGCCTGCGCGCCGCTTTCGGCTGCATGCCGGGCCAGTTGCACCGACTCCACAAACGCCGTGTCCGTAATCCCCACCAGCAGCGGTACGCGGCCGCGCATTTGACGGGAAGTTCGCTCAATCAACTCCCGGCGCAGACGATAACTCAGGCTCGGCCCCTCGCCGCAAGTGCCCAGGATAAATATCCCATGCACCCCGCCGTTGATCATGTGTTCAATGAGGCATTCCATCCCCGCCACGTCCAATTCATCGTGCGCGAGCAACGGCGTGACCATCGGCGGGATGATGCCGCGCAACGGCTGTGGAAGAAGCTTCCTGGATTGATCCACCGCGGGCAGGTTTAATTCTGAAGCATGCAACTTGGATGTGTTCATGGGATGTCATCGGACTGGTGGGCTGTCCTATGCCTCGCACTTTCAGAGGCGCAAAAATATCTTCCGGCGCTACAGAACAGCATCGGTATGGGAGGTGCTTCCACCTCGCTTATATTCATGCGACCATTCTCCACGCAACGCTCCTCCGTTTCAACGCAAAAATTCCCGCACAACTCAAGCTCCGGATTTCTCGATGAACTATGCTCTTTTCCTTTGCGCCAGTTCTCGACTTGGACCGCCTGCAGCAGCCCCATTTCCTGGAACAGTTCAAGCGGGCCGACGCCGCCGTTTCGTTTCAAGGCCGACTCGACCGCAAACCGCCCAATTTTTTTGCCGAGTCCTCGAAATTCCTCGAAAATTTTGGAATACCCAAAAATCTCGAAATTCCTCGAATATCCTAAAATTGGAAAACCCGGAAATAAGCGAAAATACCCATCCAGACCGCTATGTCGGCATACCATGGCAAATGCCAGTCCTTCCTCCGTCCTTAAGAAATGAGTTAAGGCATTCATAATCATAATCTTAATCATAATCTTTACCACGTAAAACGTGGCCCGCCGAACTCCATTCCGCTCCCGTGCTACTTCAAGAGTTGCCAGCAGGGGACTTTCCATTCTTTTTAGCTCTCACTTTTTACTTTCCTTGTTGCTGGCGTCGTGGATTACTGCCGTCAGGCATACTTCCATTTTTCATCGCCCTTCATCACTCATTTTGTATGTCTATTTAACATGCTATGTGTATAATAACGCACATATTAAGAGATTGCAACATATTTCGCAAAATATTTTGACCCGCAAACAGTTCCTCGGACCGCGAAGTTTGTTTGAAGAACATATCCTGCGTCATGCCTGCGCTGCCCAGAATATGAGGGCCTTGAGCCATTATGCCGTCTCGTCAGCAGAAAAAACGTTGTCCATCCGCTTTTTTTAAAACGGTCTTTCCTGCGATGGTGCCGTCAAGAATAACCTATACAAGATAACGCGGGGATTTTGGCGGCTGGCAAGGCAGCCCGCAAGAGCGGACCGCTCTTATCTGTTCTGACTCGAGCGAGGCGCAATTTTCAGACACTTGACGCACTGGAGGGAAAATTAATCTATGCTTGTTGTTAGCGCCGGTTTGAAAATGCGGTGAAAACGCCGATTTGAAAATGCAGAGGGATCGGCCGCCCTCCCGCAGGCATTGGATTTTTGTGTGTCGCGGGGCCGGCAAAGCACAAGCGGTATCCTGGCTTGCTTTTGTTCAACAATCTGTTTCAATCGCGCTCCGGCCCGGAGCTAACAAAGCGAAGCATGCCTGAAGACCGGAAATGTTCTTCGTGCGGAGCAAAAATCCCCGCTGATGCTCGGTCGGCACTCTGTCCAGTTTGTTCGCCCGCTGCCGGCATGGAGACGGCCGCCCCGTCGGGCGAAGCTGGCCGCGCCAAAACCATGGTCCTCTCCCTGCCGTTGAGCGAGAAACCCGGGGACAAGTTCGGCCGTTACAAGCTGCTCCAGGAAATCAAAGCCGGGTTGGCCAAACTGCGTTATTTCGTCGGCATGGCGTTTGAGGAAGCGGCGGAAGTCCTCGGCATTTCCGTGGCCACTGCTAATCGCCACTGGGCTTACGGACGCGCTTTTCTTTTCGACGAAATACGAGGCAACAGGACGAAATAACCGGCTTTTTCCGCGGTATTCACCCTTTCAGGCGTCCGCGATGGAAAATAGTTAGTGTGGATGAGACTTTTCCGCGCGAATTTCGTATGTGTAGTAAAGGAACAACATCATGAGCGAGGCCCATAAGCCTGTTGGAGCCATCTTTGACGCGGCGATCGAGTTGCCACCCGAGCGGCGCGAAGCCTATTTGCGAGAGGCCTGCGCGGGTGACGAAGCGCTGCGTCAGCGTGTCGAGGCCTTGCTTCGCGCCCATGGATCGGCTGAAAACTTTATGGACAAGCCGGCCGCCGCGATGCCGGCGACCTTCAAAGTCAACATCCCCGTCAACCCGGACGATAACGCCGTGGGCCAGACTATCGGCCGCTACAAGCTCCTCCAGGAAATCGGCGCGGGCGGATTTGGCGTGGTGTATTTGGCCGAGCAGGAGGAGCCAGTGCGCCGGCGCGTGGCCCTGAAGATCATCAAGATGGGCATGGACACCAAGGAAGTCATCGCGCGCTTCGAGGCCGAACGCCAGGCGCTGGCGCTGATGGATCATCCCCATATCGCCAAGGTGCTCGATGCCGGGGCCACGGCCGCCGGGCGGCCTTACTTCGTCATGGAGTTGGTCAAAGGCGAGCGCATCACGGAGTATTGTGACAAGAATAATTTGACCACGCGGCAACGGCTGGATTTGTTCGTGCAAATCTGCCACGCCGTCCAGCACGCGCACCAGAAGGGGATCATCCATCGGGACATCAAGCCCTCCAACATCCTGGTGGCCATGCAGGATGGAGCGCCCGTGCCCAAAGTGATTGATTTTGGCATCGCCAAGGCCACCGGGCAGCGCTTGGCGGACAAGTCGTTCTTCACCGCCCTGGGAGACTTTGTCGGCACACCGGCTTACATGAGTCCGGAGCAGGCGGAGATGACCAGTCTGGACATCGACACGCGCAGCGACATCTACAGTCTGGGGGTTCTGCTCTATGAATTGTTGACAGGCAAGACGCCGTTCGACGCGAAAGAATTGCTGGCCAGGGGGATTGAGGCGATGCGCCGGGCCATTCGCGAGGAGGAACCACGACGGCCCAGCACGCGGCTGACGACCATGGACAAAGGAGAACTGACGACGACGGCCAAGCGCCGGCAGACCGACGCGCCCAAACTGGTGCATCAGGTGCAGGGGGATTTGGATTGGATCGCGATGAAATGTTTGGAGAAGGACCGCACCCGCCGCTACGACACGGCCAACGGGTTGGCCTTGGACCTCCAGCGGCACATCAACAACGAGCCGGTGTTGGCGCGACCGCCGAGCAATGCGTATCGGTTTCAGAAAATGGTGCGGCGGAACAAACTGGCCTGTGTCGCCGCCGCTGCCGTGGTATTGGCACTTCTGCTGGGAGTCGTGATCAGCTCATGGCAGGCTGGGCGCGCCAGACAAGCTGAACGACGTGAGGGCGCGTTACGGGAGAAAGCGCAAGCGGCAGCTCAGGTCGCCACCAACGCGCTCCAGCAAGCGCAGGCCGCCGAAAAGACAGCGCGCTCCGAAGCGAAGCGCGCGGAAGAGGCGGCAACAGAGCTCAGGATGAACATGGCCGCCTCGGATTTTTCCATGGCACTGCGCCTGATTGCGGAGGATCACTGGAGCGATGCCTTGTCCTATCTGGCCACGAGCATATCGCTCAATCCAACCAATGAGGCCGCTACAACCCGGCTAGCGACCCTGCTGGCCTTTCAATTCTGGTGGGTTCCCATGTTGACGATAAAAGGGTATGCAATGGAATCCGCGGAGTTCAGTCCGGATGGGACGCGGATCGTCACGGCTTCGTCTGACGGAACCGCGCGAGTTTGGGATGCGCAGAGCGGACAGCCCATAGCCGGGCCATTGCAACATAGCGCTACTGTGAATTCAGCGCACTTCAGTCCGGATGGGAAGCGGATCGTCACGGCTTCCAGGGACAATTCTGTGCGGGTGTGGGACGCCCGGAGCGGGCAGGCGCTGACCGAACCTTTGCAACTTGCCAGTCCAGATGTGAAAAGAAGTGGCACGTTTTCTTTCGACACAGGTGTGGTCTCGGCGCAATTCAGCCCGGATGGGAAACAGATCGTCACGACTTGTTTGGACCACACCGCGCGGTTGTGGGATGCGCAGAGCGGCCAGCCGCTCTCGGAGCCGATGAAGCACGACAGTTGGGTGATGTCAGCGCAATTCAGTCCGGATGGGAGGCGGATTGTCACGGCTTCAGGCGAGCCGTACGGCTCTGCCGGTGGGGCCGCCCGCGTGTGGGATACGCAAAGCGCTCAGTCGCTTGGCGAACCTTTGAAACACGGCTTAATCATGCGTTCAGCGCAATTCAGTCCAGATGGGAAGCGGATCGTCACGGCGGCTGACCAAACCGGGCAAATATGGGATGCGCAGAGCGGGCAGCATCTGGCCGGGCCTTTGCAACACGAACAGAATGTGAGTTCCGCGCGATTCAATCCGGATGGGAAGTGGATCGTCACGGCTTCTGCGGACCACACCGCGCGGGTGTGGGATGCGCAGAGCGGCCAACCGCTCTCGGAGCCGATGAAGCACGACAGTTGGGTGAGGTCGGCGCAATTCAGTCCAGATCAGAAGCGGATCATCACGGCTTCCTTCGACGGCACCGCGCGGGTGTGGTCGGCGCAGGGTGGCCAGCAAGTGGCGGAGCCATTGAACCACGGCGACATCGTAAGTTCAGCGCAATTCAGTCCCGATGGGAAGCGGATCGTCACGGC
>PLIU01000096.1 GCA_003140095.1 Verrucomicrobiales bacterium | reverse complement strand
GAGCATGAGCAGAAGGTCGTGCCAATGGTTAATGCGTTCAGGCACGTGCCCATCGGCGAGAAGCAGGCTGTGAGCGTGTGAAAGGGGACGACGAAGCACAACGAACGTATTTGCCTGCTGAACCCGGTGTTCCATTGGCTGGACGGATTAATCCACGACGAACGCGACTACTTGTAGCTGATGCGCGTTTATGTTTCGCTGCCGCTCATCACTTGGATTTTGAGCGGCGGTTTGCGGCGAAGACAGGCAGGCCACCGAACCGACGCCGTTGCCGTTGCCGCCCGAAAATCCGCCCGCTGATCGGCCTCTAGCGGATGACGGTGCTCAATCGTTTGCCGCATGGCTCTGCGGCACAGTTCTTTCAACCCGGCTCACTGCCTGTCATTCACTTTCAGGGTGAATGAGTCCACCGCCGTTGCTTTGTGATGAGCCGTTGCCAGCACGCTTCTTGGCCGCGTCGTTTTTGAGTTTCCATTTATACCGGAGCGCATCGCTCGCCTTGGCCAGCCACTTGGGGTCGTTGCGCAGCGCTTCGATCTCAACGCTGGCAAAGTATTTCATCGTGCTGGCGGCCGGGTGTCCCAAGGGCTTCAGCAGGCCAAGGCTGACCAGGACGGTGATGTGATTGGGTTCAAAGCCGAGCCGCCAGGCGGTTTCAGCGCGGTCCAGCCGTCCCGGCAGGGCCGGTAGGCTCAGGATTTCTTTACGTTGGGGATTCATACTACTTCCTTTCGAGTTACAACAATGGATGAAATGATCGGCCCGGTGTGTCGAAGCCCGGCATATCGCCGGTCGAGAGGCCGAATGTTCTCCAGTTCGCCGAGCTGGATCAGTTGAGCGAGACGCCGCAAGCCCTGGCCGAGGATGACCGCTTCTCCAGTGGCATAGCGGAGGCGCAGGCGTTCGGGCGGCGCGTTCTCGCTTTTCTCGACGCCGGCATTAGCCGCGAGTTCCGCTTCAATGAATTGTGCGGTGCCGAAGAAATAGTCGTGTGTGTCATCGGCGGTGACGCCGAGAGCATACGAATGCTTGTTCGTGGTATCGTGGCAGGGATTGCGTTGCGCCGACGCTTCAGCGGATGGAGATTCCATGTTGGTTGTTTTCATAGGTCTGGATGTTTTGGTGTGACGAAATACCGCGAGATGAGTGAGTGGTTTGTCGTGTGGACAAGGCGGCATTGAGCCGCACAATTTCACCGATCCGCTCCGCCCACAGCATAACGCGCCGGAGTAAACTGTGTCGGCGACCAGTGATCGACGGCACGGCCTCGACTGCCGCGACCCGGGCACTCGAGTACGTGCAGTGCGAACGCAACAGATCCTTGTCATCGGTGAATACCTGGCAGCGTTCACGACCACGCGAGATGCTGACATAAAATTGTTGCTGGTTGATCGCCGGCAACGAACGCGAAGACGCGACCACCAACACCTCATCCGCCGTTTTGCCTTGGGCGGCATGGGAACTGACTGCATAGCCGTGGGTGAAGGTCCGGTAATTCGGCGGGATAATTCGCCCGTCGGTGAGCACGATGCTTTCGCATTGAACTACTTTGACCTCTACCCGCTCGCCGTTGATAAATCGTTTCTGCCAGTTGGCTTGCAGAAGCAATTTGTCACCGGCGGCGATTTTCAGCGTTCGAGATTCACCCACGTCCACACACTCGGCCAGCAACGCAGGATTCATGGGCATCGTTAGTCCATCTCCTCGCCGAACGGTGAGCGTATCACCGACCGTTTCGATTTCCACCGTCTCGCCGCGCCCAAAGCCACCTTTGGCTTGATGAAAACGCAGCACGATGCCGGGCCGGTATTGCCGCGCATCCCGTTTTTGGGCTTCCGTCCACGACAGCGAGTCAAAGACTCGGAATTCATTCTCCTTGTCGGCAAGCACACCGGACGATTTCAACGCGGATCGGACTTTCTCCGTCACCGCCTCAATCTCCGTCCAGGTTGGCGCGACCACCAGCGCGCTTCGATTTTGGTTCAAGGCTTCCAAGTACGCTTGTGCAGCCGCGTCGCGAATTTCGTTGCCGGAAAGTTCCACGACCGCACTCATCCGTTCCAATTGCGCGAAGGCTTCGACGGTGCGCTTTTGCGCCGCCAATTCGACCGCACGCCGATACTCGGCCCAACGTTGCCGCCGGATGCGCGTCAGTTGACCCGACTGCAGGCCTGAGTGTTGCTCCAAAATCCGCAACGCATCGCCACGCGCAACCGAGGCGTGCTGGCCCGTGTCGCCGGAAAGGACGATCCGGCAATCCTTGGCCAGGTCAAAGAGCCGCTTCATGTCGTCAATGCCGACCGCCCCGGCCTCGTCCAGCACAACCAGATGGCGTTCAGACAAGACGGGTTTTGATTGCAGCAGGCTCGCCAGCGTCACCGCCTCGAATCTCTCCTTACGCAATACCTCCGTCGCCGCCGCTGTCGGCGCGCAGAACAGCGGTTCCACCTGGGCCTCTTTGCAGGCGGCGACCAGCTCGCGCAACGCCGTGGTCTTGCCCGTGCCGGCCAGACCGCGCAGGCCGGTGATGCGGTCGCTGGTTCGCAGGATGTGGTAAATCGCCCGTCTTTGATCCTCACCCAGCCAGTCAGCGGGCCGGTAGCCAGGCTGCAATGGTGCAACGGCATCGCATCCCGCGTTGACGGACTGAATCAATTCCAGTTCCGTCGCCAGAATCTGCCACGTGGACAATCCGCGCTCAGTTTTAACCAGTTCCGGCGACTGCATCACCGCCGTTTTCAACGCCGGTAAATCCACTTCACCCGGACGTTGCGCCAACACCGCGCTTAGCAATTCATGTTCCGGCACGACCGACTTGCGCTCGAACACATGAGCGACGGCATAAGTCAGAGCCTGGTGTTCTGGTTCAATGACACGGACAGGCCGGACGGGTTGGACTGACGCGCAGAGCTTTTGAAGGGATTGTTGTTCGTCCAATGACAACTGTGACCACTGCCCTTCCCGGACTTCCGCCGTAGCCATGCCTTTGACCTTTTTGGCCCGGCTCTGATGCACCGCCAAGGCGACGCCATCATTGGAAAGTTTATGCCCCAGCCGTTGCTCCGTTGCTTGAACCACCGCGTCGCGCTCCTGGGCGCGTTTGGAAAAGCGTTTCAAGACTTCCTCGCTGACGCCCTCGATTTCAAAGCCGTGTTGGGCCCGGGTAATCCGATAGCCGATTTGTTGCACTCGCCTGGCCAATTCATTGCGATAAACCGCCGTGCCGTAACGAATCGCGTCATACATGCCGCGCGCTTGCAGGGCTTTCCAGCATCTTTCCCGCTCATCAAACGTGGCGTTGAACACCGTAAAATGCGTATGCACCTGCGGGTCTAACGCACGGGAACTGTCATGCACGAAGGCGGCGGCCACGAGAGTGCCGGTCAAACGGTCATGGTTCTCAACGCGGCTTTTGCGGACGCGAGTTGCGGCGAAATTTTCCAGTTCGTGAAACCCAATTTTGGCCGCTGCCTCATGCGCTTCAACCAATCTCTGGTCATCCAGCGTGACCGCCAGCACCGAAACGGATTTGGGCGCGGAACAAGTGAAATCATAAAGCACGCGGCGCTGGTCCTTTTTCAATTGGCGTTGCGTCAAGCGTTCGCCGGTTTGGGGATTTTGATTTTCGCAGAGCGCATGAAATTGCTCGCGCGTGACATTTTCTTTTAATCCCAATCGCTCCGCTCCCACCCCGATCCATTGGCCGGGACGAACTTCCCCGACCGCATAGTAATCATTCTGCGTTAGATGCTCGTCGAAATACTTCTCGGCATCCGTCAGATTTTTTTGCGCGATGGCAGTAAACATGGAACCGATTTTAGCTGTTTCTCAAAAGGCTCGGTTTCAAAATGAAACAAAGTGTTTTTTCGTTTTGGCCATCCATCCGGCTGTCAAATGGGAATCCTGCCGAAAGGGAAACCGGCATGGGTATCCCAAGGGCACCGAATGCGTTTTTGGTTTCCCGCGTCGCCAGGCGGACCGAAATTATTTTCATCATGGCGGGACTCTGACATGAAACGGCGGACGGCCGCTGCAAACTTGGCCAGAAATTTGCCGCGATCCCGAAGCCACGGAAGCCACCGGCTCCATCCCCCCGATTTTGACAATGGTTCGCCCGCTTTTTTCGCCGCCGCTCCAACCACGATTGACTGATAATCTTTTCATACGGCACCAACATGGCAGAAATTCTCGACGGCGTGGCGCGCCAGACACACAAAATCGTACAGACTAAATCCCGGCAAAACCCTTGATCAGTGGCGTCTTTCGGGTAATAAATCCTTACGATGCAAACGACGGCCTTAACCAGCAAACGCCAGGCGATTTTCCCGCTGGCTGGTTGATCCGGCATCAGGTTTTTATGCGCGGCGGCAGTGAACATAAAACGCGATATCCTCGGTTTTCAAAAACGCCTTGTTCGTTTTGGAACAAGCGGTCATTTCTTTTCAGTTTTCATTCATCACTTGGTCATTTTGCCTGAAGCCACCGGAGGCATGGCGCGCGTGGCACACGAAGTGTATTCTTACCCGGGTAGTCACAAGTGAATCCAGCGTCATTCATGTCTGGCAGTTTGCCTGAATCGATTCCCGCGAAGATGTAAGTTCTACACAAAATGCACTTGGCCGATGTTTTTCCATTCGGCAGCCAGGATGGCCGATAAAACGCCGTCGCTTGCGCAATGTTTAGACAAAATGAAACCTCACTGTTCGTTGAGAATCTGGCAGAAGAGCGCTGATTTCATGGAAGATTGCCACCTTGCACCAAGCAGAACCATGAAATTAGCGCCACATTTTCCGTAGCGCTATAACGCCGCTCGGCGCTTTGACTGCCCGGCTTTCCTCGTTCCTCAGAAACCGGCCAGACAAAGCGCCGTAACCGAGAACCTAGAGGGTGACGCACTCAACGGACGTTTCTGAAACCACGCTCCACTGCGCCATCGTCCGTTCACTTCACTCCCGACCGGCTCCCTTCCGCTTCGATTTCAGAAACGCCCGCTCAGTGCGAACGGCACCCAAGAAAGATGATGGTGGAGACCCACAAACAAGGGGATTGCGAATTGAAGTTTCGCTAGGGCGTTCGCTGCTGTTGCCGCACGATCAATTTGTCTTCGCGGAATTAACCAGTGGTGGCGACGAGCAAAACCTCAAGCTAGTCTTTGCCACGCACGAGGTTTCGATTCACGGCCATCATCTGCGACGAATTGAGACGGCCATGTAGCGGCTGGAATTGTCGCTACTCGCCAAATTGCCAAGCAGTCGGCGTTCTCTCATTCCGGAAGGCCAGCCGGTGGTTCTGAATATCGTTGCGACCGCGGCCAAGGATGTGGATACCAAACATCACGGAAATTCAGACAGCGTTTCTTGAATCTCTGTTTCCGCCAGGCGGAAAGGAAAGTGTTTGGTGGCAACTCCACTAGACGTTCTTGTCTGTTCCGCTGCATTTGTTAATGATGGCTCCCGACATGCGGCCTTATGCAAATTCAATACATTACCGGTGATGCGACCACGCCCGTTGGCGACGGAAACAAAATCATTGCCCATACCTGCAACGACATCGGCGCATGGGGCGCGGGCTTTGTGTTGTCCATCTCCAAGCGATGGCCCCTGCCAATGGCGGAATACTTGAAATTGGGCCGACCTCTCAGGCTTGGCACAGTCTCGCTGGTTCAGGTTGAGCCAAGCATTTGGGTTGCGAACATGATTGCCCAAAGGGGCATTCGCGCCCTCGCCAATGTGCCTCCAATCCGCTATAACGCGCTCAAGCATTGCTTGGAGATTTTGGCTCGTGAGGCGGCGAATTTGAAGGCGACAATTCACATGCCTCGTATCGGTTGCGGCCTTGCGGGTGGAAAATGGGCATCCGTGGAACCTCTGATTCGGGAAGCAATCCCAAACACCAAGGTGTTTGTGTATGTTGTGTATGACCTGCGACATTGACTGCGTTGTCAGGGCTGACGTCCGGCCGGCCCAGCAGCCAGCAAGACCTCGGATAGCTCGCGTTGCCATGCGCGCCCCCCGGTCCGCATGTCGAGAAAATGATTATAAAAGCCCTGGCAGCCGGTGGCATCGGCTTTCGGGCTGCGCGGACTGTTCCAGAAGAATCGCAGCGTCATCAGCATGCGTTCCACTGCGTCGGCGTGCGACATGAATCCGCGCTCAATCCCCACCGGGCATACCACCAGCGCCAGGCCGGTGGCAGCAATGATGACAGGACAATCCGGTGGTGTCTTGTCGATCACCAGTCCGTTGGCCGGATTCGTCTCATGCGTAAAATAGCTGAATGAATCGCGCTGAAGAATTTCCTCCGTCACAATGCGTGGTCCTTTTTACTCCGACTTGGTGGGCTGCCTTCCTCCGCCCGTGATACGGTGTGCGCAATTTGTGCAATTTTTTGAGCGATATCCTCGGGTGAAAGAACAAAATCGATGCACCCGCTCGCTATTGCGCTTTCGGGCATATCGGGCTGCTTCGCTGTGTCGAGTTTCTGTGCGATGGTAATGCCCCCCACTTCTTTTATGCCGCAGAGTGCCGCTGCCCCGTCACCATCGTATCCAGAGACAATGACAGCGATAAGTTTGCCGCCCCAGTGCTGGGTTAGGGATCGCAGAAAAACCGTAATCACGTCGGGCCATCCCCGGGGCTTTGATATGGGCTTTAAACGGAACTCTCCGTTAAGGATGTGTAAATCGCACTGTGCCGGAATGATGAACACCTGGTTGGGCTGAATATCTAATCTTTCCGTGATCAGGTTCACCGGCATCCCGGTAAAGCGCGGGAGAATCTCGTGGAGTTGGGTGGCTACGGTTCTCAGGTGGTTAACGATGACGATGGCAACACCCATGTCGAGTGGCAAATGCCGCAGTAATCGGGTGTATGCGTCGAGGCCGCCGGCCGAACCGCCCACGCAAACGACCGGAAAGCCATTCGCAGCTTTCTTCGCTTTCATTGGCCATCACTCCGTTTAGGATTCGTCATTCACTTCCTTGCGAGCAAACGTGGTATCCAGTTGTTCTCTTCTTCTGACGTTACTGGCAAAGATTCCCCGCCGATGGAATGCGCGCAATAGGGTATTCCCCCCCAGTAGCCTTTCAGCGCTTCCGTAACGCCCGTAACTTCATGATCTTGAAGGGGCTCGCATCAGTCAGGGCGCGAAGAATTTGGAGAACACCTCATCGCACTGGCGGGCGAGAGAGAAATCCTTTTCGGTGATTCCACCCTCATCATGCGTGGTGAGCTTCAATGTCACCTTGTTGAAACGAACATCGATATCCGGATGATGATTGTTTTCTTGAGCTTTCCTGGCGATCCGGTTCACAAAATCGATGCCGTTTAAGAAACCTTCAAACTGAAATGTGCGAACGATCGTTTGCGCGCGTTTCGACCAGTTCGGGGCGGTTTTCAAATGAACACTCAGTTGTTTGGTGGTTAAGGCTGGCATAATTTCATGGAGATTTTTTCCGGCCAGAACCGCTCTTTTTGCCGCCGCCGCTAAGTTTGTTCACGGTGGCCCAGGCACGGGCTTCCGCAGTTTTCGTGGTGAGGCCCCTTTTTTCGTAGCCGGCTTCGATATGTTCCGCCTGACGTTTCTGTTTGTTAGTATAACTGGATTTGTCGCCTTGAGGCATAGTTACCTTTCTTGTGATTTCGGCCATTTTCTCCCGCAAGCTTTATGGCGCGAAGGACATCATTGCTTCCGTTCTTATCGTTGCTGCCATAGGATTTGAGCGGATTCCAATGGAACCGCCGTTCCGGAGCGCTGCGGTATCATTCGCGCCGCATAGGCCGTTGCCGGTTGGGCCGCGGACACAGCCGCGCTGTAAACGTAGCCACCCGGCGCGCCGGCCAATTGGCGAACAGGCTTCATCTCCTCCCGCCTGGGACTGCTGCCGTTGACGCCCTCGGAATAAAGCTCGATTCGCACCGTCTTGGGATCGAGGTCGTCGAGATAAACTTCAACGTCAAAGACGTGCTGCTGACCTTTGGTCTCAACCTTCATTTCACCGAAGCGCAGCTTGGGCCATTTCTGTTCCAGAGTATGCTGCCAATCGACCATTTGCCTGCCGATGGCGCCTTTATCGGCCATGCGCAAACGATAGGCGGCAGCAGAGGGGAGATAATGTTGGTCGGTGTAATCGCGCACCGCGCGGTCGGCGGAGAAACGCGGAGTCAACGCCATGCTTTCCCGCATCCGTGAAATCCAAGCAGTCGGGATGCCCTGCCCATCGCGGGTATAGAACTCAGGGATCACTTCCTTTTCGAGCAAATCGTAGAGCTTCTCAGCTTCAGCGGCGTCCCAAGCCGGGTCGCTGCCGTGCTCCTGGCCATCTCCCAAAGCCCAACCGAGATTGGGGGCATAAGCCTCCGCCCACCAACCATCCAATTCTGAGAGGTTAATGCCTCCGTTAACGAGTACTTTCATGCCACTGGTTCCACACGCCTCCCACGGCCGTCGTGGCGTGTTCAGCCAGACATCCACCCCCTGCACCAAGCGCTCGGTCAAATGCATGTCATAGTCGCTGAGAAAGATAGCATGAGGACGGCAATTGGTCTGGCGAATGAACTGTACCCATTTCTGGATCAGGGCCTGTCCCGCCTGATCTGCTGGATGGGCCTTGCCCGCAAGGATAAGTTGCACCGGACGCTGTGGATTGGATAACAGTCGCAGCAGCCGCTCAGGATCATGCAGCAGCAGGTCTGGTCGTTTGTAGGTGGCAAAGCGGCGCGCAAAGCCGAGTGTCAACGCATTGGGGTCGAAGAGATGCCTTGCCTCTTCTACCCTCTCGGGCGAGGCGCCGGCGGCGGCGTAGTGCCGGGCTAGACGCAGGCGCGCGTAATCAATCAGCGACTTGCTGGCGTCCATGCGAAATTGCCACAGGTCGGCATCAGAGACGCGGCGAATGTCCTTATCTAAATTTTCCGTCGTCCCAAGCCAGCGGCCTTTTCCACAGGCCTTGGTCCAAAGCTCGTCCGCAGCCGGCGAGTCCCAAGTCGGCATGTGAACCCCATTGGTCACATGGCCGACGGGCACTTCCTCCGCTGGCCACTGGGGAAAAAGAGGCTCGAAAAGGTGGCGACTGACTTTCCCGTGCAATCGGCTCACGCCATTGACTGACCCGCTTCCCCGGATGGCCAGATAGGCCATGTTGAAGCTCTCCGACGCGTCATTCGGATTCTGGCGGCCCAAGGCCAGCAAGTCATTTGTTTTTATGCCAAGCATTTCTTGGGCGTACCGGCCGAGGTATCGTTCGATGAGTGCCGGAGCGAAACGATCAAAGCCAGCGGCAACCGCCGTATGGGTGGTGAAGAGGTTGCCCGCTCGCGTGGCGGCCAGCGCAACCTCGAAGGATTGCCCGGTTTCTTTCATGAAATCGCGCGCGCGTTCCAACACCGCAAAGGCCGCGTGCCCTTCGTTCAGGTGACAGACTTCCGGGTGGATGCCAAGGGCGTCCAGCAGACGCCAGCCGCCAAGACCGAGGATAAGTTCTTGCTTGAGTCGCAACTCCGGACCGCTCCCGTAAAGCTCGCTGGTGATACCTCGATGAGCGGGAAAGTTCGCGGCGTCATTGCTGTCCAACAGATAGAGCTTCACTCTGCCAACCTGGACCTGCCAGGCGCGCAGATAGACCGAGTAACCTGGCAACGCGACTTCCAACCGCAACCACTCGCCGTCAGGCTGGCGCAACGGCATGATCGGTAATTGACCGGGGTCATTGTAGGGGAAAAGGGCCTGCTGCGCTCCGTCCTGGTCAATTACCTGGCGAAAATAGCCTTGTTGATAGAGCAACCCCACTCCCACGACCGGCACCCCCAGATCGCTGGCGGCTTTGAGTTGATCGCCGGCCACGTTGCCAAGTCCCCCTGAGTAAATGGGCAGCGCTTCGCTTAACATGAATTCCATGCTGAAGTACGCGACGCAGGTCAAGGAACCCTGCGGATCATGTCCCTGAAACCATGCCGGCGCCTCTGCTGCTTGCCGCTTGGCTTGCAGAAGGTCATCGACGTTTTTGCGAAAGGCAGGATCGGCCAGCACGCGTTCGAGTTTGTGCCGCGAAACCGTCTGCAAGACAATCCAGGGGTTCTGCGTGAGTTCCCACAGGGTAGGCTCAAGCTTGCGCCACACTTCGTCAGTAGTGTGATTCCAGGACCAGCGCAGATCCAGGGCCAACTCCGCTAGAGAATCGAATCCCTCAATGTCCTTGGGCAAATAACTGTAAGTGGTCTTGCTGACAGGAGTTTGTTCGCTCATGGTTTTTCCTTCAGTACCTGTTCCAATAAACAATCAGGCCCAGAACAAAGCCGCCGATTCCAAGGCCGACGGCTTCCAAACTGGCGCCAATTCCATACCTGGCGAATGCCAAAGCTGCGTCGAGGCTTGAAATTACAAAGAAAATTAATATTGCAAACGACCTTTTTTGTTTCACTACAACGATCTCCGTAGATAATGCCTGTCGCTCCGCGCCACGTCGCTGGCGCGCTCTCAATTCAAATATAATCCGGCCTCGCGCATTGGCGGTATAAGGTGTTTTACCCATGCCGGCCTCGGTGAATCTGGCTCCGATACAGCAGGTCGCAAACGCGGGGGGCGAATCTTTACCCAAGCGAAACAAGTCGGAGCATCGCGCATATATGTCCTTTCACGTCGCCGCCTTCGGTTCGGGCGCGGCCTCTTCCAGTTGGCCGATCCGTTGCGGTATCCCGGTGGTCAGCTCGGTATAATCGGTTTTGCGCGGTAGGATGATCACGATGCCCTTGTCTGTGATGACATATTCGCGAATGTCTTTGCTGTGATTGCCACCGCTCATTTTGATGACGATCATCACCTTGCGAAGCTGGCCATCAATCTCCACATAACGCATTCGGATAATGTCGTCGGTCAGAAATGAAATTGCGTAGTGGCTAAACGGCAGCCCGGTAAATGTATCCTCCACTTCGACCGTGCTCAGAATCGTCACCCCGGCTCCGGTCAACGCCCCGATCATGCGGTAGAGCGACTCGCGAAAGTCGGCCCGGAAACCGGGTGCCAGCGCCATCTCAAAACCGACCAGCGAATCAATCACCAGTCGTTTTGCCCCGACCCTTGTGATGGCATCGAGAATCGCCCTCATTGATTCATCCACCGAAAGGTCAAGCGGACGAAGATAAAGGGTTTCGAGCGTTCCCTGTTCTTCGGCCCTTTTTAGATGGAGACCGAACTCGCCCGCGCGCTGGATATATCCTCCCGGGCGTTCTTCGAAGATCGCCATGATCCCCGGTTCCCCATGGCGGATTCCTTCGGCGATAAATTGCGTTGCCAAGGCCGATTTGCCCATTCCCGAAGGTCCCGCCACCAGGAGACTGTCGCCTTCAAGAATGCCGCCACCCATCATTTTGTCCAACTCGGGGATGCCAATGGAAAGATAGCGGCGCCGCAGGGGTTTCGTTTTGGCACCGACCAATCCCAACGTGCGCGAAAAGGCCTGCAGGCCGCCTTCGCCAATCCGGATGGTGTGCAATCCCGGCACCGAGGCCCGCCCGCGCAGCTTTATGATTTGCATTTTCCTAACCACGGAGTTTCTCTCCGGCACCTGCCAGAGCCAGATGAGGCCATCGGCGATGGTGAAGAGCGGATTGTTGCGCATTTCCTCCTCGGTATATTCGCCGACCAGGAACGTCGTCGCCTCCCAACTGGTTAGAAATTGGGCGAGGCGTTGGACAAACGATTGCATTTCCGTATCATTCGCGCCGCCCGTTGCTTTGCGTCCCAAGGTTCGAAAGGAATCCACCACCACGACGCTCGGATGGGCCGCCGTGACTTGTTTGATAATTACATCGAGGACCGCGTTCACATCCCCCTCCTCAAGCACGTCGGCCAGGTTGACAAAGCGGATGGCGTGGCCCAGTTTGGCTTCGTCGAAGAAAGAATATTGTTGCTGATAGCGCAGCATTTTCATTGCGGGTTCACCGAGGACGGTGAAATAAAGCGCTGTTTTTTTTGGCCCGGCATTGGCGAAAACAATCTGGTGAGCCAGGGTGGTTTTGCCGCAACCTGGCGTGCCTGCGATGACGTTGAAGGAAAATTCAGGGATGCCGCCGCCCAGTATCTCGTCAAGCCCATGCACACCAGTCGGCAATATATGGATCGTAACTTTAGCAGAATTGCTCACGTCCTTTGTCGGACTCTTGAAATGGACCGCATCATTTCGTTTTTTCATATTTACGTCCGTTCACTAAATCCAGATTGTTGACAGGCGCTTTGGGAAAGGCCTCGCGCACCAGGCGAAATGCTAAATTTTCGCCAATGAAGGCTACCAGCAGCCCGAGCAACTGGGCCAGCAGAACAATTCTGCCTTCGAAAAAATTCATCCAAATCCAGATGTGCTGGAAGTTCCACCAACCCTCCCAAAGGCCCATGCGATTTCATATGCACCATGCCTAGTCTGGGAACCCCGGCACTGGCCAGCGCAAGTGAGCGCGAAAGCAGCGCCCGATAACCAACGTTGCCCATCAATTTCGCCAACCGCGGACGAAGCTTTTTACAAACCCTAAAGGCGTCAGGGGCTTTGGTATTGGCAGATTTATTTCCATTGGCCTCACAAGCGATGGGGCGCTTGGCGAAATTCCGCAGTTGTGGACTGGCGTGGCTCATTAAAAAATGCATTCAAACAGGCGCTCCACAGAGAAACGGTGTCAACCCACCCGATGGGTAATCCATGTTTATCTGGCGTCCGCCAACGGCGAAGCCCCGCAAAGTGGAAAGCGTGCCTGATGGGCCGCCCCTTGCACATGGGGTGTTCACCCCATATACGGATTGAGGCAATAGTCTTATAGGCGCCCACTTCGCTGGGCCAAACTTGAAAGCTTATGAAACGAATCACTGGTCTGTTGGCCGAAGACCATATGGTCGTCCGCGAAGGTTTTCGCAAACTGTTGGAGAAGGAAGACGACCTCGAAGTGGTGGGGGAAACGGAAGATGGGTGCCGGACGGTCGCCCTGGTTAAAAAACTTCGTCCTACAGTAGTCGTTACGGACGTCGCGATGCCGTTGCTCAATGGTTTGGAGGCTGCGTCCAGTTTACCATCGTTTAGCGTCGGAAGCTTTTGGGCTTCTCAGAGTTACTTCAACGTTTCACGGGTTTCCTTTCTCTGCTGTTGCCCTATATGGGGGTCAAGGCTGCTCTCATGGGATTCTTGATAGGGTAACACCCCATAGCAATAGCCAGATTCGCCGCCTATTGTGAAGGCTGTGAGAAACTGAAATATTTCCACGAACGAAAAACAAAATACGGAAGTAAATTTAAATATGAAACGGAAATTTCAAATCATCGTCAGCGCTTCTGCTGCCTCGGTCTTGGCCTTTTCGGCTCTGGCCCAAGATACACGCAATATCAAAACAGATGGACCCGTCTCCACCGCCCGCGCGCAACGCCCGAACCAACTAAAAGACGCGGCCAAAGCCAGCGACGTAATCGGAAAGACAGTCCTGAACAACCAGGGTGAAAAACTCGGAAAAGTGGAAGACCTCGCTTTGGATGTGGAATCCGGCCGGATCGTCCAAGTGATTCTGTCCACCGGCGGATTTATTGGCATTGGCGACACCCTGACGGCAGTGCCACCGGGAGCCTTGCATTGCGATGCCGCCCACAAAGTCCTTCATCTCGACGCCGACAAAGAGAAACTGACGGGCGCGCCTAAATTCGAGACGTCAAAATGGGCTGAATGCTCCGACTCCAAGCATCTGGCTGCGGTCTATCGCTACTATGGCCAAGAACCCGCCTTCAACTTTATCCAAACAGGGGATGCGGTTGTGGATGGCCAGCCCAACACAGTTTCAACCCGCAAAGCGGACGGAACATGGGACAAGAGCCGTCTCGCGAGTGAAAGCAAATGCACAATTCCGGCCTCGCGCCTGGGGCAAATCCAAAAGGCAAGCAAACTAACGGGCACATCGGTGAAGAACCTGCAGGATGAGAAGCTGGGCAACGTGGAAAATATCCTGGTGGACCTCTCATCGGGTCGTATCGTGGCAGTCATTGTGTCCTCCGGAGGATTCCTCGGGATGGGCGACGAGCTAAGCGCCGTTCCACCCACCGCACTCCGATTCACGACGGATCGGGACACCCTCCAGCTTGACACCACGAAGGAAATGTTGACCGCCGCGCCGCATTTCAAGGCCAATCAATGGCCCGACTTCGCTCAACCCAGCTATGCCGGTGGAGTTTATCGCGCCTACAATGTTGAGCCTTACTTCGCCACCGACGCGTCAACAGAGGCGAATAACGCTCCAACAGACGCGAACGACACAGCGCGCAATGTTCGCGACCGCGATAACAAGACAATCACGCCGCTCGATCAAGGCACGAGCCACGCCGATATTCACATCACAGCGCAGATTCGCAAGGAAATCATCGCCACGCAAGACCTGTCCGTGGATGCCAGGAACGTGAAGATCATCACCATTGACGGTCATGTCACCCTGCGCGGGCCTGTCAATAGCGCCGAGGAAAAGCGTCAAATCGGTGAGATCGCGAATCAAATTGCGGGCGCCGGAAATGTGGACAACCAGCTGGAAGCCAAGCTCACCGCAGGCACTAACTAGTCCAATCATCAAACAGTAAAACTAAAGAAAGAAAGTGAACTATATGTCAAAGAAATCTGTATTCTGCATTGCCACGTCACGCCAGCGCGCCGATCAAATTGTCGATCAGCTCAAAAACGCGAACTTTTTCAACAACGATATCTCCGTGCTTTTTCCTGACAAGGACACTACCCGCGATTTCGCGCACGAGAAGAACACAAAAGCCCCTGAAGGCGCTGCCACCGGCGCCAGCACGGGCGGCGTCATTGGTGGAGCGTTGGGCTGGGTCGCGGGGATTGGCGCGCTGGCCATTCCTGGAGTCGGCCCTTTCATTGCGGCAGGACCGATTATTGCCGCGTTGAGCGGCGCCGCCGTCGGAGCGGCCGTAGGCGGGATCGCCGGCGGGTTAATCGGGTTGGGCATACCCGAGGTCGAAGCCAAGCGTTACGAAGGCAAGATCAAGAAAGGCAATCTCCTCATCTCCGTCCACACCGAGAGTTCAAAAGAAATCACCCGGGCCAAGGACATCTTCACCAAAGCCGGGGCGCAAGACATCTGCACCACGGGTGAGGCCTCCACACCCAAGGCCAACAAAGCCACCGAACGCCCATCGCATTCGGAAGAGGTCCTCGTCGAGACTAGCCGGTAATAATCATCGTTATTCCTGCGCGCAAGAGGACTTGGCCGCAGGAATCTCACCCACCATCAATAACAAATAAGCGAAAACAAAAATGAAAACACTTAAAGTTCTATTTCTGGACGAACTGGCGGACATTTATGACGCCGAGCGCCGCACCGTCAAGGCATTGCCGAAGATGGCCAAAGCCGCCACCTGTGACAAACTAAAGCGGGCCATTCTGGCCCATTTGAAAGAAACCGAAGGCCACGTGACAAAGCTCGAAAAGGTCTTCCAATTGTTCGACGAAAAGGCCAAAGGGAAAACGTGCAAGGCCACGGTGGGTCTTTTGGAAGAAGGCGACGAAATCGCGGCGGACTTCAAAGGGTCGCGGGCCATCAACGCGGCGTTGATCTCGGCCGCGCAGAAGGTCGAACATCATGAGATGGCGGCTTACGGCTGCCTGCACGAATGGGCTGGACTGCTGGAGAACAAGGAGGCCGCCGATCTCTTGCTGGAAATCCTTAGCGAGGAAATAGCCGCCAATGATTCGCTCACCGAGTTGGCGCGTGCCAGCAGCAACGCAGAAGCCTTGGGCGAATCCGAAGAAAAGGGATCGGATGAGACGACAGACAGCGGATTGGGCAATTCGCGCCTGGGTATTCGCGTTGTTGGCATTCGCCGCAATCGCGTCGGTTCTCTTTCACGTTGATAGCAACACCCTGCAACCGGAGCGAAACGGTTGCAGAGTTATCAAACCTTAACTATTCATTGACCTATGATTGCATCAATCATATTGCCACATCTGTTTGCTGCCGCTGGCTATTCCCTGATCTATCTCTTGGGAGGCGGAGGTCTTTTCGGAGCCATCGTTATCTTCATCATTGCAAAAATGTTGGGTCGATGAAGATTACTATCCCGCCATTGAAAGCAATAGCGTGCCAAAAAATATAAGTCAATTTCGTGGTCTCTTTCGGCGTCATCACGTTGCTGTTCGCCATGCTCTTCAAAGTGCTGCCCCATACGAATATCGCCTGGCGGGATGTTCGGATTGGCGCAATCATCACCGCCCTCCTTTTTAATCTTAGACAGTTTTTGCTCGGCCTGTACTTGGGGCGTGTTCCGCTTCAATCGGAATGA
>PLIU01000253.1 GCA_003140095.1 Verrucomicrobiales bacterium | reverse complement strand
GTCAAACCCAGTCAAACCCAGTCAATCCCAGTCAAACCGAATCAAACCAAATCAAACCAAATCAAACCTGCGGGGATGGGGGGGGTGGCCAAAATTGGATAGAGGTGAGATTCGCGTTGGGAGTCAGTCGAAACTTCGCAAGTTGTTTAATTGCAACAGTTTGCATGTATTCTTTTGCTCGGATTTGGAGCGGCAAGCTCCTAAGGGTGGCTTTTCTACCGCTATTTTCGCTTATCGGCGGTGCGCGGAATTGCCAGCGTTTGCCTGCATTACAAGTTTGACTTATTAAGCTTGCTTCACCCGAATTCTGCTCTTACAGTCAGAGGCATGTTGGTTGCTGAAACCAGTCGGGTCGCCGTCTCTGTCGGACCATCGACGCCACGGGGTTCCGGGTGGAAACATATCGCGGATGCGGTGGAACCGTTTTTGCAGGGCGTGGCCCGGCAACTGGCCGCGCAAACAGAAGGCTTTGAACCGCAAATCGCGGCTTACGCGCAATATGCCCTGACTGCCCAAGGAAAACAACTCCGCCCCATGCTCGTTTCTCTCAGCGGGGAGGCCGTCGGGACCATCCGGGAAGCGCATTTGACCGTCGCGGTGATCGTGGAGATGATCCACCTGGCCACGCTGGTGCATGACGATGTGATCGACGAAGCGGAGTTGCGGCGCGGGCGCATGACGCTGGCGGCCCATTGGGGCAATGAAGTTTCGGTCTTGCTGGGCGATTGTCTTTTCGCGCATGCGCTCAAGCTGGCCGCCAGTTTTCCAACGCCTGAAATTTGCCGGGCGGCGGCCGGGGCGGCCAATACGGTCTGCGCGGGTGAGATTTTGCAAAGCCGGTCGCGCGGGGATTTTGAGGTCTCGCGCGGGCATTATTTTAAGATGCTGGCGATGAAGACGGGCGAGTTGTTCGCCTTGTCGTGCGATTTGGGCGGATATGTCAGTGAGGCGTCGGAAGTGCGGCGGAACAGCTTGCGCAAGTATGGCCTGGCGTTGGGCACGGCCTACCAATTGTATGACGATTGCCTGGATATGCTCGGTTCGGAAGTGGCGGCGGGTAAAACGCTTGGGGCGGACTTGGCCGAAGGGAAAATGACGCTGCCACTTATCATCGTGCGGGACCGCGCCGGTGCGAAGGACCAGGACCGTTTGCGGCATTGGCTGGCCAATTGGGAGCCGGGCTTGCTGGCGGAGGTGGTGGAGTTGATGGTCAAATATGAAGCTTTCGCCGAATCGCGCTCGGTCATCCAGCAGTACCTCGTGGCGGCGCGGGAAGCGCTGATGGCGCTGCCGCCGGGTCAAGGGCGCCTGGGCCTAGCCGGATTGACCGAATTTCTGGCGGAACAAACTGAAGCTTTGGGTGTTGTCTATTAAGAATCAAGCTTCTTTCACGTAAGAAGGAAACCTTAGCATACGAAAGCCGAACTGGAAAAAACGATGACGCGCCCGTCGGCGCCTGGGCCTGAGCCTGACCTGCCCGTCGAGAGAGAGGAGATCAGCGATTTGCTGCTGGTGCGCCGCGCCCAAAAGGAGGACTTGGGCTCCTACGATGCATTGGTGCGCCGTTACCAGGAACGAATTTACGCCACCGTCTATCACATGACCTCTAATCACGAGGACGCCAACGATCTGACGCAGGAGACGTTTATCAAGGCTTTTCGGGCGCTCAAGTCGTTCAAGGGGGATTCGAGCTTTTACACGTGGATTTACCGGATCGCGGTCAACAAGACTATCAATTTCCTCAAACAGCGCAAGAACCGGGTGCAATTGAGCCTCAACGACGTCGATTTCAGCGCGGAGAACGACCCGGATTTGGTGGCGCTGATCTCGGATAAAAACCCGCGTAGGGACTTGAACCTGAGCGAGTTACAGGAGAAATTGAACGGCGCCATGCAAAAGCTGTCTGAACACCATAGAATGGTTGTCACGCTGCACGATGTCCAAGGTCTCTCCCACGAGGAGATCGGCAAGATCATGGACTGCAACATCGGCACTGTCCGTTCCCGCCTGTTTTACGCGCGGCAGCAAATGCAGGCTTATTTGTCGGATTATTTGAAATAGCAGAATCAGCAGTATGAATTCAGAACCGAGCGATTTTGAAGCATTGCGTAAATTGATGGCGCTCAAACGGCATGAACAGCCTCCACCCGGTTACTTTAGCCGGTTGCCGGACAAAATCATCGATCGCCTCGAACGCGGGGAAGGCCAACTGAGTTTTTGGGAGAAATGGCTCACGGCATTGACTTTCCGGCCGGCTTTGGCCTATGGCTTTTCCGTGGCTGCATTTAGCGCTCTGACGTTGAGCGTGATTTATTCCGTCAGGACCCAGCCGGAGGAATCCGCCCAGAATCCGCTCCACAACGGTTGGCGGCCCGGGGCGTCGGATGAAGCCTTCGCCACCCAGGCGAATGGGGCCGAAGCGATGCATGCGGTCAATTGGATGGGCAACACTAATCCGAGTAATGCAGAGCCCGTCGTGTCCTCGTTACACAGCATCCCCGTTTCCTTCGCCTACCCACCTTGAATGGCGCAGGCTCATACGGGTAAGGTGACGGTG
Organism: Verrucomicrobiales bacterium; assembly: GCA_003140095.1. GTDB lineage: Bacteria > Verrucomicrobiota > Verrucomicrobiia > Limisphaerales > Palsa-1400 > Palsa-1400. Next base: position 5,034 of record PLIU01000253.1, on the reverse strand, counting down.
ATGGCCGTCCCGTGGCCGGGACGAGACAGAATGCGGACTTTTCCGCGATGGGTTTCCACCACCCGGCTTACGATGGCTAATCCCAATCCCGTTCCTTTAAGCTTGGTCGTGCTCAATAGGGAGGAGCGACGCTGCCGCCGCTGTTCTTCGGGCATGCCCTGGCCGGTGTCGCGGAATTCGATCAGCACGTGCGAGGGCTTCTGGCCCCGGCGCGGCAGTGTGACGGCCCGGGTGGAAATGGTCAGCGTCCCGCCCTGAGGCATGGCCTCGACCGCGTTGAGCGTCAGGTTTAAAAAGGCCTGCGCCAGTTGGGTGCCGTCGGCCATGATCTCCGGCAACTCCGGCGCCAGCCGGCAGACAAAGCGGATCTGCTGGTTGCGCAATTTGTGCCGGATGAGCAGGGCCAGGTCATTGAGAAGTTGATTGAGGTTGACCGCGCTCAATTTCGGTTCGGAACCGCGCGCGAAGTTCAGGATTTGCTCGACGATCTTGTTCAGTTGGTCCATTTTTTCGCGCAGGATGACGTCGTCCTGCACGCGCGGATCGTCCGGGGAGAATTCCAGGCGAAGGGAGTGGTAGAGCATTTTCATCACGGTGAGCGGATTGCGGATTTCGTGCGCGACCTCCGCCGCCAGCAGGCCCAGGGCGGAAAGTTTTTCGTTTTGACGCAATTGCTCCTCCACGTCCACCACCCGCTCGTAAAGGCGGGCCTTTTCAATGGCGATGGCCGACAATTCCGTCAAGGCGGTCAGGATGTGGACTTCTTCGTTGGAAAAGCTGCGGGGCTGGCCGGTATAGACGTTGAGGGTGCCGATGGCTTTGCCGCCGAACTTCAGCGGCGCGCTCAACAGCGAGACCAATCCTTCGCGCCGGGCCATATCGACATTTTGGTAGAGCGCGGAGGTTTGCACATTCTCCAGTTGCATCGGCTTTTTGCGGCGGACGACGATGCCCATGAAACTTTCGTCCGCGCTCAGGCGCAGTTTGCCCAGATAGGATGGCCCCGCGCCGAAAGAAGCGCGCAGATCGAGCCATTCGCCGGTGGGATCGAGCATCAGGAGCGAACACATGCGCGCTTCCATTAACGTGCAAGCTTCGCGGGTGATAAGCTGCAGGGCTTCATCGACGTGCAGAGCGGAGTTGATGGAGCGGCTGACGCTGACCAGCGTTTCCAAAAGGCGGGCCTTGAGGCGGGATTGCTCAAAGAGCCACGTGTTGTGAATCACTTTGGCCGCCTGCACCGCCAATTCCACCAGCAACTCCTGGTCGCTCTGGCTGAAGGCGTCCAGGTTTCGGGAATGGACGTTGAGCACGCCCCGCACCTCTCCCATCACCTCCAGCGGCACGGCCAGTTCCGAACGCACCTCTTTATCCACCATGACGTAGCGGGAATCCTTGTGGACATCCCCGACGCGGGCGGGCTTGCCGGTGCGGGCGACCCAGCCGGTAACGCCCTGGCCCAAGCGCAGCTTGAGATCCACCGCATTGGGCGGCATGCCTTCCCCGGCGTGAATTTCCAGAATTCCGTTGTTGGGATTGATCAGCGAGAGTGAGCCGCTGGAGGCGCGCATCAGGCGCACGGCTTCCTGCATGATCAATTGCAAAGCCTTCTCCGGATCGAGGGTTGAGTGGATGACGTTGCCGACTTGGTAGAGCAGTTTTAGCCGGTCATGGGCCGCCTGCAGGCTGGCAAAGTCATCAGTCATCGCGCATCGGCTCGTGGATTAAAGTTTAAGGTTCCTCGGCCTTGGCCTTGAGCTTGGTCAAAATCTGCCGCGCCAGCGAAGCAGGCAACGCGTAAGTGGCGACACGGCTGGCTCGAGCGATGTTCAACCCGACGACCTTTCCGTCCAAGTTCACCAACGGACCGCCGCATTGCCAAGGCTCCAGGACCGTATCGTGCTCAATGGCCTGATCGAACCCTCCGCTGCGCAGGCTCACATCGCCGCTCAGATTGTCCTCGTCTTCATCCGCGTAAAGTTCATACTGCTCCTGGTCGGGCCTGGGCGCCATCAATTGGATGCTCTCATCGAACTCCTTCTCCTCGCGCTGGAACCGCATGCGGACCGATTGGCCGTCCCGAAATTCTCGCAGGATGTCACGCACTTGGTCGCTATTGGTGACAAGGTTGCCATCGACCGCGACCACGACGTCCCCGGGCTTGATCCCGGCCTTTTCCGCGCCGAATCCTTTCGACACCCTTTCAATAATGGGCCGCGTGGCGAATTGGTTGAACTCGACGCCAATGAAAGCGCGCAACTGGGGCTTGATTCGGTGAGGCAAGGTGCTGACGATGCCGACGGCCAGCGGCGTGTCGGCTAGGCAGGGCGTGATCACCCATTGGCCTTCCACAACTTGATCCGTCGCCCATTGAATCGGCTTCAAGCCCTCGGCTTTCACCCGCACCAGCGCCACGTCATCCTCGTCATCGACGGCCAGCAATTGGGCCTCGACTTCCTGGCCCGTGGCCAGCCAGCACGTCAATTTGCCCGCGCCAAGCTCGCTGGCTTTGGTCAAGGCCAGACCGTTGGTATCGACAACCGCGCCCAGCGCCACCGGACTCCCGTCCACATTCAACTCGAGAATGGAATTGCGTGTTTGCGTGGAAACGGGCGCAAACGCATCCAGCACTGCCTGGCCGCTGCGATATTGGGCGCGCGGCAACGCGGGATAATCGGCTTCATCTTGGGCCAGGGCCGCCTGCGCCAGGCCCGCCATCAGGAGGATCAGTGCCAGTTTCATTTCGTGCCGCGCGGCTGAGTTTGAAGTTTGATCTGCACCTGTAGATTCTTGCTGCCGCGTTTGATCTCCAGTTGCAACGTGTCACCCGGCTCGCTCTCGGCGAGCCAACGCTCGAACGAGGCCGAGACCTCGATGCGGCGTCCATCCACCTTGAGCACGTGGTCGCCCTCTCGCAGGTTCGCTTTGGAGGCTGGGCTGTTTTTCTCGATCTTGCTCAGGCGGCAGCCTACGGCGTCATCGACCACGCTCAGACCGCAGTAAGCTTGCGGCCGAACGGGCGGCGGTTTAGGAGGGGGTGATAGAGGCGCCGTCAGATCGTTCCACGTATCGAAGAACTCGGTGATCGGCACGTGAAAATTCTCGGTGGTGGAACTGGCAATGGCCGTGTGAATGCCAATGACCCGCCCGTACATATCGAACAGCGGCCCGCCCGAATCGCCCGGATAAATCGTGCAATCGGTCTGCACCACTCCTGGCATCAGCCGGATGATCCGCCCCAGCCGCACCACCAGCGAACGCTTCGCGTCAAAGCCGCCGGGATTGCCCAGCGCCAGCGCCCAATCCCCCAGACGCGCATGCTTCAGCTCCCCCACTCCCACGTGCGGCCACGGGCCGGGATCGGTAATCCGCATCAAGCCTGTGTCCGCGTCCTCATCAAGGCCGACGGTATTGCCGCGCGCTGTTTTGCCGTTGGGAAAAGTAAATTTCACCGGATGGCCCGCCCAGATGCCGACATGCCCCGCGGTGAGCACCAGCCCATCGGACGAAATGACCACCCCGCTGCCGCTGGAATGGCCAAGCTCCACCGCCACCACCGCCGGCGAAACCTGGGATACCAGGGCCGCGACTCGCTCCTGGATCTGCCGAAGGTCCGTCAGGGAGGTCGGCGCCGGTTTGCTGAAGGCAGCCGGCAGATCCTTGAGATTGACAAGGGCCGGGATCGGCACCGCCGGACGGGCGAAGACAGGCGCGGCAGGCTGGGCGTGGGCCAGCCACGCCGAAGCGGACAGCGCAAAGGCAAGCAGACAGCGAGCTGGTCCGCCTCGCAGCAACTGTAAAACGCACATCAAGGTCACGGTGTGATGTTTGACCATGACGGGAAAAGCGGCGGCCAGCCGCGCCCCGCAGTCAAAACCATCAGCAAAGTACCCTCATTTGCCGCGCGGTCAAGTGGAGGGTGGACGAGATAAAAGTGGGGGCTTTGCAAGACTTGGGCGCCTCGGGGGGCTTTGTCCCGAATCAACAACGTGACATTAGTCCGACGTTTCAATGCTCAACGCTGGGCTCCGTTTCGTTTTTCGCATGGCCCAAGCTGGTTGAGCCCGCCGCTGCATGAGGCGAGGAAGCGCGACCCCCGCCTTTTTTTGCCGAGTTCTCGAAATTCCTNNTTCACGAAACCTCTGTTCTTGCTTTTTCCTTAATCACACAGTCAATACTATATAAGTCTCGGCCCTGCGAAACTCATTTTCGAAATGACCGCAAACACCAGTTGTGTTCGGCAGGCTTGATGCTCTGAGCCACCGAGAAGCGCCAAGCCGGCCGAATTTGCGGCGGCTCTTCTTCTAATTGCCGGACCAACTTCTATTCTATGAATGCCCGGCTTCAATCATGGATGTGATTTGCTGAACTTCTTTAATGACCCGGCGCAGAAAGCGCGCGCGGTCCGATTCAGGGATTTGTTCAATTTTACCTTCCATGGCCGTCAGAGCGGAGCCGATGCCGGACGCGTCCGAGGGTTGGCCGCCTTCAATGAAGATAGCCGTCCGGCCAACTTGGTCAGCAATGCCTGCGCGCACAGCCGCGTCCGTGTCTCTTGCCTCTGCGTCAAGGCGCTGCCAGGCCTCACGCTCAGCTTCCCCCGAAAGTTCTGTCGCTATGAGGTAAATAACTTGCGCGTGTTCCCCGATGCTCTCCAACCTGGCTGACGTTAAAATTTCCCGGTCAAGTTCCTCGCTATCTTCGAATGCGGCGAGTTCCGACAACCGCGGCATCTCGTTCAACTCTTTGCCAATTTCACCGTCCAAACCGGCCGTGAGCTTTCGTTCCTCTTCGACTTTGGCGCCGATTCTCGGGATGAGCAAGAGGCTGGCAGTATTGCGCAGTACCCTCGAAAGTGTGCATCGCAGCCGCTCCAAAGCTAGCTCCGGCCAGAGGTAACGAAAGACGGCGGTGGAAACAAGAATGCCAAGAACGATGCCGACGAGGCGGTCGCGGATGGTGTCGAAATCCGTACCCGGCGCGAAGCCTTGAAAGATGCACATGTAAAAGGCAAAAGCGATTTGCAGCCCGGCA
>PLIU01000032.1:1121-7931 GCA_003140095.1 Verrucomicrobiales bacterium | reverse complement strand
CGGCAGTTGCGGGCCAGGCAACATGCACCTGATCAACGGCCTCTATGACTGCCAGCGCAGTCGTGTGCCCGTCCTGGCTATTGCCGCCCACATTCCGAGCAATGAAATCGGCAGCAGTTACTTCCAAGAAACACACCCGGACCAGCTTTTCCGAGATTGCAGCGATTATTGTGAATTGATCTCGCAGACGACCCAGGTTCCGCGCGTGTTGGAAACCGCCATTCAGACAGCACTGACAAAAAGGGGCGTCGCAGTGGTGGCGATTCCAGGCGACATCGCTCTCCAGCAGGCGGAGTATCGCAAACCCAGCGCCGTTGTCAGGCCGGCCAAGCCAGTGGTCTGCCCGTCCGAAGACGAAATCAAGCAACTGGCAGAATTCCTCAACCGGGCCGAGACGGTTACAATCTTGGGAGGCGCTGGTTGCGTCGGCGCTCACGCCGAATTGATCGAGACGGCTGGGAAACTGAAATCACCTATCGTTTCGGCCCTGCGCGGTCGCGAACACATCCAGTTCGACAATCCCTATGACGTGGGACTCACCGGCCTAATCGGCTTTACCTCCGGTTACCACGCCATCAAGGACGCCGACACGCTGCTCATGCTTGGCACCGACTTTCCCTACACGCAATTCTATCCCGAAAAGGCCACAATCATTCAGGTGGATCAGCGGGGGGAGCATTTGGGACGGCGCACCCGCCTGGACCTCGGCTTGATTGGTGACGTGAAGGCGACACTCACCGCCGTGCTGCCATTGCTCCAAGAAAAGAAAGACGACGCACACCTCAAACAATTCGTGCAAGATTACCAAGAAGTTCGAAAAGGCCTTGACGAACTGGCTGTCGGACATCCCGGCCGCAAGCCGATGCACCCGCAATTCGTCGCAAGAATTGTCGATGAGTTGGCGGCCGAGGATGCAATCTTTTCCTGCGACGTTGGTACGCCTACCGTCTGGGCCGCCCGGTATTTAACCATGAACGGCAAGCGTCGTTTGCTAGGCTCGTTTAATCACGGCTCCATGGCCAATGCCATGCCCCAGGCCATCGGCGTCCAGAGCGCCTTCCCCAATCGCCAAGTGGTAACTTTCTCCGGCGATGGCGGTCTGTCGATGCTACTGGGCGACCTGCTTTCGCTGCGGCAACATCAGTTGCCGGTGAAGATCATTCTTTTCAACAACAGCGTGCTTAGCTTTGTGGAACTGGAAATGAAAGCGGCGGGGATTCTCGGAAGCGGCACCAAGTTGGTCAATCCCAACTTCGCCGCGCTGGCAGAATCGGCAGGGCTTTTCAGTGTCCGGGTGGAGGATCCGGCTGACTTGAAAGGGGCAGTCGCTGCCGCGTTCCAACACGACGGCCCGGCACTCGTCGAGGCGGTAGTCAACCCGACCGAACTTTCCATGCCGCCGACCATTAAATTGGACCAAGCAATCGGTTTTAATCTATGGGCAGTTAAAGCGGTGCTAAATGGTCGAGGCGACGAGGTAATTGACTTGGCCGTTTCCAACCTACTTCGGCGTTAAGCCAGGCCTTTAAAATAAATTGAGAATGAAGAATTATGAAAGCAATACCAAACGGGCTGGATCGGAGGCACTATGACTGAACTCTGGCGTCTGCCCGCGACTGACCTCGCCCACCTCATCGCCACGCGCAAAGTCTCCGCCCGCGAGGCTGCGGAGGCTGCGCTTCAACGGCTCGATGCAGTTAACCCGCAGATCAATGCGATTGTTGCACACCGGCCAGAACTGGTGCTGGCACAGGCAGAAAGCGTTGACCAGACGATAGCTCGCGGCGAGGACCCCGGCCCATTAGCTGGCGTTCCTGTGACAGTGAAGATCAATACGGATCAGGCAGGATTCGCCACCACCAATGGGACACGGCTTCAAAAGGACCTTGTGGCACAGGCCAACAGCCCGGCCGTGGATAACATAGTGCGAGCGGGCGTGGTGCTTCTGGGCCGCAGCAATGCACCGACCTTCGCCCTGCGATGGTTTACGAGCAACTTGCTTCATGGCAGCACGCGCAACCCGCGCAATCCATCGCTCACTCCGGGCAGCTCAACCGGGGGAGGAGCTGCGGCCGTGGCATCCGGTATCGGGCACCTCGCTATCGGCACAGATATAGGCGGTTCGCTCCGCTATCCGGCCTACGCCTGCGGAGTCCATGGGCTGCGGCCAACTCTTGGGCGAGTTCCTGCCTATAACGCGTCCTCGCCGGAGCGCGCAATCGGTCCTCAGCTTATGTCCGCTACCGGCCCGATCGCCCGCACCATTGAGGACCTTCGCGTCGGCCTCATGGCCATGTCGGCCTCCGACGCCCGCGACCCCTGGTGGGTACCAGCGCCACTGCAAGGTCTTCCCACCCCGCTCCATGCCGCGATGTGTCTTCGTCCGGGGGGAATGCAAATTGCAAAAGAAGTTGAAGCGGCTGTGTTGGACGCGGGGCGACGACTTTCCGATGCCGGATGGAGGGTGGAGGAGATCGAAGATACACCGCCGATACACGAAGCGGCCGAGGTGCAGGAGGCCCTTTGGCTCGGTGACGGATTCGCAGAACTCGCTAATGCAGCAGCGCGCGATGGCGATCCCGGTGCGCTCGCGGTCGTCGCGGCCTTCCGCGCTAAGGCTGAGACGTTTCCCCCCGATGTGGTAGCGCGCTCACTGCTACGACGAGCCACCCTGACGCGCGAATGGCTGTTGTTCCTGGCCAAGCATCCGGTGCTGTTGCTCCCGGTTTCGGCCGAATTGCCATTCCCAGACGGGCTTGACCTACAGGGCGAGGCCGGTTTCCAGCGCGTGTGGAACGCCCAACTAGTGTTGAGAGCACTGCCAGCCATGGGGCTACCGGGCCTGACTGTCTCGACGCACCTCGTTGGTTCCGTTCCGGTCGGCGTGCAAATTGTCGCTGGTCGCTTTCGTGAAGATTTGTGTTTGCGCGCGGGCAAAGCAATCGAGGCTCGTGGTACGCCTCCATCCCCAATTGATCCCGTGACATGAACCAGTCGTTGCGACTATGGCCCCATGTCCGAGAAAATTAAATTAATCTACTGCTTAAGTTTCTTGGCCCGCAACTTTCGGCGACTCGACAAGGTTGGCAAAGCGTCACAGTTCTGGTCGCAATTTCAGTTGAGTTTTATGAATGAGACTTTTGAGTTCCTGGTCCGAAATGGCGCCGCGGTCCGGTTCGTTGCGATGTTTGCACAACAAATTGGCGTTCCTTTGCCCGCTCTACCCTGGTTTCTGGCATCCGGCATCCTGATCCGTGTGGCGCAAGGGTGGAAATTGAGATTACGGCGTACGACTGAAAGGGACCTGGCCGTGCTGAAAGTATGACCCGATGATTCTGTCCGATTTCACCCAACTTGCCGGCGCAACTTTGCTGATTGTAGGCGGATTATTGCCCGTGGTTAATCCTTTGGGCTGCGCCTCTTTGTTCCTGGCGATGACGCCCGGATGCGATGAATCGACAAGGGGCGAATTGGCGAAGCGGATTGCAATCTACTCCTTTGCGCTTATGGTCGCATCAATGTGGTTCGGCTCCTTCGTTTTGCACCTGTTCGACTTGTCCATCCCGGTCGTGCAGGTTGCGGGGGGCGCGGTCGTGTGCGCGCTGGGCTGGAATCTTATGGCCGAGAACCTGAAGGCCGCCGAAGTACCCAACGATCCCAGGCTCCTCAGACTCACAGCGCTGGGTCACGCTTTCAGCCCGCTGACCATGCCATTGACGATTGATGCGGGGGTTATTTCCGTCGCAATCACAGTGGGCGCAAATCACGCGCACACAATCGAACATTTGCTGATTCAGTTTTTGGCCGCGATCATAGGCGCTGCCATCGTCGCGCTATCAATTCTGTTGGCGTATCGCTACGCCGAGCCTGGTGCGCGGCTCATCGGCCACACCGGAATGACGGTCGCGTTTCAATTGTCGGCGTTTATTGTTCTCTGTATAGGTGTGGGAATTACCTGGAACGGCCTCAAGTCATTGCTCGCACATGTCGGCATTCATGGCTGAAGAGATAACCAGATCTCCGGTTTGGTGTTTTTTATTCACGCCTTTTTTCTTGTCCCGACAAACGCGTGGATAGAAGCCATGTCCAACGGATTGGATTTGTTCCAACCGGGAGGATCTGCTCCCGTCGTCCCCGACTTCTAGCTCGGTTCCTCCAGATGCCGGCTCGCACGTCGACGACGAAGCCTGGATTATAGCCACGGCACGGTTCTTGTTGGTATCCGATTGGTTTGTCAATAAAATCCGTGTGCGCGCTGGAATGCCAAAAACACGGTTTCGATTCACGGTTGCACACGAGATCGGGCATTGCTGTCTCCATGCAGATGGGTTTATGCCCGGTCATTCGCTGGCATCTTCATGGCGCTTATCTTGTAGGTTTGCTTCGGTCACGACGATTCCAAGAATCACAGGTTGGCCTTCCGTGATGAGGCTCCGTTGGCTGCCGGGCAGCTTGGCGAGCAGCGACAATTCCAGCCGCTGCATGACCGTCTCAATTCGTCGCAGATGATGGCCGTGAACGGAAACCTCGTGCGTGGCGAAGACCAGCTTGAGATGTTGTTCGTCGCCGCCACTGGTGAGTTCCGCGAAGATGAATTGATCGTGCGGCAACAGCAGCGAACGCCCCGGCGAAACCTCAATGTGTAATCCCTTTGTTTGTGGGTCACTGGCCCAACATTCGGGTGTTTTTGTGCTCATGTTTTTGTGTGTGTTGATGGTGATGCCGACGAGCCACCTTCAGACGACAAATGTTGTCGGCGGCTCGACGACCGAAACGAAGAAGATAACCGTGCAGCCGATCCCAAAGCAGAAGACGTCCGCGAGGAACAAAGTCCGTCGCGAGTTCCATTGCCAGCGGCCGATGGCCAGAGCGAGTGACATTCTGGCGAAGTTGCTGCTTGTCCGGTGTGAAGATGCGGATGCCGCGCCGACCGCGCGAAATGGTCACATACCATTGCTGCGCGTTCGTCGCTGGCTTGATGGTCGAATCGGAGAACAGGACGTAATCCACCGTCTTGCCTTGTGAACCGTAGGATGTNNGGACAGATTTCACAGTGACGAGTTCGCCGTTGGTAACACGCCCGCCTGACGCCAGCTTGCGATTTGCTTTGAGATGCAGCCGGTCGCCATTTGCGACAGAAAGCTCGCGCGCCTGGCAGACCGTGAGGCGGTCGAGCAATCGGTTTGAGACCGTCACGAATTTTCCGCCGACTTCGACGAGCACGCTTGACTTGAAAATGGCTGCCAACTTGCCTTTCGCACCCGGCTCTGCATCGCGAACCTTTTGATTGAAGACAATGACCGAATCTGGAGGGTAGAAACGCTCGTCGCGCTTCTGGGCGTTGGTGAGGTCAATTCTTTCCAGTGCTTGAACTGCCGAGTCTGCCGCGCCAAGCAAACCTTTTCCTTTCAGAGCATCGCGCACGCGCGAGTTGACGCGATGCACTTCGCTCCAAGTTTGCGAGACTACAACCGCCGAAGCATTTTGCTCTGCGAGCCGGAGATATTCATCGGCGAGGTTGTCGGCTTGTTCGCCAATGCCACAGGCAACAATTGCACCCATTTTGTCGAGGCGTTCAAATGAATCGCCAAGCTTGCCAGCCGCAGCCGACTCAACGGCTTTTCGATACAGCCAAATGCGCTTGCGTTCCTCATCATCACGACCGAGCGCCGGGTCTTGCCGACGAATCTTGTGCAGTTCAACCGGCTTTATTCCGGCATGACGTTCAATGGCGAGCAGAGCGTCCGAAGCTTCAACCGCTCCGTGTTGCCGCGTGTCGCCGGAGAGAACCAGCCTTCCGTGTCGCTCACGGATCAGCCGGACAAGCTCCAACATCTGCCGCCCGCCAATCTGACCCGCTTCGTCCACCACAATGACGGCGCTGTCAGCCAGTTCACGCTTGATAAGAAAATTGGCGACCGTCGTAGGCGACAGAAAACCGGCCTTCTCCATCTCCACCACTTGCTGGCGTTGCGGCGCGAAAACGACCACGCCCCGGCCAGACTGCCGCAGTTGCCCCACCAGCTCGCACAGGACGAAACTCTTGCCGGTTCCCGCACCGCCGCGAAAGACAGAAACGCCGTTTGTCGAGCGCAGCAAGGTTTCGAGGGCTTGCCGTTGTTCAACGTCGAGTTGCGGATTCACCGGGCGGGGATTCGACACCAGCGGGAGACAATCCGAAACGCCCTCTTTCGCGGTCTGGACGATTTCCCACTCGCGCAACAGAACTTCCCGCAGAGTCACTTCACCTGGACGGGCGTCGTCCCTGATATAACCGCGCCTTTGAGTAAAATCCTTGAGTTCGGAAACCGAAAAACTCTCGCCGCGCGCGCGGCCCAATGCCTCCTGCCACAAATGACATTCCAGCACGACCGAGTTCCGGTCGAACAGATGCTCCTCTGCCCATTGAACGGCTTCGCTGACCGTGATGCACTTTTCCACCTTCATGTCTTTGCGCGGCGAATTTGCAAGCTGCCGCAAAGCAATTTGCTCAGTCCGGTTCAACTGCGCTTCCCACAGTCTCCGAAGCTCATCACGGCTTAATGTTTTCTGTTTTCGGGATCGCTCCGTCGTGGCCAGTTGCTCGCGCAAATCCTGGAAATTTCCGCCAGTGAGTTCCGGTTTATCCGCGAGCAGCTTAGCAAGTGCTTCGTCAATCTGTGTGTGCCGCTTGGAAAACCGTTCACACAGTTCTTCGGAGACACCTTCGATTTCAAAATCACCCCGCCCACGATTGCGAACCTGATAGCCAAAAGTTCGCAGTTCCCGAGAGAGTTCGTGGTAGTAAGCGTTCTCGGCAAATTTTCTTGC
>PLIU01000032.1:0-1070 GCA_003140095.1 Verrucomicrobiales bacterium | reverse complement strand
GCAAACGCCTCGAATTCTCCCAACGCCGACTGCACGGCTCGCGCGTGCGCCTCAGAAATTCTTTTATCCTCCCCCAACAATCCCGCGATGGAAACTGACTTCGGTGGCGAAAAAGTGAAGTCGAAGAATATCCGCCGATTGGCCGTGCTCTCGCCACCTTCAGTCCGCGTTGTGTTCAACCGTTGCGTCAGCGTGTCGCCTGTAGCCGGATGTTGATTCTCGCAAAGGCTCAAGAAATCGTCGGCGCGGACTCTCCCGGACAAATCCAGCCGTTGCGCGCCCAAACCGATCCACTCACCGGCGATGCGCTGACCTTCATCGTAGTAGTCGCCAACCGCCAGGTGTTCTTCAAAGTATTTCTCTGCGTTCTTGAGATTGTATTGCGTCTTCGCCGTGACCATACATCGGACACTACACGGACTGTTCGCGCATTTTGTGTAGCAATTACATCTTCGCCACCGCGGCTTGTGGTGAACTATGGGCATGAGTACGAACGTGACTCCGAAGTCGGATAGCCAACTCTGGGGCATTTACGATGCCAACCGGGAACACGCCCGCGAGTTGGGCGATCCACTTCGCACCGTCATTGAAGCGCCCAACAAACTCATCGCCGAGGAAACCGCCGCACGACTCGGCTTTGGTGATCCGCGGGCGCATCCGGTCACTTCCGAAGAAATAAGACACGCACAGTGGCTTCACAAAGTCGGCCAGGACACCGACGGGGACTCGCACACAAAACCCTTACGCGGCATTGGCATCTGATTATGCAAACACCAACCACAACTCAAATACGCACCGCCATCGAAGTGCTCACCAAACTCGGTGAACGTCTCAATACCCACGCCGAACATTCAGTGATGCAACTGTCGGAATCGCAACTTGGCGCTCACTACGCAGGGCGCATCGAAGTGGGAGCGATTGAACAAACCACCCGCATCGAGGCCATCGCCGCGCAACTGAAGAGCTGGCGCGACGAGTTGTTGCAACAGGAAAGGCAGTGTGTTTCTCATCATGTTTAAGACAGGGCACGCCCTACCCCTTCGCAAGCGAAGGACTTGGTGTCCGCGAAT
>PLIU01000439.1 GCA_003140095.1 Verrucomicrobiales bacterium | reverse complement strand
GGCACCATCTGCTTGATCCTGTTGACGGCCGTCACTTGGCTGTTCCTCAAGGGCGTGGGCATCTGGGGCCTCGACATCCCCGTGGGCTGGGGCTTTGCGATTATTAATTTCGTTTGGTGGATCGGTATCGGCCACGCCGGTACGCTTATCTCGGCCATTCTCTTCCTGCTGCGCCAGCGCTGGCGCACCTCCATCAACCGCGCGGCGGAGGCCATGACCATTTTTGCCGTTATGTGCGCCGGCATTTTTCCGCTCATTCACATCGGGCGTATATGGTACGGCTGGTGGCTTTTCCCCATCCCCAATTCCTTCAGCATCTGGCCGCAATTCCGTTCGCCTTTGATGTGGGACGTCTTCGCCGTCTCGACCTATTTCACGGTCTCCGTTCTCTTTTGGTACATGGGCCTGATCCCCGACCTGGCGGTCATGCGCGACCGGGCCAAAACGAAGATTCGCAAATTCGGCTACGGCTTGTTCGCGCTCGGTTGGCGCGGTTCCAACCGCCACTGGAGCAACTACGAAAAGGCCTACCTGATTCTGGCCGGTCTTTCCACGCCGCTGGTGCTCTCGGTCCACTCCATCGTGTCCCTGGATTTCTCGGTCTCGCAATTGCCCGGCTGGCACACGACGATCTTTCCGCCTTACTTCGTGGCCGGCGCGGTCTATTCCGGCTTTGGCATGGTGCTCACCTTGCTGGTGCCGTTGCGGCGAATGCTGCATCTGGAGGACATCATCCGGGTGCGCCACGTGGAATTGATGTGCAAAGTTACCCTGGCCACCGGCTCGATTGTCGGCTACGCCTACGCGATGGAGTTTTTCATTGCCTGGTACAGCGGCAATCCCTACGAGTGGTTCCAGTTCTTCCAAACGCGCGCCGCCGACCCGTTTATCATTGCGCCGCTGCTGCACATCCGGCCGGCCCCTTATTGGTGGGCCTTTTGGACCATGGTGACGTGCAACGTCGTGGTGCCGCAGTTCTTTTGGTTCAAAAAGATTCGCACCACCATGCTGGCGGTCTTCGTTCTTTCGATCCTGGTCAACGTGGGCATGTGGTTTGAACGTTTCGTCATCGTGGACATTTCGCTGCACCGCGAGTTCATTCCGTCCAACTGGAATTACTACAGCCCCACCTGGGTGGATATTTGCCAATACCTGGGGACGTTCGGATTGTTCTTCACTTTCTTCCTGTTGTTCATCCGTTACATTCCTTTGATCGCCATCGCCGAAGTCAAGGGAGTCACCCCGCAAGCCGACCCCCATCATCCGCTGGGCGGCGCCAAAGTTGGAGAGCCGCACTGATGCCAACATCCTTCGCCATCATGGCCGAATTCGACACGCCCGCCGCCATCCTGCGCGCGGCGGAGAAAGTGCGCCAGAACGGCTACCGCCAATGGGACGTGTTCACTCCTTTCCCCGTTCACGGCATGGACAGCGCGATGGGCATTAAGAACTCGAAGGTCGGCTGGTTTTCGTTCATCGGCGGTTGCACCGGTTACGCCACGGGCATGATCATGATTTGGTTCATGAACGCTTACGATTATCGCATTGTCATCGGCGGCAAACCGATGTTCAGCCCCTTCTCCGCCTTTCCGCCGTCGTATGAATTGACCATTCTCTTCGGCTCCTTTGGCGCGCTGCTGGGCATGCTCTTCCTGAACCGCCTGCCGCGCCTGCATCATCCGCTCTTGAAAAACCGCCGCTTTGCCCTGGCCACGCACGACCGCTTTTTTGTGGTCATTGAATCAAGCGATCCAAAGTATTCGGAAAACGAAACCCGCCGGCTGCTCGAATCCATCGGCAGCAAGCATATCGAATTGGTGGAGGAATAATGCGTTACTTCCTCTTTCTCTTCTTCTTGACGTGCTTCGCGGTGGTGGCCATCTGCGGATTTCGCGGCAGCCTCACCCGCCGCCCGCAGATCGAATTGTTTCCCGACATGGTGCGGCAAAACAAAGTGCGCCCGCAAACACCCAGCGAATTCTTCCCCAATCAATACGCCTCCCGGTTCATCCCCGTCGGAACGGTGCCTCGCGGCGGTCCCTACGCCCTCAACGGCGAAGAGCTCAAGATCGATGGCAAACCGGTTTATCCGTACGAAGATGTCCCAGTCAACAACGGCCGCGTGCCGGCAACGACCAATTGGCTGCCCGTGAATCCTCTGCCCATCACCCGCCAATTGCTCGATCGCGGCCAGCAGCGCTACGAAATCAACTGTCAGCCCTGTCACGGCCCCGACGGCGACGGCAAAGGCATCACCGGCAAATACGGCATGATCGGCCAGGCCAATTTCCATGACAAACGTTTCATCGACATGTGCGACGGCGAGATTTTCAATACCATCACCTACGGCAACAAATTGATGGGCGCCTACGGGGCCAATATCACGGTCGAAGACCGCTGGGCCGTCATCGCTTACGTGCGCGCCTTGCAACGCAGCCAACTGGCCACGGCCGAAGACGTGCCCGAACCCGATCGCTCGCGGTTCCAGAAATAGACTATGAGTTCAAACCCAAATTCCGTCTCGGAATCCAGGCTGGAATTGTCCAAGTGGCGCAATCTGCCGGTGATTTTGATGGTCATCGGCGCGATTGGCGCGGGCCTGGGCTTGGCATTCGGCGGTGTGAAACAATTTGGCTACTCGTGGTTGCTGGCCTTCATGTTTTCCCTCAGCCTGTGCCTGGGTGGATGGTTCCTGGTCACGGTGCATCATCTCTTCGACGCCAGTTGGTCGGTGCCCACGCGGCGTTTGTGCGAGCATCTGGCCTGTCTGCTGGCGCCAGCCATGCTCATTTTGTTCCTGCCTATTGCCTTGACTGCGAAAATCATCTATCCCTGGATGACGCTGGCTCATCCGGAGCATGAGTTGACCTCCAAATATCCGCTTTTCACGATGGCGGGCTTTTATGTCACCGCGGCGGTCTTGTTCGCCATTTGGTGGTTGTATTCCAACCGCCTCCGCTACTGGTCCCTGCGCCAGGATGAAACCGGCTCGGTCGAATGCGTGAGGCGGATGCGCTTTTTCTCCGCTTCGGGTGTGGTGCTCTTCGCCCTCACGTTGACCATGGCGGCTATTTTGTTTATGAAAGGGTTGATGAGCGATTGGTATTCGACCATGTATGGCGTCACCTACTTCGCGGCTTCGATTTGGGTCACGCTGCCGACCGTCTATGTCATCACGCTCATCCTGCAGCGAACCACCGTCTTGCGCGACCTGGTCCGGGAGAACACCTACTACATGATCGGCTCCCTCTTCCTGGCCTTCACTGTTTTTTGGGCCTACGTCAACTTCTCGCAATACTTCATCATTTGGAACGCCAATATGCCGGAGGAAACTTTCTGGTACGTCTTGCGCGAAAAGGGGACATGGGATGCCGTGGGCAAGTACGTCATCATCTTTGGCCATTTCTTCATCCCGTTCCTTATGTTATTGCGCATCGACTTCAAGCTCAAGCTGGTGACAATGCTGCCGCTGGTGGCCTGGGCCTGGTTCATGCATTTTGTCGATCTGGAATTCCAAATCATGCCGGCGCTGCACAAGAACACCATTCTCACCCCCGGTCTGCTCGTCGATGCCGCTTGCGTCCTCTTTTTCGTGGGCGTACTGATGAAGGTGTTCATCATTTCCCTGAGCCGCCACCCGCTCTATCCGTTGAAAGACCCGCGGATGTCCGAAGCGCTGGGCATCTATGTGCCGCCGCACGACGATCTTTCTGATGCACCCGAAGGCGCCAAATGAACTCCGAATCCTCCAGCCAAAAAACACGCCTCGGCGCTTACGTCGTCGGTCTTCTGGGCGCCTTTCTCATCGTCGCGCTGCTGGTGCGCTTGATGCAATCCTACACCCAGGCGCCTTCCATCTCGGCCACCCGCGCCGCCGAACGCCTGCAAATTTTGTCCGACTTCAAGGCCGCCAACGCTCCGTTGCTGGAGAAATATGATTGGCAGGACCAGGCCAAGGGATTCGTCCGCATTCCGATCGAACGGGCCAAGGAATTGGTCCTGGAAGAATGGCAGGACCCGGTGGCGGCCCGCTCCAATCTCATGGCGCGCGCGGCCAAGGCATTTGCCCTCCCGCCCAAGGTGCCGGAAAAGAAGAGCATCTATGAATGAACTGCGCCGGCCATGAACTTGACTGTTTCTCCAGCGCCAACATCTTCCTCCAACTCGCCTTCATCGCAACAGGCCGGGATGGAGACTGCCTGCCCTGTCGCAATGCTGACTCTCTTTGCGGGCGCGGTGTTGTGGCTGCTGGTCGCTTCTCTGCTGGGCCTGAGAAACTCGCTTAATTTTCACGCGCCCGGCCTTTTTGCCGGCGAAGGATATTTGAGCTACGGCCGCGTTCATGGCGCGCAAAGTGCCGCCTTGCTTTACGGGTTCGGCGTGCCGTCCGCCCTGGGCCTCGGTCTTTGGCTGTTGTGCCGCCTCGGCCGCGCCAGCCTGGCTGGACCGTCCATCGTTTTCATTGGCGCGATTTTCTGGAATATCGCCGTCACTCTGGGCGTGGCGGCCATACTTTGCGGCGGCGGCACCGGATACGAGTGCTTTGAAATGCCGGCCTGGTGCGCGCCCATGCTCTTTGTCGCTTATCTCTTGATCGGACTTTGCGCGTTGCTGACTTTCCACCAACGCGAGCCCGGCCCCCTTTATCCCTCGCAATGGTTTGTGGTCGGCTCGCTTTTTTGGTTTCCGTGGATTTTTTCCACCGCCTCTCTTCTGTTGCTCTATGTCCCGGCGCGCGGCGTCCTGCAAGCCTCGACCGCCTGGTGGTACGCGCAGAACTTCGACATGGTATTCCTTGGGTTTGCCGGGCTGGCTTCGGCTTTTTATTTCATCCCCAAACTTCTTGGCCGTCCGCTGCATAGCCATTACCAGGCGGCGCTGGCTTTTTGGACCCTCGCCCTCTTCGGCAGTTGGGGCGGCCTGCCCGACGGCGCCCCGCTGCCTTCCTGGATCACTAGCCTAAGCGTGGTGGGAGCGGTGCTCACCGCCGTGCCCATCCTGACGGTCGCGGCCAATTTCTATCAAACGGTTCGCGCGGATCTCAATACTCTGGACGCCGATCCGACTTTGCGTTTCACCTACGTGGGACTGCTCTTCTGGTTTATCGCCGGCGCCCAGCACATCCTGGGCGCGTTGCCCAGCGTCAGCGCGATTACCGATCTCACCTGGTTCGGCGCCGCGCAAAAGGAATTGTTCCACTACGGGTTTTTCGCGCTGACCGTCTTTGGCGCGCTTTATTACATCGTGCCACGCCTGCTCGGCCTGGATCAAGGCGCCTGGTGCCCGAAACTGCTCCAGGGCCACTTCTTCCTGACGCTTCTTGGCGTGCTGATCTCCTACCTTGCGCTGCTGGTGGCCGGCATCGGCCAGGGCATCCTTCTGGCCAACGCCGGCAATGCCTTCGCCGATGTCGTGCGGCGCACCATGCTCCCGGTGCGCTTCAGCATGTTGGGCGATTTGTTGGTGGTAGTCGGAACCGTTCTGTTCCTGCTCAACTTTGCCGGTGTCCTGGCGGCGGCCTGGCGCCAATG
>PLIU01000443.1 GCA_003140095.1 Verrucomicrobiales bacterium | reverse complement strand
AACAGCCGGGCCAGCGCCATGGCGGGGGGCGCAACCAGGCGCTCCTCCCAACGATTCTCCCCGGCCTCCTTTTCCAGGCCGCTCGACATCTTTCTCAACATAGCGGCGTAGCAGCAGTTCTCTTGATGCCGCACCCAGTCCTCGTAACCTCCTTGTNNNGGCAACCTGGCTATCTTTCCCAGTCGGGTCATACAGACCCCCTTAGGATACTTTTCATGGATACATTGTATCTCCAAAGCAGTGGTTCGTCTAGACCTGCGGCGCCACCAATCGAATGAGGCCGCAACTCAGCACGCGGCAACGCCTTGACTTGCGTCCTTTACGTCCCGCGCGTCCCATTGTTTTGCTATGATTCCAAAACGGGAGCGGCACAATTTCGAAAGGGGCGAGCGCCTGCGAGACCCAAGTCCTGACTTCATGCCAAAGATTCCAAAACGGAGGCGGCAGAATTTTTATCCTTCAGCCTTTATTCTTCAGCC
Organism: Verrucomicrobiales bacterium; assembly: GCA_003140095.1. GTDB lineage: Bacteria > Verrucomicrobiota > Verrucomicrobiia > Limisphaerales > Palsa-1400 > Palsa-1400. The sequence goes on along the minus strand of PLIU01000443.1, from coordinate 43,003 downwards.
TTTTCCTTGAATGCCCGTCCGGCTTCCAGGGCGGCGATGATTCGGTCCGCATCATAAACGCATCCGGCCCAAGTCCCGCCGCTGGCGGATTGCAACGCGGCCCAAAGCCGCGTGTCTTCCGGCAGAGCGGCATGGGGCGCCAGGTCCGGGCGCGGGGTTCGGCCCGCCAGAATACGGTCCCCTGCCTCCGGCGTGAAACGGCCGTCTTCTTCTCCCACCAGATCAACCGTTCCTTCAAGGCCGCGGCAGTCAATCTGAATTCTGATGATATCGCCGTCCACCACTTTGCCGATGGGGCCGCCCGCCAAGCCTTCCGGGCCGATGTGGCCGATGCATGCGCCAGTGGAAACGCCAGAAAAACGCGCATCCGTCAAAAGCGCAACATGTTTGCCGAAGGGCAGATGTTTGAGAGAGGCCGTCACCTGATAGGTTTCTTCCATGCCGGTTCCCTGCGGACCGATACCCGTCAGGACCATGACATCGCCCGCTTGGATGCGTCCTTGTTTGATGGCCGCCATGGCATCCTTCTCATTGACAAACACCCGCGCCGGCCCTTCTTTGCGATAGACACCGTCGGCATCCACCACCGCCGGGTCAAGGGCCGTGCTTTTGACCACGGACCCTTCCGGGGCCAGATTGCCACTCGGGAAAACCATCGTGCTGGTCAGGCCCCTGGCCCGCGCCCGCTCCGGCGAAAAAATCACCTCCTCCGCGTCCACTCCGTCCTGCTGGCGCAACGCATCCTTAAAACGACGGCGGCGTTCGGAAGCTTCCCACCACCTGAGGTTTTCACCCAGGGTTGATCCAGAAACAGTGAGCGCATCCAAATGAAGCAAGCCCAATTGCCGCAAGTGCAACATCACCTCCGGCACTCCCCCGGCCAGAAACACGCGCACGGTTGGATGGTGGACGGGGCCGTTGGGCAGCACGCTGACCAAACGGGGCGTTCGCCGGTTGACCGAAATCCAGTCCTGCACGACCGGTGGTTTCAACCCGGCGGCGTGGGCAATGGCGGGAATGTGCAGGAGTAAGTTAGTCGAACCCCCAAACGCCGCGTGAAGGGTCATGGCATTTTCGATGCTCCGCGCCGTCAGCACGTCCCGCATGGCCAGCCCGCGTTTTTCCAATCCAACCAAGGCGCGGGCCGAGCGTCGGGCCGCGTCAAGCCACACCGGCTGGCCGGATGGCGCCAGGGCCGCGTGCGGTAGTGAAAGCCCCAACGCTTCGCTCACAACTTGCGAAGTAGCCGCGGTGCCGAGAAACTGGCAGCCCCCTCCGGGCGTCCCGCAGGCGCGACATCCCAGCTCGGCCGCCTCCGGCAGCGAAATCAGCCCGCGGGCATAACGCACTCCGAGACTCTGCACCGTCCCCGCGTCCTCGCCTCCGATGGCGGGCAGGGTCACGCCGCCGGGGACCACCACGCACGGCAAGTCCCGCAATCCCGCCAGGGCCATCATCATGGCGGGCAATCCTTTGTCGCACGTCGCCACCCCCAGCACTCCGGCGCGCAAGGGCAGCGAGCGCGCCAGGCGGCGGAAAATCACCGCCGCGTCGTTCCGGTATGGCAAGCTGTCAAACATACCCACTGTGCCTTGCGTCCGCCCGTCGCAGGGATCGGAACAAAACCCTGCGAAAGGAATGGTCTGCAATCGGGCAAATTCCTCCGCCGCCGCCTGGACGAGCAGCCCGATTTCCCAATGTCCGGTATGATAGCCCAACGCCACCGGTTTGCCGTCGGGCGCCCGCAGCCCCCCTTGTGTGCTCAGAATCAGGAACTGCTTGCCGTCCGCTTTCGCTGGGTTCCAGCCCATGCCCACATTGAGGGTCAATCCAAAAAGATCTCCACTGGGCCGGTGCAGCAGCATCTCCTCCGTCAGCGGCAATTTCCCCGCCGGTCCGCGCGCTTGGGTTTGAATTTGGCAAATCTCCGCCAAATCGGAATCGAAAACTTCGTCACTGGAATTCATCAAGCCATTGAAGCATCAATGATCAACTGGACAAAGAAAAACCGCGCCTGGCCGCGCGGGAAACTTGGCTCACTGGAATAAAATGGCCATGTGGGCGGCCGGACGTCCAGCTTGCCTGATGCCGGCTTGATTGTATCTTTCTGTTTCATGGCTGCGACATCATTAATGAAAATCTGCCGGTTCAAAGACAAAGACGGAGAGATCAAAGTCGGTTGTGCGACCAGCAGCTTGGAGCTGCTCGACTTGACACCTGCCGGTGTCACCCGGCTGCAACCCTTGCTGGAAACCGACGATCCGGCGGCGCACCTGCGACAACTGGCGCCATTGGGTCTCCCCATCCCGGCCCTGGCTGAAGTGCAATGGTGTGCGCCGGTGGAGCAGCAGGAGGTTTGGGCCGCCGGCGTTACCTACCTGCGCAGCAAGGACGCGCGCATGGAGGAATCCGATTTCAGCGCCACCGCTTACGACAAAGTCTATGCGGCGGAACGCCCGGAAATCTTTTTCAAATCCTTGGCCCAGAAAGTGGCCGCCAGCGGCGAATCCGTTGGCATCCGCCACGACGCCCGCTGGAATGTGCCGGAGCCGGAACTGGCCCTTGTCCTCAATTCTTCCGGCACGATCATCGGTTACACCATCGGCAACGACATGAGTTCGCGGGACATCGAAGGAGAGAATCTGCTCTATCTGCCGCAGGCCAAAATCTACCACCGTTCCTGCGCTCTGGGACCATGGATCACGGTCGGCGCGACCGAGCAGGAGGCTCGACAATGGAAGATTAGCATCGAAATCCGGCGCGCCGGAGAGAACGTGTTCTGCGGCGAAACGTCGGTGGACAATATCAAACGCCGCTTCAACGAACTGGCCGGCTTCCTCTGTCGCAGCCAGAAATTTCCCCATGGCGTAGTTTTATTGACAGGCACCGGCATTGTCCCACCGGCCGCGTTCACCCTGGAAGCAGGAGATGTGGTCCGGATTGAGATCACGGGCATCGGCCTGCTGCAAAACACGGTGACCGTGGTTTGAACTACGAACCGCAGCCGCGAGGCCCACTGATTCTCTCCAATATCAAACCCAATCCTTCCCTCCTGAATCGAACGAGGGTCGGCAGGGGCGAGCGTCCGCGAGCCTGTCTGCTTTGCCTTGAATTGCGTCCTTTACGGGCAGAATTTTTAGCCTTCAGCCTTTACCTTGACCGGCCGGCATTGACCTCATCCGCCCGGCACCGCACGTTATGCGAAGAAATGCCGATCATCCCGAAAACTTTTCTCCAGGCTGTGCGGCTGGAGCGCGACAAAATCGCCAGCTTTGACCGCTACCCGTTTTGCATTCCAGCCGTGCGGCATCTGGAAAGGCTGGCCTTTAGCCCGGCGGTCACATTTTTCATCGGCGAAAATGGTTCGGGCAAATCCACGCTGATGGAAGCCATCGCCACCCGCTACGGCTATAACGCGGAGGGCGGGAGCAAAAACTTCAATTTCTCCACCCAGGAAACACACTCCGAACTGCACGATTACATCACCCTCGAACGCGGCGTTCTGCATCCGAGCGACGGCTTTTTTCTGCGCGCGGAAAGCTTCTACAATGTCGCCACCTACATCGACCAACTGGGCGTCGAACGGGCTTACGGCGGGCGGTCGTTGCACGGGCAATCGCACGGCGAGGCTTTTCTGTCACTGTTGCAGCACCGTTTCCAAGGCGATGGCGTCTATCTTCTGGACGAGCCGGAAGCGGCGCTCTCGCCGCAACGCCAGTTGAGCGTGCTCACTCTCTTGCACCGGCTGGTTTACCATCAATCGCAGCTCATCATCGCCACGCACTCGCCCATCTTGCTGGCCTACCCGAACGCGCGAATTTACGAGTTCTCCGAACGCGGCATTTCCGAAATCGCCTACACGGATACCGAGCATTACCAGGTGACGCGCGATTTCCTCAACCGCCACGAGCGGATGCTGGATTTGTTGATTTCCGCCGAGGACGCGGATTTGGAGTCCAAGCGGAGGAAAGATTAAACAAACTCTACTTTTAGGCAAAAAGACGAAGCAGGCGGCGCCGATCATGCATGCGAAGGCGGCTAGGTGGGAAAAGTCGTCCATAAGCGATCCTGGCGCATTATATGATTGACAGCTTTTGTAGTTTTTTTGCGCGCTTTCAAAAATAGGGGGTTTTCAGCGGAAGTCTGATTAGTGCCGATGCGAATGATATCTGTATCGGCGGTGCCGCTGGCCGTGTTATTGCTGCCGCTTGTGTTGAACTCAAGCGCATAGGCGCCGATGGCCACGTTGCTGTTGCCGCTCAAGTTGTAGGCAAGCGCCACTTCAAGCGATTTAACGACGGAACTGCGAGCGCTCACGAGGCAGTCGTGGGGTATTGAGCACCGCCGTAGCCGGTGCTTGTCCATCAATCCCCGTTGCAGCAGACTTCCGAGCGTCTCTGAGAGCATGAAGAACGCCAACGCTTACATTGTCGCAGGTTTGTCAGCAGGATGGTTGATCCCGCTATTCTTGGCCGGCGCCAACGTTGCAGCGTATTTGGAGACCGAACTTAAACCGGAAATGCTTGGAAAGGTGCCGACTCACAGCTTCCCCATTTTGGCGGTGCGCAAATTTCTGGGCCGCTGTCGCGGCGCCCTGGCTCGACTGCGTAATGATCTGCTGGAGCTTGTTTTTCCTGCGTCCGCTGCCCAAGAATCCAAATTGAAGTCTCAAACAAGCTGGTCAGAGCCTGCGACCACGAAACCACGTCATTGAATACGGACAAAAAGCCATTTTATTTGATTGTCACGCTCCTCGCCTTGGGGACAGTGGTTATCTACTGGCCTGTCGCGGGATTCGACTTCATCAATTTCGATGATGACATTTACGTTTACCGCAATTCCTTTATCAACGGCGGATTCTCCGGGCGCGCCTTCGCGTGGTGTTTTCAAGTCGGCTACGCGGGTTACTGGCAGCCGTTGACTTGGATGTCCTACATGGTGGACTGCCAATTGTTTGGCCTCAGAGCGGGGGCCATTCATTTGGAAAATGTATTCTTCCACGCGGCAAATGCCACGTTGCTCTTTCTAGTCCTGAAACGGACAACGAAGGCCTTCTGGCTTAGCGCCTTAGTCGCCGCACTTTTCGCCTGGCATCCGTTGCGAGTCGAATCGGTTGCCTGGGTCGCCGAGCGAAAAGACGTGCTGAGCACTTTTTTCTGGATGTTGTCACTGTGGGCGTATGTCGGCTACGTCGAGGCACTCAAGGCCACCGCCACAGTCCGCCACAAGTTTTATGCACTCGCACTCGTATCGTTTGTGCTTGGATTGCTGTCCAAACCGATGATCCTCACCTTGCCTTGCGCGCTGGTCCTCCTGGACTACTGGCCGTTGGCACGCTTTCAGCTCGCCACGAGCCGGGACTGGCATCGTCTGATTCTTGAAAAAGTGCCTTTCTTTGCCCTCGCTGCTGGCTCCGCCGTCATGACGACCATCGCCGCCGACAAAGGCGGCGCTTTGGCCTCCACTCGGTTCGTACGACTGAGCACTCGCATCGAAACGGCCCTGGTTGGCTACCCTTCTTATTTAGGCAAGTTGTTATGGCCCACAAGGCTTAGTGTCATCTATCCACTCGCTTCCCAATTGCCAACCCTCGAAATCTGCCTGGCAGCCGTACTTCTCGCGGCCGTAACGATTGCAGCCGTCCGCCTGCGATCTACCCGTCCATATATCTTAGTTGGATGGCTCTGGTTTTTGGGAATTCTGTTCCCTGTTATGGGCCTGATGCAGGCGGGTGGACAATCGATCGCGGATCGTTTTACCTATGTCCCTTCCATTGGTTTTTTTATTCTGACATGCTGGATGGTCAACGATCTCACTCGTGAATGGAATGATCGGCCTGTTTTTCTGTCGGGACTTGCCGGAGTCATTTTGGCCGCTTGTGTGCTTCAGACGGCCCATCAGCTCAAGTACTGGCGCAACAGCGGCACGCTCTTTCAGCACGCCTTGGCTCTCAATCCGGATAACTTCCTCGCACATTGCTCCTACGGCTGTTACCTCCGCGATCTCGGTCAACTCGAACCCGCCGAGGCCCAATGCCGACGCTCTCTGGAAGTCGCTCCTAATTATGTGATGGGCTACATCTACCTGGCCGGCATCCTCGAGATGGAAAGTAGATCAGACCAGGCGATCTCCGTTTTGCAAGCCGGCCTCAAAGTCCGTCCCGATTTTCCGGACGCGCGCTGCGAACTGGCGAAGCTGCTCTTTGCCCGGAATCTCTATCAAGATGCCGAGGCGGAGCTGCAAGAGGGACTGAAACTCGATCCAGATGACGCCCAATTACATCTTTATCTTGGCTATGAGCTGGCTCGCCAAGGCAACCACAGCGGTGCCGACGAGCAATTCGCCGCGGGCATCCGCTTGGACCCCAGCGACCCAGCCGGACATTTCCAATGGGCTCTGAACCTGGCCGCCCAACACAAGATGCCGGACGCCATCGTCCACTACCGAGCCGCCTTGCGCCTTCAACCAGACTTGCCAAACGCCTTGAACAACCTCGCTTGGCTTCTCTCGACTAGCCCCGACCCAAACATTCGCGACGGTCCCGAGGCCGTCCTCCTTGCAAAACGGGCCTGCATCCTGACCCAAACCAACGACCCGGTCAAGATTGAGACCCTGGCAACTGCCTTTGCGTCTGCCGGGGACTTCGGCCAAGCCGTCAAATGGGCCCAAACAGCCACAACCGTCGCGCTGGCTCACGGCCAAACAAACATTGCCGATCAATCAATGGCCCTGCAAAAACTCTTCCGATCTCACAAACCATATTACGAATATCAGTGACTAAATCGTCGGCGGCACGCCACTTGCGACTCGGCACGAATTTCCCTTAATTAATACTTACAACTCTAATCGCCACATGGCTTTGCGGGTTTACGGAGATGGCCGCCAGACGCGCTGCTTTTGCGCCGTCCAGGACACGGTCGAGGCGCTGGAGCGCCTGCAAAACTGCCCCGCGGCCGGGGCGAAATATTCAATGTGGGATCGTTACGAAATAGAATTTGACGAACGGTATGTTTGGGATTGATCCAACCCATTCAGGGTTGGTGGATTGTTGGTTGGTCCCCCCTCCCCCAGGGTAGCTCATGCCCCATGAGACAGCCTTCGGCGTCTCACGGGGCGAGCCTCGCAACCTTGGGCTGAATGATTTAATCCCTTCAGGATTGAGGGACCAGTGCCCAACGATAGTCCGGCGATGGGGTGTTTTTCTCACTTGGCACATTGTATTGTGCCTGCCAAGCGCCGCTGCCACCTGTTTCCCAAATGCAGAAGCCAGAGTTGGGAGTGCAGAATTCTATTTTTGGCACATTATATTGTGCTTGCTGCGCAGCTCACTACCACCTGTTGCGTACGTAAAAAAAGTGGGTTTCCCGCGGAAAGTTATTCACTTGGACAGCCAATGTCCAAGGTGGCGGCGCATACTGGGCGCGAAAGTTGAAATTAAATATGAGTAACGAAGGAAAGAAAAAAGTGAAAGCAAGAAAAGAATGGAAAGTCGCCTGCCGGCAACTCTTGGAGTTGCACGGGAGCGGAATGTGGTTCGGCGGGGATTTAGCCGCGTGGAATGTGGTGAAGATTATGATTAAGATTATAATTATGATTATGAATGACTTATCTCATTTATTAAGGACGGAGGAAGGACAGGAATTTGCCATGATATGCCGACATAGCGGAATGGATGGGTATTTTCGCTTATTTCCGGGTTTTCCAATTTTAGGATGTTCGAGGAATTTCGAGATTTTTGGGTATTCCAAAATTTTCGAGGAATTTCGAGGACTCGGCAAAAAAATGGCGGGGCACTTTCGATCGAGTTACGGCTCGACTGACTTGCCGGGATCTCTAATCCTTTTTCGCCACTTTGACTTCCAAATACAGATCGCGGAGTTGGCGGGCTTCGACGCCGGCGGGGGAATCGGTCATCAGGTCGGCGCCTTTGGCGGTTTTGGGGAAGGCGATGACGTCGCGGATGCTGGGGGCGCCGCACAAAATGGCGATCAAACGGTCGAAGCCCAAGGCTATCCCCCCATGTGGCGGAGCGCCGTAGCGGAAGGCCTCCAGCAGGTAGCCGAACCGCGCCTGGACCATCTCGGGCGGAATTTGCAGCACTTGCTCGAAGACCAGCTTTTGTAGTTCGGGCTGGTGGATGCGGATGGAGCCGCCGCCCAATTCGACGCCGTTGACGACGATGTCGTAATGCTGCCCGCGCACTTTCTTGGGGTCCGTGGACAGCAGCGGGATGTCCTCGGCCACCGGCGCGGTGAATGGATGATGGCTGGAATACCAGCGGTTCTGTTCCTTGTCCAACGCCAGCAACGGGAAATCCACCACCCACAGAAAATCAAAACGGTTCGGATCGATGATCAGTTTGCCGCTGGATTTCAAAACGTCGGCGCAATAGCCGCGGATCTTGCCCAGGATTTCGCAGGCCGTGAGCCATTGGTCGGCGGCGAAGAGGATCAGGTCGCCTTCCTCGATTTTGAGTCTTTGCGCCAAGGCGGCTTTTTCCGCCTCGCTGAAAAACCGGACGATGGGCGATTTCCATTCGCCTTTTTCCACTTTGATGTAAGCCAGGCCTTTGGCGCCGAGGCTTTTAGCGTATTCGGTCATCGTCTCGATCTGGCCCTGGGTGGCGTCGGCCAGGCCCTTGGCGTTGAGGACTTTGATCACGCCGCCGGCGGCAATCGCGCCGCTGAAAATTTTGAAGGCGCTGGCGCGAAATTCCCCGGTGAAATCGGCCAGTTCCAATCCGTAACGCGTGTCCGGTTTGTCGATGCCGTAACGATTGAGCGCCTCCTGGAAGGAGAGGCGTGGGAAGGGGGTCGGGATGTCGCGGTCGAGCGCCGTTTTCCAAATCTGCTTCAGCAGGCCCTCGATGAGCGTGTAAATGTCCTCGCGCTCGATGAAGGACATTTCCAAGTCGATCTGCGTGAACTCCGGCTGCCGGTCGGCGCGCAAATCCTCGTCGCGGTAGCAGCGGGCCATCTGAAAATACTTCTCGACGCCGCCGACCATGAGGATTTGTTTGAATTGCTGCGGGGATTGCGGCAGGGCGTAGAATTTCCCCGGATGCATCCGGCTGGGCACCAGGAACTCGCGCGCCCCTTCGGGCGTCGATTTGAACAAGGTGGGCGTTTCCACGTCCAAAAAGCCCTGGGCGTCGAAATAGACGCGCGAGGCGGTGGCGACTTTGCTGCGGAGGCGCAGATTGCGGACCATTTCCGGGCGGCGCAAATCCAAGTAGCGGTATTGCAGACGCAACTCCTCGTTAACGGTCTTGGCCACTTCCGGGTCATCGACGGGAAAGGGGAGCACGGCGGCCATGTTCAGCACTTCCAGCGAGGTGGCGGCGATCTCGATTTCGCCGGTGGGGATTTTCGGATTGTTGCTGCCGGGCGGGCGGGTGCGGACCGGGCCGGAGACGCTGACGACGCATTCGCTGCGCAGGGCGGCGGCGCGGTCGAAGAGTTCCTTGGGCAAATCCGACGGGTCAAAGACCGTTTGCGTGCGGCCCTCACGGTCGCGGATGTCGATGAAGATCAGGCCGCCGAGATCGCGCCGGGAATGAACCCAGCCGGAAAGCGTCGCGTTCCGGCCAATGTGGGCCGGGCGCAACTCATTACAATGATGGGTGCGTTTCATGTGAACGGCGGAGAGACGTTCCCCCCGTTGGCAACGCCTCGGCGGACCTTAGACCTCAAAATCGAAGATCAGAGAGTTTTCCACCAAGGGGAAGGCCGTGGTTTTGAACCGCTCGTGCTCGGGATGGACCAAGTAGGAGTCGCGGGCGGCGACGTCAGAGAAGGTCATGATGAAGCCATGAGTCAGGCCCTGATGGAGGCCTTCCTGACTGCAGTTGGTGCCGGAAACGTAATCGTCGATGCCTGGCACCGTCTCCGACAAATCCAGGACATCCTCGAAGAACTTCGTGATTTGTTCCTCGGTCGTTCCCTCTTTGAACTTCAAAAGGACAATGTGTTTTACCTTAGACATGCGCTAACAGTAGTTTTTTTTGCCCTTGGCTCAAGTATAATCCTCACTTTTAAGAAGCTTTGTGGCCAGACGGATTCCGGGGTATGGTGGCAAAGCATGTCAGATCTAATCGCCATCGTGGGCCGGCCCAACGTCGGGAAGTCGGCCCTTTTTAACCGCATCGCCGGACGCCGCATCGCGATCGTTCACGACGAACCGGGCGTGACGCGCGACCGCGTCATGGCCGAGGTCGAATGGCACGGGCGGCCCTTCACGCTGGTCGATACGGGCGGCATCGGCCTGGTGCATGGGGAAAAGGCGCGCGACGTCATCGCCCGCGCCGCGTTCGAGCAGGTGGAATTGGCCATCGAGGCCGCCCTGGTCGTCATCCTGGTCGTCAACGTGCGCGACGGGGTCGTGCCGCTGGACAAGGAAGTCGCCGCCAAGTTGCGCCGCGCGGGCAAGACGACGCTGGTGGCCGTGAATAAAGCGGACAATGACCGGGACGAAATCGGAGCCGCCGAGTTTTCCGAGCTGGGTTTTGCCAAGATTTTCCCTGTCAGCGCCATCCACCAGCGGGGGATCGACGGCTTGATGGACGCCGCGCTGGCGGCCCTTCCCGCCGCCGCCGCCGCCAACGCGGACGCCGCCGCCGAACCGGCGCTCAAGCTGGCCGTGGTGGGACGGCCCAACGTCGGCAAATCGTCCCTGATCAACGCGCTGACGCACTCAGAGCGGGTCATTGTCTCGCCCACTCCCGGCACGACGCGCGACGCGGTCGATGTTCCCTTTGAAGTGGAAACCGAAGGTGTGCGGCAGAAATATATCCTGATCGACACCGCCGGCGTGCGGCGGGAGCGGCGCGTGGACAACTCGGTCGAATTCTTCAGTGTCAAGCGAACGGAAGAGTCGATCGACCGTTGCGACATCGTTGTTTTCGTGCTGGACGCCGAGGCCGGCATCCTGATGCAGGACAAAAAAGTGGCCGACAAGATCATAGAGGCGCGGAGGGCGTGCATACTGGTAGTCAACAAGTGGGACCTGGCCGTGCCGGGCCTGGAGGCCGGCCGCCGGGACCTGCGCGCCGCCAGCCGGGAAAAACGGCGCGAAGGCCAGGACAAACCGCTGGCCTCCCTGGCGGAGTTTGGACAATGGGTGCGCGAGCGCCTGTTCTTTCTGGATTATGCGCCCGTGATTTTCACCTCCGCCACCTCGGGCTTCCATTTGGACCGTTTGCTGGAATCGATCCGCTACGTCGCCTCGCAACTGCGGCAGAAGGTGCCGACGGCGATCTTGAATCGCGCATTGAACGATGCCATCGAGCGGCGGCAGCCCGTCAGCGCGTCCGGGCACCGGCTGAAATTTTTCTACGCCACCCAAGTCCGGCAGGCGCCGCCGACGTTTCTGCTGTTCGTGAACCGGACCGATTTGTTGTCCGACCAGTACCGGAAGTATCTCACGCAAGAAATGCGGCGCGCTTTTGGTTACGAGGGATGCGCGATCGTCCTGGTGACGCGCGCCCGCGAAAAAACCATTGAGCCAGTCCGCAAGCGCCGCCCCGGCAAAGGATGAAGGCTGCCAGAAGCGAAAAGTCTAGCTGTCAAAAAATAATAAGATACAATTCGTTGTCATGCCCACATGGGATGCCGAACAATATCTTCGCTTCAATGACGAGCGCACGCGGCCCTGCCGGGAACTGGCGGCTCGCATCGCCATCGCGGTTCCCGACCGTGTAATTGACCTGGGCTGCGGGCCTGGGAACAGTACTTCCGTTCTGGCTGAACGCTGGTCCAAGACTGAGTTGACAGGGCTGGACAGCTCGCCAGAGATGATCGCCGCCGCCCGTCAAACACACACGCATCTGACTTGGCTCGTGGGCGACATAGCTGCTTGGGCCAATAAAAACCACCAAACTTACGATATTGTATTCAGCAACGCCGCGTTGCAGTGGGTGGACGATCATGCGACGCTGTTTCCCAAGCTCTTGACGCACGTTGTTGCGGGAGGCGCACTGGCCATCCAGATGCCCGCCAACTACGACGCCCCCGCACATCGCATTATGAGGGAGCTGGCGGCATCAGAGGATTGGCGCGATTATTTCCCGGCGGATGGCATCCGCGAATGGCACGTTCATGATCTGGCGACTTACTGCGACATCCTTGCCCCGGTCGCCGCCAAGGTGGATTTCTGGCAGACGGAATACCTGCACATCATGGAAGACGCCGCCGCCATCGTCGAGTGGTACAAGGGGACCGGTTTGCGGCCCTTTCTGGATGCGCTGGCCAATGACCAGCAGAGGTCCGGCTTCACCGCACAATATCTTGAGGGTATTCGGCGGGCTTATCCCGTTCGCAGGGATGGCCGCGTGATCTTTCCCTTCCGTCGATTATTCTTGATCGCGTATCAGCAGCCTTTGTCCCTTACGTGATGAAAAGGGGCGCCGGCGTTTTGTGCTTCAGGAAGTTCCCGAAATCGATCCCATTCCGCTTCGACCCCCCGGTTATTTTGCCCACTGCTACACTGCGGAGGAAATGCAGGAAGAGAACCGGCTGGCAAAATCCTCGGTTATCCGCCGTCCCAAGAATCTCGAATAGGAACAATTCCAAGAGCCGAAAGGCAGCGTTACCAGCGTGCGCCGCAGGATGATGGCCCGGAAACTGGTGGAGGTGCTGCGTTTGCCGATTTGGACTGCGGATTAGACCGAGTCGCCACCAAAAAGATTTAAAATCATATTCAGTTTTGCCCTTGGGGTATTATTTGACTGGGCAATGCGCTCCGCATACATTGCGGAAAATTGACGCACGACCAGGTCGCGCAGAATTTCCGGCCCTTGTGCCGCATCCAATCGATACAAGTACGGTTTCTTGATGCTATTGAATATCGCGCGCGCCTTTATCAGGCTTCCGATTCTTTCGAAGTGATTGGCCTTGTCCCCTCGCGTTTTGATTCGTTCCTTCGCCAATTTTCGGTCAATATCGAAAACCACCAGCAAATCCGGCTCTGGAGCAAACAACTCATTGCGCCTCATCAACTCCTCCGGATCCATGCCACGCGCCCCTTGATACGCCATCGTGGAAAAGTAATAACGATCAACGATCACGATATGGCCTTCACGCAAGGCTGGGTTGATGACGGTCTCGACGTGCTCCTTTCTGTCCTTGATGAACGCCTCCACCTCTTCTTCCAGAGACAGGCGTCCGGTCAAGGCGGAATCTCGAAGCATTTGGCCCCACTGCCCCGCCGTCGGCTCTTTTGTTCTGATGACGCAAAACTTCCTGGCCTGCAAACGCTCCTGGACAAACTGCGCCTGGGTTGATTTGCCACAGCCGTCGATACCCTCCATTGCAATGAGGAACCCTGGCAAATGAAGTGTTCGATTCATCTGAAAAATTTTTTCATTTTCGGCCAAAACGGTCAAGTAGGCGCAAGAAAAACTTACCACGACACTGCTGCCAGCTTATGCACTATTTATTCCAGAGCTTGTTCACAATTCACTTCCGCTTAAGACACAATATCCAGAACCATCCTGCGGGCGGTCAAGCCTCATTTCGACGTTATTCATTCTAACATTCTAACATGAATGGTAATAACATTCCCTCGGCTTTGCCTCTCGACGCGGCGGGCCGGTAACGGTAAAGAAAGGCCATGTCTTTAACCTACGCCGAACTGGAGCGTTTCTACGAGGACTTGGTTGCTCGCGCGCGCTCGCGGGGCGTCGTGTGCGCCATCACCAGTGGCATGGCCTGTGTGGCCTTTGGTGTGGCCCAATCCACGCAAGACTGTGATCTGCTGTGCGCGCCAGATTCGACCGGAAAACTTTTGGACTTGCTGAGCGAAACGAAATTGGAGGGCCATCCGCCCGACTACAGAGGCCGCATGACTCCTCCCCTGGATGCGCGGTGGTTTCGTGGTGGTTGGACCAGCCACTTCGCTTGGGAAAGATTGGGATCGGAAGCGTATCTGGACATATTCGGACTTGCCCCGCGGGGAAGTTCGCCGTGGGAGGCGGAAATTCGGGGCTTTTACGCTGGTCCGCACACCGTCGCCGAGATGAAACGGACCAATCGCGCCAAGGACTGGCCGTTTGTGACCGCCATAGGCGCACGGATGCTGGCGGCCGGGGACCCGCGCGGCTGGTTGCACATCTACGATGAGACTCTTCTCCGCGCCTTCGACGGCGCGGCCCACGCGCCTGAGGATTTGTTGAAGAGGCGGCCCATCCTTGAACTGGCCAAGGATTCCCGGCTTCGTCCAGCCCTGCACGCGGAGATTCAATTCTGGCACGAACTCGATCGCATTCGATTGCACATCTACGAAAGGGCCGTGCGACCTTACTGGACGGCGTTGCGGAAGTCTCGCCTGCCGTCCGGGACCCCACTGGCAGTGCAACATGCCATACGGGTTCGGTGCGCCGAAAACCACCTGCCGGTCGATCCGTTGCGTGACTATGGTGTAGATCGGCTCATGGCCGAGGCGCGTGAGGCGCTGGCTCAAATGGTCCATCCTTCTGCCGCGGCGTGGTTGCCAGATGTCCGAGGACACTTTAAACTTTACTCGGAATGAAAAGGACAAAACAGCGCAAAATCGTCTGGCCGCCGGCGGTTCGCCGAAAACTGCGTCGCGCGATCTACGACTTTCACGTGCGCGCGTTTGGGGAGGAAATGGCGCGCGTGAACTTTCTGCCGCTCAAAGAACGCCGCCGCTACGTGGCCGAAATGTATGATCACGCCGTCCGCAAGGGCGTGAAGTTCGACAAACCAGCTTTGGGCGTCATGCCCTAGGGCAATATGGAACCGCAAGGCCAGCCTGGCAGCCACGGGCAACACCTTGACCATGCGCCCCCGCCGTCTGCGGCCAGGCGCGATGGTGCCATTTTGGCGGCCCTTCGCCGCTGGGGCGGCTTTGTCAAGTTCTCCCATACTGTCTTCGCCCTGCCCTTCGCCCTGGCCTCGATGGCCGTGGCGGCGCGCGACCAACGGGGCTGGCCGGGGGCCAGAGTCTTCCTGCTCATCCTGGCTGCCATGACCTGCGCGCGGACGTGCGCGATGTCGTTCAATCGCATCGCTGACCGCGAATTCGATCGCGCCAATCCGCGCACGGCCGGGCGCCATTTGCCGCGCGGGGAGATTTCGCTGGCGGGCGCCTGGACATTGTGCCTGGCGAGCGGGGCGGGATTGATCGCCGCCGCCTACTTCCTCAACCCGGTCTGCTTTTACCTTTCGCCTATGGCGCTGCTGGTGATTTGCTTTTATTCGCTGACGAAACGGTTCACGGATTTCACGCACGTTTTTTTGGGGCTGGCGCTGGCGCTGGCGCCGGTGGGCGCGTGGCTGGCGGTGAAGGGCAGTTTTGATTTCTGGCCACCGGGACACGGAGCGCGGGTCTTGCAATACAGCGCGGCGCTGCCCTTGTTGCTGGCGGCGGCGGTGATGTTTTGGCTGGTGGGCTTTGACATTATCTATGCGGTGCAAGATCACGAGTTTGACCGAAGGCACGGCTTGCACTCGCTGGTGGTGCGATGGGGCGTGGCCAATGCGCTCTCCGCCTCGTTCCTGTGCCATCTGGCGATGTGGCTGCTGCTGGCCGTCTTCGGCTTGCTGGCGGGATTGAGCCTGGCTTACGGCGCGGGCCTGATTTTCATTTTGGGCTGTTTGCTGCTGGAACATGGGCTGGCGCGGCGGCGCGGCTTGGATTGGATTCAAGTGGCCTTCTTCCGCCTCAACGCCCTCATCGGGGTGGTGTTTCTGGTCGTGACTCTGACCGAAATTGTGTTTCCATGGATTCGGTTCAAAAGATGAATTCTTTTTTGCAACAGGGGGAATGGCGCGGCCTTTACGAAAAGGCCGCGGCGGGCGAACGGTTTTCCGAAAAGGAGGCGCTGCGGCTCTTTGAGAGCAAAGACCTCAACGCCCTCGGCGCCATGGCCAGCCTGGTTTGCCGACGGAAAAACGGCGCCCGCGCCAGCTTTATCGTCAACTGCTACATCAATTATTCCAATTACTGCATCCTGAGCTGCCAGTTCTGCGCCTTCGCCCGCAAGAAGCGCGATGCCGACGGCATGCAATTCACCGTCGAGGAGATCGCGAGCAAAGCGCGCGCCGCCCTGGCCGTGGGCGTGACTGAATTGCACATCGTCGGCGGGCTGCATCCCTCTTTGCCCTTCAGTTATTACACCGAGATGCTGCGGGCGCTCAAAGCGGTGGACGCGCGCCTGCAATTGAAATGCTTCACGGCCATCGAGATTTTGCACCTGGCGTGGATGGCCCGGAAATCGGTCGCCGATACGTTGCGCGAATTGCGCGAGGCCGGCCTGGATTCGTTGACGGGCGGCGGCGCGGAAATTTTCCGCCCGGAGATCCGCTCGCGCATCGCCCGCGGGAAGGAATCGGCCGAGGAATACCTGGACGTTCACCGCACCTGGCACAAGATGGGTGGACGGAGCACTTGCACGATGCTCTACGGGCACGTGGAATCGCTGGCCGACCGGGTCGATCACTTGCGCCAGCTCCGCGATTTGCAGGACGAGACGCGCGGCTTCACCGGTTTCGTGCCGCTGCCTTACCAACCGGAGAACAACGATATTCCGGTGCGTGTTCCGCCGACCGGTTTTGATTCTTTGCGCACTATCGCCGTGAGCCGAATCTACCTGGACAACTTCGACCACATCACAGCCTACTGGGTCGGACTGAGCTTGAAGCTGGCACAAGTGGCGCTGAATTACGGGGCGGATGATTTGCACGGCACGATCCTGGAAGAGCATATTTTTCACATGGCCGGCGCCACCACACCGCAACTACAAACCGAGGCGGAAATGGTCAAAGCCATCCGCGAGACCGGACGCACGCCCGTGCAGCGCGACACTTTTTATCAGCCGGTTAAAATTTGGAACGCCCCGCCGGGGGAGGACGCGACGGCGGCGGGCGTATCCCAGGTTTTGGAGAGCAATCTGGCCTCCGCTTGAGCTTCCATGCCCACCCCTGAAGAAACGCCCAAGCTGCGCCTGGCTCCCCCCGAGACGCCGGAAGAATTGGCCCGGCGCTTCGAGCGCGAAACGCGGCCCGGTTTGCTCCAGCAGGAAGCGCAAATGGAGAATTCCCTGGCCGGCTTCAAGATCGGCTCCGTGCCTTATCTCAACGCGGTGCCGCTGACGCGCGGGCTGGAGGAGCAAATCCTCTTCGCGCCGCCATCGGAATTGGCGCGGCTGTTGCAGCGCGATGAGTTGGACGCGGCGCTGGTGAGCCTGACGGAAGTGCTGCTGCACGACCGCTACGATATACTTGACGGCATTGCCGTGGCCTCGCTGGGGGAAGTCCAGAGCGTCTTTCTGGCCCATCGGCAGCCGCTGGCGGAGATGCGGGAGATTTATTGCGACACCGCTTCGCTGTCGAGTTTGCATTTGCTCAAGGTGCTGCTGGCCGAGAACGGCTGGCGGCCGGAGCTGCGCCCGCTGCCCGATTACGCGGCCGCGCGCTCGCTGGAAAACGTGCTTTTGATCGGGGACCAGGCGCTGGAGTTCGCCCGCTCCTCGCCGCCGCATGCGATGTGGGATTTAGGCGCGGCGTGGTTCGACTTGACAGGTTTGCCGTTTGTCTATGCGGTGTGGGCGTTGCGGCGCATTCCCAACGAAGCCTTGCGCCGCGGTTTGCGCGAGGCCCGGAACTTCGGCCTGGACACGCTGGACTACATCATTTCCAGCCGGACGGAATTCGATCACGACTTTCGCAAGGACTACTTGGGCTGGCACATCCACTATCATTTAGGCGCGGAGGAACGGCGCGGCATCGCGCGTTTCATCGAGTTATTGCGCAAGCACGGCTTGGGACCTGTGTTTGAACCGCGCTTTGTGGTTTGATAATTGTTAGGCCGATCGGGGAATTATGCCGCATCTTTATCAAACGAAAATCTGGCAGGCCCGCCTTCCCGAAGGATGGAAAGTGAGGGAGCTTCTTTTCGATGGTGCAACGTTTTTCAAACCGGATGGCATTGGGCAGATCTTCGTGATGGTCTGCCGGCCGGAATCGGAGCGCCCCAAGTTCAACCCTGCCTTCCATAAGCAGTTTTCTGGCAAGCTGCAGGGCATCGCCACGACAAGCACAGGGAGTGGCGCCTTTCATCGTTTTTGGTGGTTGTTTTGCGGCAGTCGGACTATTGTAGTGAATTATTCGTGCGCGGCATCATTCGCAGAAGACGAGCGGCTTGAAGTCGATGATATATTACAGAGTGTGGCGGAGAGCGATGCCCCAGCGGCCGAATGAATCACTGGAGCCGGTTCCGGGTGGACTCTGGGCTCGAGTCCAATGGTTCCACGCCCAACGGTTCCACGCTTGTTTTTTACACGAAGAGTGGGTATGGTTTGGACATGTCCACACGCTGGTATGAAAAGAGACGATTAAATTTTGGGTGCTCATCACTCTTGGATTCATGTGGATTCATTTCTGGCGTGGCTTAATTTTGGGCGCTGGTCTATTCTCTCGCTGGGCGCCAAGCGATGTAATTACTCATTCTGGCTGCCGACGATCATGCCGGTTGCGAGTTGATTTTGTCCAAGACTGATCGCTTGAACCAGGCGGGCACCTGGTCTGATTTTAGGTCCAGTACCGCGCCATCAGTAATTTCCGCGAGCCAAGTGTGCTTCTTGTCCTTGTTGTCACCAGAGTTGTCGAACACATAAGCGCGGTTCGTGTGCTGTATGGCTTGCATCAACAAGTCCAGAGAGCGGTGGTAACGCTTCACGATCCGGTCTTCCGGCACGGCGTGCCCGCCCAATTTCACCCTGCTGCGCACCCGCGAAATATTGATGTCCGGATCATCTGTGGCGACGAAATACAAATAAGTCCGATAGCCCGCTTGCTGCGCACTGGCCAGCAGATCCACTTTGCTCGGATGAGACATCACCGTTTCAAAAGTGAACGAAAGCTTTTGGTCCAGCAGCTTTTGCCGGAGAAAATCCCCCGCCACGGATGCGAAATAAGAATTCACGTCCACTTTCCTAAAATCCAGCCGGTCATTCGCAAATCCAAGCTGTTTGGTGGCCTCGCCAAACCCGGCGGTAATCAACAACGAAGATCCTTTGAAGAACGCCAACACCTCGTCAACCGTCGTCGTCACTCCATAGGCTGCAAAATCCAGAAAAAGCTGCCGGCGGATTTCCTGCTCGATCTCATCGGGATTCAAATACACGCCCAACAATTCCTTGGGAAGGCAGGACTTCAATGTGCTTTTGCCCGAACCGTTCGGCCCGGCGAACATCCGGAGGCGTGGCACGCTCATGCTCACCGGATGGTGATTCTGCGACCGGGTACGACAAATGTGGGAGGTTCGATCGTTTTCACCAGATTACGGCGGCCATCGGGAAATACCTCGTAAATATTTCCATGCTCGGATTGCAGCACACTTTGTCCAGAAGCGAGAACTCGCTCGCGGGCCGCCGCAAAAGCCGACCCGGAGATGGCCGGAAACTGATTCTCCAGTAGTTCGATGTTCTTCTCTTGGTCTGACATAAACGAATCTTTCTGGAATTATGATACCGCGCAAAGTGGTTGAGAGCAACCGAGTTTTTCAAGCAATTCCTGCACGAATGATCGACTCATGAAAAAATTGGCGCCGAAAAGGATTGTGCTCGCCATTTTCGTGGCGCGCGCCGGATAGGAGAAGTCGTATGCCATTCAAGGTTCACAGGTTTCAAGATTTCGATTTGTGCGCCGGGCGTCGGGTCCAAAAATAGTGCGGTTCAGAATCTCATTTGCGGCCTGGATCAAGCCCGTCCAAAAACGCATTTTGCGTTTCCTTCATAACATAGTATTGTTCTGTGTGTGTGGCGCTCACGCGCCTGTTCTTTGAAAGTTCGCAGTCGCGAATGCGGCCTCGACAAGGATAACCGCAGGAGCGGGTACCGGACGATTGGCCTGCATGTAAGTGGATTAGGATTGCTTATGTGTTGGCGAAGTTTGTTCATCCACGCACCTTGGCTTTAGATAGTTGGGGAGGGGTTGCGAATTGCGTGGTTTTCACGCATAACAGGCCCGAATGACCCGGCTAGTCAAACCCAGTCAAACCAAATCAAACCTGCGGGGCGGTTGCCGTGTCCTGAAATTGGACAATCCGATGAGGAAAAGGGGGCGGCGGAACGCGCCCGGTCAAACCCAGTCAGACCATACAAGGAGGTTTGACCCGTGGTTTAAAATAAGATAGTCTAATGTTCGCGACAGGGGACGGATGCGCTTTCGAGATAATCGATCATGATTCGGGAAGGCCTCCAGCCCGTCAATCCACCTGCAGCCAGATGGTCTTCAAATAGGCCGGCTCGGCGCGCTCGATGGGGAAATCAGGCGGTTGCGGCGCATAGTGGCGGCGCACCACGCTCCGGCCCGCCCGCCGAATCGATCCGGTGGCGGCTTCGATGAAATCCTCCGGCGCGAAGGCCGCCGCGTTGGTCGAGGCCAATAGCGTGCCGCCGGGTTTGAGCAAAGGCAACACGGCGGCCACCAAAGCGCCATAATTCTTCTCCGCTTGAAACACGCCGCTCTCGCGCGAGCGGGAGAAAGTCGGAGGATCGAGGATGAGGAGGTCAAAAAGCCGCTTCTTCTTGACAAGACGCCGGAACCAGGCGAAGGCGTCGCCGAATAGGAATTCGTGCGGGGACGGGTCTAACCCGTTTAGCTCGAAGTTGCGCCGGCCCCACGCCAAGTAATTTTTTGACAGGTCCAGGCTGGTGACACGGCCGCCGCCGGACGCCGCGGCAACGGAGAAACCGCAGGTGTAGGCAAAGGCGTTGAGCACAGCCGGGGCGGGCGGAAGCTCAAATCCCGGCGCGACGTAACGTTGCCACACCCGGCGGCGGTTTTCCCGTTGATCCAGGAAAAGCCCGATGGAGCCGCCTTCTTCCAGTCGCAGCAGGAAGCGTAATCCATTTTCGCGCACCAGAATTTCATTTGCGGCTGGCGCGCCCCAGAGCCATCGCGGCGGAGTGCGCCCCTGCCGTTGCAGAAGTTGATGATAAACGGCGCGCGCCCCGATCCGCTCCATGAGTTGGCGCTGCGGGACCGTCAGCGCGGAGGCAGTTTGCGCCATTAGATCTTCACCCAGGCGGTCGAGATAAAACCCCGGCCAGCCATCCGCCGCCCCATGCACCAGGCGAAAGGCGTCAGTGAGCGAGGGATCGATAATCGCCGAGCGCAACGCCAGCCGGGAATCTTCCGCAAAATCCGGCGGCACGGAAAAGGAGAGCGGCTGGCCGGTGACGGGATGCTCGAAGCGCAATTCCGCGGCGTGCAGGCAGAGGCGGGCGGCGGGAGCGCCACCGTAAAGAGTGTCTCCAAGAATGGGAAAACCGTGCTCGGCCGCGTGGACACGGATTTGATGCGTCCGGCCTGTCAACGGAACGGCCTCAATGGCCGCGCCGGCGGTCGAAAAGAGAGTCTCCGCCAGCGGCGCGCCGGCGTGGGGCGGCCGGCTGGCGTACTTGGCGCCGGTGCGCACCAGCGCGGAGCGCGCGCGGCAGACGCGGAAGGCGGGTGGGCGATCCGTCAAGAGGATATATTTTTTTTCCACGCGCCGTTGGTCGAATTGCAACGTGAGCGAGCGGTTGGCGGCGGCGGTTTTGCCAAAGACCATCAACCCGGACGTTTCCTTATCCAGACGGTGGAGAAGGGAGAGAGTGCTCCAGCGCGGGTGGCGATGCCGGAGCCACTCGTAGAGGCCCTCGCCGGCGAAAGGCGCGGGCGCGTGCGTATTCCAGCCGGCCGGCTTATTGACCACCAGCAGGTGCTCATCTTCAAAAACGATCAATTCCATCCAAGGCGTGTGTTCCCGCCCCAAGCAGAGGTAGCCGTGACGGGCCTACATTTTCAATGCTTTTCCGGGACTGGCCGGCGCCCGGCCTGAATCGAACCCTTGACGCATGGGCCAAGCCCGCGTAAGAATGGCTGTATGAGGGCTGCTTTGTCCAAAGAACACGCGGCGTTTTTTGCGAAACAGGCCTGCCATGAGGTCCCGAATCAGCCTGAAAGATGATGAAGCGCGGAATGATTTTGTTATGCGGCGCGGCGCTGTTGGCCTTGGGCGCACTCTCGCCAGTCCGAGCGCAATCCCCGGTCTTCGACACGCTGTATAACTTCACGGCCACCTCCGGCGCTGATTCGAACAACATGGACGGAGCCTTTCCCGAATCGCCTTTGCTTTTATCGGGCGCCACACTGTATGGGACGGCGATCAATGGCGGCAATGCGGGCAATGGCACGATATTCAGCATCAACACCAATGGCTCGGGTTTTACGAATTTGCATAATTTCTCGGCGGGTGGCGCTAATGATTTGGGCAATTATACCAACAGCGACGGAGCCGATCCGTTTGCCGGTTTGATTTTATCGAGCAACATGCTGTATGGAACGACAGCGAATGGCGGCAGCGGGGGCAGTGGCACGGTGTTCAGGGTCAACGCCGACGGCTCGGGTTTTACCAACCTGCATAGTTTTACGGCCACCTCCGGTTCACCCTTGTATGCCAATAGCGACGGAGCCAATCCTTTTGCCGGATTGGTTTTAGCGGGCAATACATTGTATGGGACGGCGCAAAGTGGCGGCAACGCAGGCAATGGCACGGTGTTCGGCATCAACACTGATGGCTCGGATTTCTCCATTGTGCATAGTTTCGCGGTGGGATCCACCATTGATGTCTATGATAAATACACCAACAGCGACGGAGCCATTCCGGCGTCCACATTAATTTTATCGGGTAACACACTCTTTGGCACGGCGGAGTATGGCGGCACCGGGGCCAGCGGCGCCGTGTTCGGCGTCAACATCGATGGCTCGGATTTTACAAACCTGTATAGTTTCAGTGAAGCTACCTACGAACCGGTCCTGGCATTATATGAGAACAGCGACGGAGCCAATCCGGTTTCCGGTTTGGTTTTACTGGGCAACACATTGTATGGGACGGCGCAAAATGGCGGCAGCGCGGGCACCGGTACGGTGTTCAGCCTCCAAACGAATGACTTGGTTTTTACGACTTTGTTCAGTTTCAGTTCTCCCAACTACAACGAGACACAGGGAGACTACACCAACACCGACGGATTCTTTCCGGTGACCGCTTTGATTTTGTCGGGCAGCACACTGTACGGGACGGCACAAGATGGTGGCAGCGCGGATCTTGGCACGGTTTTCAGCCTCAACATCGATGGCTCGGGTTTTACCAATTTATACAGTTTCTCACTTGGTCAAACGAATGCTTCAAATCATTTCACCAACAGCGGGGGAGCTTTGCCGGTGGCGTCGTTAATTTTATCGGGAAATACCCTCTATGGGACCGCGGCGATCGGGGGCAGCCATGGCGATGGCACGATGTACACGCTGGTTCTGCCTGCGCCGCCGTCGCTGGCCATCGTCTCGTCGGGCAATCAAGTTGTCATCTCCTGGCCGGCCTCGGCTTCGAGCTACGTGTTGCAGACCACGACCAACCTTGCCGCAGGAGGTTGGAGCGATATTACCAGCGGGATTACCACCGCCGGGAGCCAAAGTGTCTTCACCAGCGCAGCGAGCAATCAGGCCGCCTTCTTCCGGCTCCAGGAGCAGTGAAGGGAAAGCGGTCCAACGGCGGCCCGGCAAAGCGGTAATGCGGGCCGGTCCCGGCAGGCACGGCGGACTGGCCTGGAGAGTTCCGGGAGAAACTCCACAGCTCGTCCGGCACCCGGTCTGAAGAATCCAAAAAAGAGGGCTTGCCAACGGGACGGGTCAAGATTAGGCTGGCCAACCTTTTTGGACGCTGCGGAAGCGGCGGGCGGTTGATGTTGTCGTGGCGCGCCGCCGCCACAGAACAGATTAATTATGTCAGTGAGAATTCGTTTAAAACGGGTCGGGGCCAAAAATGCCCCATATTACCGCATTGTCGTGGCCGATGCCCGCAGTCCGCGGGATGGAAGATTCATCGAGGAGATCGGCAGTTATCAGCCCATGAAAAAGGGCGATAATTGCAAGATGAACCTGGATCGCGCCAAGTATTGGGTCAGCCATGGCGCGCAGCCCAGCGACACCGTGGCCAGCTTTATCAAGAAACTGAGTAAAGCGCCTGTGGCGGTCTGAGGTATTGTTGTTTCGGCGTATGCAAGCCTTCTTGGAGTATGTGGTCAAGGGGTTGGTCAACCATCCGGAAGCCGTGACGGTCACGCCGGTGGTCAAGGACGCGCTGACGATTTATGAACTGCGGATGCACCCGGAGGACGTGGGCAAAATCATAGGACGGCAGGGGATGACCATCAATGCCCTGCGTTCCCTGCTGCTGGCTGGCAGCGCCAGGAAGGCGCTCCGCTGCACGCTGGAAATTGTGGAGGATGCGCCGGACCAACCGCGTGAGAATTGATGTGCTCACCCTGTTCCCGGAGATGTTCACGGGACCGATTGATGTGAGTATTATCCAGCGCGCCCGCAAAGGCGGCTTGTTGGATCTGCGGGTGCATAACCTGCGCGATTACACGCACGACCATTACAAAACGGTCGATGACCGGCCCTTCGGGGGCGGGCCAGGCATGGTCTTGAAGCCGGAACCGATTTTCGAGGCCGTTGAGGCCCTGGCCGACGCCAGCACGAAAGTGATTTTGCTCACGCCGGCCGGCCGGTTGTTCGACCAAGAGGCGGCCCGGCAGTTGGCCACCGAGCCGAGGCTGCTGCTCATTGGCGGCGCTTACGAAGGAGTGGACGAACGGGTACGTACGGAGTTGGCCGATGATGAACTGTCCATCGGCGATTTCGTGCTGACCAACGGCTCGCTGGCGGCGATGGTGATCATCGATGCCCTGACGCGGCTGTTGCCGGGAGCGCTGGGGGACGACCAAAGCGCGCTGGACGAATCGTTCAGCCAGGGGTTGCTGGAGTATCCGCATTACACGCGGCCGGCTGAATTCCGGGGACTGAAAGTCCCCCCGGTGCTGCTCTCGGGCAACCATGCGGAGATCGAGAAATGGCGCCGCCAACAAGCGGCCCTGCGGACGCAATCGCGCCGGCCCGATCTGTGGAAGAAGAAGACGCAATGAAAGAGAATTTATGAACCAGGCATTGTTAGACAAAATTGAATCAGAGCAGTATCGCAAGGGCGCCACCGAGTTCGGCGTCGGCGACACTGTGCGTGTCCACACCAAGGTGATCGAAGGCGACAAGGAGCGCATTCAGATTTTTGCCGGCGTGGTCATTGGCCGGCGTGGACACGGGCTTAATTCCACCTTTACCGTCCGGCGCATCAGTTACGGCGAAGGCGTGGAGCGCATTTTCCCCGTCCATTCCCCTCGCATTGACAAGGTGGAAATCGAACGCAGAGGCTCGGTGCGCCGGGCCAAGCTGACTTATCTGCGCCAGCGCATCGGCAAGGGAGCGACTCTGGTTAAGGAGAAGGAAGGCCGCGTGGCGCCCGTAGCGGCCAAATAACCGGCGGTTTGCGGATTTCGCGGGAGGGGGCATATTGTCGGTGTGCGTCAGACGAATGTTTTTATGCTGACTGCCTCTGTGGCAAAGCGTTGGTGGCGGATCGCCCTGCTGTTCGCGGTCGGCCTGGCTTGGCCCGCCTTGGGGGCGCCTAAAACTCGCATCCACTTGGTTCTTTCGGCCGAGACGGCGCGGGCGGGCGATACCGTATGGGCGGGCATGGTAATGGACGTGCCTCCCGCCTGGCATGTTTATTGGCGCTACGGCGGCGACGCGGGCATCCCGGTCAAAATCGACTGGACCCTTCCGGACGGCGTTTCCGCCGGGCCGATCGATTGGCCCCTTCCCGAGAAGGAGGTGGACAAGGCCGGGGACATCGCGCTGATCACTTACATTTACACCCGTCAAGTTGTATTATTGACACCAATCAAGCTGCCGGACGGCTTGCGCGCCGGGCCGCTTACGCTCAAAGCCGCGGCGCATTGGATGGAATGCTCAATGGAGGGGGGATGCGTCCTGGCTGAGGGGACGGACGCAGCGACGCTGAACATCGGGGCGGAAACCAAACCGTCGGCGGATGCGGCGTTGATCGAGCAATGGCGCAAAAGGATTCCGCCACCCGCCCAGGCAGACACGGCCACGGCGTATTGGCAAAGCAGCCAGACCGCGAGCAATTCGCGCCCGGTCATTATCGAGTGGAAAAGCAGCGCGACGCCGGCCGATTTCTATCCGTACGGCAGCCCCCAATTTTCCGTGGACGGAACGACGGAGACGCTGCCAGGCGGCGGCGGGGCGATCCGGTTGCGCAAAATGGTCACCAAGAACGAAACCAACGGCTGGCCGGACCACCTGGCGGGCATCCTGGTGGGCGGCGCAAATTCGCCGCAGGCGCAGGCGGTGGAGGGCGCGCTGGCCATCCAGCCGCCACCGGCGGGGCCACGAACCGACGCGGCCCCGATCTCCGGCGGCGCCCTGGTGACGATGCTTTGTTTCGCCTTTTTGGGCGGGCTGATATTGAACGTCATGCCGTGTGTTTTGCCCATCATTGCGCTGAAGATTCTGAGCTTTGTCAAACAATCGGGGGAGAAGGCTGGGCGGGTGCGGAATTTGGGGCTGGTCTATGGCTTGGGAGTCCTGGTTTCGTTTTTGCTCCTGGCCGCGCTGGCTATCGGCGTTCAAGCGGCCGGAGGCCTGGCCAACTGGGGCGACCTCTTTCGCCACCCCAAGGTGCAAGTGGCGCTGACGGTGCTGGTGACGCTAATTGCGTTGAATCTCTTTGGGGTGTTCGAGATTACCTTGAGTTCACGCGCCACCGGGGCAGCCAGTGATCTGGCATCGCGCCAGGGGTTTTCCGGCGCGTTTTTCAATGGCGTGCTGGCGACGGTCCTGGCCACGCCCTGCACGGCGCCATTCCTGGGCGTGGCGCTGGCGTTTGCGCTGGCGCAATCGGCCATGGTCATTCTGCTGTTTTTTTTGACGGCGGGCATCGGGTTCGCTTTTCCTTTTGTCCTGTTGTGCGCGCAGCCGCGCTGGATGGGATGGCTGCCCAAACCGGGGGCGTGGATGGAGAGGTTCAAAATCGCCATGGGCTTTCCGATGCTGGCCACCGCCTTCTGGCTGATGTGGCTCTCGGCCAATGACGAAAGCTCGGTGCTGTGGCTGGGGCTTTTTCTGGTGGTGCTGGCGCTGGCGGCGTGGATGTGGGGCGAATTTGTGCAACGCGCCCTTCGCCGCAAGGGCCTGGCGGCGGCGCTGTGCCTGGTGCTGCTGGTTTTGGATTATACCTGCGTTCTGCGCGGCCACTCCTCGAAGATTCTCTGGCAGCCGTGGAGTGCGCAAGCCGTGCAAGAGGCGCAACAAGCGGGCCATCCGGCTCTGGTCGATTACACGGCCAAGAGTTGCCTGACCTGTCAAATAAATAAAGCCACCAGCCTGGAGATCAATTCCACGCGGGAAGAGCTTCGGCAAATCGGCGCCGTGGCCTTTCTGGGCGATTACACTCGTGAAGACCCGGCCATCGGACAGGTATTGCGCCACTATGAAAGGTCGGGCGTGCCTTTGGTCCTGGTCTATCCCAAGGATGCCGCCAAACCGCCGATTGTGTTGCCCCCGCTTTTAACGCCGTCCATCGTCCTGAAGGCCCTGAAACAGGCGGCGGAATGAGAGTGAAATTTCGAAATTGAATTTTCGAAATTCGTCTCTAATCTCACCCTCATGGCGGAAACACAGATTCAACCGTTGGTCGGTGTCATCATGGGCAGCCAGTCCGATTGGGCTACGATGCAGCATGCGGCGCGGCAACTGGCCGAGTTGCAAATCCCGCATGAAGTCCAGGTCATTTCCGCTCACCGCACCCCGGACCTATTATTCGAGTGGGCTTCTTCCGCCGCGGCGCGCGGCTTGGAAGTCATCATCGCGGCCGCGGGCGGCGCGGCGCACTTGGCCGGGGTGACCGCCGCCAAGACCTGCCTGCCCGTGCTGGGGGTGCCGATGGAATCCAAAGCTTTGCACGGTATGGACTCGTTGTTATCCATGGTGCAGATGCCCAAAGGCGTGCCGGTGGGAACCCTGGCCATCGGCGAGCCGGGCGCGGTCAACGCCGCCCTGCTGGCCGCCGCGATCCTGGGCAACAAACATGCGCACATTCGCCGGGCCTACGAGCAATTCCGCCACAAGCAAACCGAGCGCGGCCTGGCGCAGCGCAACATCCCCTGAACCCCGCCCATGAAACTCGTTAAAATCGGCGATTGCTACCTGAACCTGGAAAACATCACCCACGCCGATTTTGAAACCACGCCGCAGGGATTGACGTGTAAGGTATATTTTAATTGTCAGACCAGCGACGGGGACAGTCACAACAGCATCCAGGCCTCCAAGATTTTTACCGCCACTGCGGCGCGCGATCTCAAAGCGTGGCTGGACCTGAGACTCATCTCCATGGAGAAGGAGTGGCGGTAAGCAAAGACTTAGCCGCATCCTTTCTTTCTCTTTAGGGTTTGGCCGCGTTCTGTTTCGTTCGAGCGTCGTCGCGCAAATGTTGCGCGGCCGCGTCATTTGGTTTGAGTAACAGCGCCTGATCGGCCCGAGCCGATGCTTCCGCATAGTCGCCGCGTGCCAGCGCCGCGAGTCCATTTTTCATGGCCGCTTGGTAATCGGCTTCTATCTGGCTGACTATATTGATCGCTCTCAGTTTTTTTTGAGCGTCCTCACGCAATTTTTGTGCGGCCGCGTCACCAGCTTTGAGTAAGAGCGCCTTTACGGCCTGCGCCAACGTGCCTGTGTAATCACCTCGCGCAAGCAACGCTTGCCCATGCATCATGGCCACTTGGTAAGCGGCCTCGCTCTGGAGGATCTTGTTGATCGCTGCCAGGTTCGCTCGAGCCTTGTCGCGCAAGAGCCTGGCGTCCGCATTATCAGGTTTGAGCGTGGTTGCGATTTGCAATTGCGCCACCGACGCCACGTAATTACCTGAGGCCAGATCGTTCGTGGCTTCGCTGAATGATTTGCCGAAGAGGCTGTCCCGCTTGAGTTCCACTTCCGTCTTGAGTTGGGCTGCATTTGAGTCGGAGGGCAGCCAGCGCAAGGCATCCTGCACCATCCGCACCGCTGCGATAATGTTGGTGGGGTCAGATGCACTTGCCGCCAACGCGCTTCTCGCATCATCCATGTCTTTGCTGTAAAGTCCGTGTCTCCGGTCGGCTTGTGCCTGTTCATAGCGCCACACGAGCAACGCAATGATCAACACCACCACCACGCTTCCGGCGGCCAGAGCTGGATTCCGTTTGGATGGCGGCGCGGGTCTCTCCGCGCGAGGCGCCGTGGGCGGAGGGGCAGGCGTCGGAGCTTTGGGCGCGGGCGGAGTTGCCGCAGCCGGCGTCGTTGTTGTGGTGATGGTTTCCACGTTGCTTTTGACTTCGCTGACTTGCTGATAGCGACGCGCCGGTTCGCGTTCCAAAGCGCGCAGGACAACTTCGTCCAATCGCACATCGACTTGCACCCTTTTCGAGGGCGGTTCGAAGCGGCCCATCGGCACTTCGCCGGTAAGCATCTCGTAGAACACCACGCCCAGGGAATAAATATCCGCCCGATGGTCCACGCCTTGGGCGTTTTGGCGCTGTTCGGGCGCCATATAGTTCATCGTGCCCATCGCCGCCTGGGACATGGTCAACGCCGGGTCCTGCGCGTTGCCCAGCAATTTGGCCAGGCCGAAATCGGCGATCTTCACGTGGCCTTTCTTGTTGAGGAGGATGTTCTCCGGCTTGATGTCGCGATGGACGACTCCTTCGTCGTGCGCGTATTGGAGGGCGGTGCAAATCTGGACGACCAATTCCAGGGCTTGGCGCGGCCCAAGGGTTTGGGTTTGGAGCAGATGGCGCAGGTTCATCCCATCCACATATTCCATAACGAAGTAGTAATACTCGCTGGTCTGGCCGAAATCGTAGAAGGCGACAATGCCGGGATGATTGAGCTTGGCGAGGGCTTTGGCTTCCCGTTGGAATCGTTCCGCGAAGGAAGGGCCATGCCTCGATGCAACCGGCAGGATTTTCAGCGCCACCAGCCGGTCCACTCGAGGTTGGCGGGCTTTATAGACCATGGCCATGCCGCCCATGCCGAGTAATTCAATAATTTCCAATTGCGGAAATTGTGCCGCCAGTTGAGCCGGGTCAGGCGGAACACGGGTTGTTGGCGCGGCCTCGGCCAGCGGGTTGACGTTGATGGTGGCGCCCGGGACCGTGGGTTCGCTGGCCAGCGCAACTTTGGCCAGGCAAGCGGGGCAAAGCTCTTCCGCGGCGTTCTCGGGCAAAGGCTGCCGGCATTGATTACAAATTCGATGTGTATCCATATTTCAGTCTTTCTTTGCTCTCTTTCACCTCTTACAGAAGGAAGCCGCGCCAAAGGTAACAGGCCTTTTTCGTGAAATCCGTAAGCAGCGAAGTAGAACCAGCAGATTCGGGCTGAGGATAACGCCCCGCTTCCCGGAGAGCAAGAAAAAGAGGCCGCCCAGTGTCGCACGAGCCATAGCAATTCGTTGGTCTTCATACTATAAACTACCCTTTCGCCGTCCACACAGCACAACTTAGTATGCTGATTTATCCCTAAATGGCATTACCGAACCGGTTGGAGCACAGTGTCCGTGGGTCGCCGGGAGGGGCGGCAGGGCGCGGATTTCCCGGAGACGGCTAATCGTCGGGCCTGGGAAAGAGCGGTGAAGTGCAGCATAATAAAGAGGGGGACGAAGTAGGCCGGGATGAGCACCAGGGGTAATTGTGACATCGGGCTCGTTGTGACGTTCCCAGTGAGTCTGTGGAGAAAGCCCGAACATATTGTCCCCATGGACACGGCGACAACGAGGTCAATGATGCCCATGATATTCCAAATCACATACCGACGACTCGTCGCGAACGACGGGTGGCGAATAAGTCCGAGCACAATCCAAGGGGCGCTGACGGCAATCGCGATGTCGCCGAGTCCAGCCGGGAAAGCGAACAGTCCAGGCAGAACACCATGTGCATAGAGCGAGAGGAAGCCCAAGCCGGCAAACCGCCGCGCCTGAACCGCTGCCGCGAGCCGGAGGTCGGCGCCGAGGACGAAAGCCCGGAATGCGCTCCATCGGAAATAGGCCGCGAAAAACACCACCAATGGAATGGCGAAGCCGAAGAAAATCGGCATTGGCGGTGAATTCGTGGGCCGGACGAATCGGCCTTGGGCGCCAAGGAGAAAAACGAGCCCAAGCCAGAGTGCCAATGCCACGGTCACGACCGGCCTCACGCTCGAATGGTGGTCATTAAGTTCCGAAGCCACGTTTTCATGGATGCTGTTTTCTTTGACGCTTTTGACGCTTGCGTTGCT
This sequence comes from Verrucomicrobiales bacterium, assembly GCA_003140095.1. Lineage (GTDB taxonomy): Bacteria > Verrucomicrobiota > Verrucomicrobiia > Limisphaerales > Palsa-1400 > Palsa-1400. The sequence goes on along the minus strand of PLIU01000443.1, from coordinate 11,780 downwards.
TTCATCTTTCGTGTTCATATGCTTTTTCTTTCATTCTTGGATTGTTGCTTTTTATGTACGGTCTGCTCCCGTTTCCACGGTCACACCGTCAAAGTTTTAATCAGATGTGTGTATATACACTTTTCGGCTGCCAAAAGGTTCTTTTCATTCTTGCAGGAATTACTCTTTCAATTTCGTCGCGACGTCTTCCAAATCCCTGATAATGGATGACCATCGTTTCTGGCCCAGGATCGCGACCACTTTGTCCTGGGCGGAGCGCCACGCCGGAAGCAATTTGGCCAAAGCCGCGCGCCCCTTTTGGGTAATCTCAAGTTCCACGCGACCGCCCCGTCCGCCGCCTTTTGCCCCCACCAAGCCGTCCCGCTGCAAAGGGCGAAGATTGCGCAACAGCGTCGTGCGCTCCATGCCGAGCCACTGACTCAATTCGGCCATGGCCCATCCGTTTTTGGCCTGCAATGCCCCCAGGATAGGCGTTTGCGTGGGGCGAAGGCCGTGTCGGCGCACCTCCGCGTCAAAGAACTGCGTGATGGCCCGTGATATGCGGCGCACATTAAAACACGTGCAGTTTTCCACCGACGTCATATCCAATTGCATCTTCATGGTGTGTATATACACACTAAACCGGACATTGTCAATATTTTGCGCTAGTTTCATCAAAAAACCTCGGCCATAACTGGCCTGTCAGCCCATTGCGATGCCTCCAATCGAGGTTAATCATCCTTTGGGCGGGTGCTTTTTGTTAATCCACGACCATCCTTACGCGGGACGCACCATAGCCAAAAAAACGGGATTATCCCTTGACGGCACAAGGGATAATCTCGCAAAAAAATGCAAGGAAAGCTCATGCTGAATGCTGTTCCATTCCCCGAACAGCCCTCTCTCGATTAGGGAATGTCATCAAAGGAACCACAAGGATGGCGATTGTCGCGGGGTGATGACGACGCGGCAGGCGCGCTTCGCCAATCGGTGCCGCCGCGCCCCTAGCCACGCCTCCGCATTTGTGATACGTTGTGGCCATGAGACATATTATCAGGAGGTTCCGATGACCTGGCTGAGAAAAAGAGCCCGGTTGCCGCGCAAGATGCGCGAGGACTTAAATGTCCACCTGGCCAAGGGACCGCAGGGAAAGGAATTGGTGCAATGGCTCAAGGGGCCTGCCCGGAGCGTAGGCGGTGCTGGCGGCGACAACCAAAAACGAGACTGAGACAAAATGACACAGCATGAAATAAAATGAGAACCTGCGGGAGGACGGGGTGGGCAGCAGTGAAACAGCCGCGAAATGGCGCCGGCCGTCGCCAGGCTATGGCGGGGCAAGCAGAAAGCGCAGAAGTTCTTGTGGTTGTCCGACCTAGACGCGCTTTCGCGGCTGTGCCGTTACCAGGCGACAATCAAGCTGGATCAAGGCTCATCAAGGTGAATCAAACCAAATCAAACCAAATCAAACCAAATCAAACCTGCGGAATGGAGCGGAGGCCGAATATGAGCGTGCAGGTGGCGAAACCAAAGGCAGAACGAGGAAGGAAGAAGAGGCAAATCAGGCGGTGTTACAGCCGCGCAGTCAAACCCAGTCAAACCTAGTCAAACCGGAAATGGAGGTTTAAGCACAAAAAAACCAATCCTAAGCGAGGGGTCGTTGGTCGAACCCTTGGACCAGATTTTCTTCTTTCCGGCAGAAGAAAGGGGATTAAGATTAACCACGTCTTACGTGGTTAGGATTATGAGTAGGATTAGGAAGTGAGACAGAAAAGCGGAATGTATGAAACGCGAGCAAGTTGTTGACCTTTATTTCATGGAGGCGCGCGCCAAGTTGATCGATCTGGCGGCTTTCCTGGACAGGGTGGACCGGGTGCCGGGAACGGACGATTTTCGGATGGCCGCATTTCGCCACGCCCTGCAGGAATTGCCCGGCGGCAAGCCGGATCGGGCCAAACGCGTCTTGCTCAGTTTGAGCGATCCGACCACCGAACCATTGCCGGCCGCCACCACCAAAGCGGCCGCCGGAGCGTGGCCGGGTGCCGCGCTCCCGCCAATCGCAAATTGATGCGCCGACGCCATGCGTTTCATCGAACCTCACGGGCACATGGTCAGCCGGACAACGGATGATTACCTGGCCATGGCCATGGCCGGCTGCCAGGCGGTCTGCGAACCGGCGTTTTGGGCGGGGTTCGACCGCAGCTCGGTCGATGGCTTTTACGATTACTTTCGGCAGTTGACGGATTACGAACCGAAACGCGCGGCGAAATTCGGCTTGACGCATTATTGCTGGCTGTGCCTGAATCCCAAGGAGGCCGAGGATGTCAAACTGGCGGAGGAAGTCATCGGCATTATCCCCAAATTCCTGGATCGGCCGTCGGTGCTGGGGATCGGGGAAATTGGGCTGAACAAGAACAGCCGCAATGAATTGGCGGTTTTCGAGAAGCACGTCGATCTGGCGGCGCGGCACGGCCAGTTGATCCTGATCCATACTCCGCACTTGGAGGACAAGCTCAAGGGCACGCGCCTTATTATTGACGCCTTGAAGGCCGACGGACGGGTCGCGCCCGGGCGCGTCATCATCGACCACGTCGAAGAACACACAATTCAACTGGTGCTGGAGGCGGGTTTCTGGGCGGGCATGACGCTTTACCCGGAGTCCAAATGCACGGCGGCGCGGGCGGCGGACATGGTGGAGATGTACGGAAGCGATCGGCTGTGGATGAACAGCGCGTGCGATTGGGGCGTGAGCGTGCCGCTGGCGGTGCCGCGGGCGGCGCTGGAAATGCGCCTGCGCGGCCACAGCGCAAAGGCGGTGGACGCCCTGATTTACGGCAACCCGGCGCGTTTCTTGAGTCAATCAAAAAACTTCGCGGAAAAGCTCTGATGCGCCTGGCCCAAGGTCATCATCTGGCTTACTGCGCCAACATCCACCGGGGGGAGACGTGGGCGGAAACCCTGGGTGCGCTGGAAACCTACACCCTGGCTGTCAAGCAAATGGTCTGCCCGTCGCGGCCCTATGCCATCGGGCTGCGCTTGAGCGCCCAGGCGGCGCGGGAACTGGCGCAGGGGCGGGCGCTGGCGCAGTTCCAAGCCTGGTTGGAGCGGCACGATTGTTACGTTTTCACCATCAACGGCTTCCCCTACGGACGCTTTCACGGGCAGCGGGTCAAGGAGCAGGTGTACCTCCCGGATTGGACCTCGCCCGAACGGCTGGACTACACCAACAGGCTTTTCGACCTGCTGGCCCAATTGGCGCCGCCGGGCGTGGAAGGAAGCGTGAGCACCGTGCCGGGATCGTTCAAGGAGTTCATCAAGACGGACCAGCAACGGCAGGCGATGCGCGACAACCTGTTTCAATGCGTCGAGCACATTGACCGGCGGAGCCGGCAGAGCGGGCGGACTCTGCACCTGGGGCTGGAGCCGGAGCCGCTGGGCTTTTTGGAAACGACAGCGGAGACGGTGGAGTTCTTTGGGCGTTTACGGGACGAACACCCGAATGACCCGCGCCTGCTGAAATGCCTGGGCGTCAATTACGACACCTGCCACCTGGCGGTGGAGTATGAGAATCCAAGTGAGGCGCTGGCCCAGTTAAAGCGTCACCAGATCAAGGTCAGCAAGCTGCATCTCAGTTCGGCTTTGAAGGCGCGGGCCACGGCGGCGGCGCGGACGGCTTTGGCGGGGTTTGCGGACAACGTTTACTTGCATCAAGTCGTGGCGCGCGAAGGGGCGGGCAAACTGGTTCGCTATCGGGACCTCGACGAGGCCTTGATTGCGGCGGCGCCGGCGGAGGAATGGCGGGTTCATTTTCACATCCCGCTGCATTGCCCCGCGACGGAGTGGTTCGAGCCGACGACGGATCATTTGCTGGGGGTGCTGGACGTATTGAAAGAGGAGCCTGGACTTTGCGGGCACCTTGAAATGGAGACGTACACCTGGGAAGTAATGCCAGCGTCATTGAAGAGCCGCAGCGTCGTCGATCAATTGGCGGCGGAATACGCGTGGTGCCTGGAGCGCCTGGGCGCCAGAGGGTTGGGTACTGGTTAGGAACGGCCGCATGTTAAAAGTTTGCGCGTCATCGGCCGCCGCCTAAACTGAGGCGAACGTTGAATTTTTTGAGGCGTCCATCCAAGCTGCGCACCCTCCTGGTTCTGGGACGGGTGTCCAATCTTCCCACCGTCTGGTCCGATTGCCTGGCAGGCTGGTGCCTGGGAGGCCATGGCAGCGTGGCGGCACTGGCCTGCGTGGCGCTGGCGGCCAGCTTTCTCTACGAGGGCGGCATGTTTTTGAACGACGCCTTTGACGCCGAGTTCGATCACCACCATCGGCGCATCCGGCCCATTCCCTCGGGCGCGATCAGCGAGCGGGAGGTGTGGCAATGGGGATTCGTCTGGCTGGCGCTTGGGCTCGCGGCTGTGGCTGGGCTGGGCCTGGCGGTGGCGATATGGGCGGCCGCCCTGTGCGCGTGCATTTTACTCTACAACGCCGTCCACAAATGGACGCCCCTGGCGCCTGTATTGATGGGCCTGTGCCGATTATGCGTCTATTTATTAGCGGCCTCAGCGGCGCAACGGGGAGTGAGCGGGGAAGTAATTTGGAAAGGCGTGGCCTTGGGGGCTTACATCGTGGGTTTGAGCTTTCTGGCTCGCAAAGAGAGCAGCCGGGTGCGGATCAATTACTGGCCCAGCCTGTTGCTGTTGACGCCGGTTTTTTTTGCCGGATTGATTGACAACGACTTCTCCTGGATGCCGGCGGTGGTCTATGCTCTGGTTTTGGTGGGTTGGTCCTTGTGGGCGTTGAGCCGGAGCCTTGGGCAGTCGGAGCCCAACGTGGGCTACACAGTGTCGCGGTTGCTGGCAGGGATAGTGTTGGTGGATGTGCTGGCGGTCGCCAGCAGCGGCGAGCCGTGGATCGGGTGCTTCGCCGCGTGGTTCGCGCTGGCGCTTCTGCTCCAGCGATACATTCCCGCGACGTGAGCCGCGGAGCCAGGAGAGGAGTCCAGGAACGGTCTGGCCGCGGTTGAACCGGCTCGATAAAAAACTTGCAAAAACAATTGACTCCAGCGCTCGCGGAATTTGATTATTGGTGTATAATAAATACAAGATTGGGAGAATTGATGATATGAAAGCGAAAAAATGGAGCAGAAAAAAGATTGTTGACACATTCACGGGGACATTGAAGGCCGACGGAACGCCGATGTCCCGCCAGCAGATTCACATGCTGCGCAAAAAGGCGCGCGGCCTGTGTTTGACTTGTGGTGCGCCCGCCATTGGCGTGTATTGTCTTAAACACACCATCGCGGCGCGCGAAAGGATGCGCCGGAAACTGAAGTACCGCCGCCGGCTGCGCAATTCGGCCAGTTACGTCCTGGAGAAGCAGAGCCACTCCAGGCGCCGCGGCCCTCAAGCCAGCCGGGGGCGGTTGACGCGGGCCAAGTCGCGCGCGACTGCCAAAGCCGCTTGAGCCGAGCCGCCGGGACATCGCAAGGAACATCATGCGGCCTTGCGTTGTGGTTGTCTCGCGCGGCCTGCCCCGGGCGAAGGCACCGTCGGCTGGCGCACGAAGTGAGCGACGAAGGCATATCCTCCCAGCAGGATGCCCAACGCGAAGGCCGTCAAGCTGGTGTAAAGTACTTTCTGCGGCGGCTGAAACCGGAATTCAATCGTGTGCCGTCCAGCCGGGACAAAAACGCCTTGCATGATGTCATTGCACCGCAAAACCGTGCCGGGTTTTTGGTCGATCCAGACGTTCCAGTAATCGCCCGTGTGGTCATTGAGGAGCAAGACCGCCGGGGTCTTGGCGTCGGCCTCTAAGATCAAGTCTTTGGATTCGTATTGAGTGATTTCGACCGTGCCAGGGTCGGCGTTCGGATGCTCCGGCGCCTGGGCCAACGGCGTGTCCTTGGCCACCAGCACGGTCTTTTCCGGGTCGAATTGTGGCGAGGCCAACGTTTGCAATGCGGCTGGATCCTCCATGACCTGCCAGTTGGCAAAGAGCTTGGCCCTGGGCAAGGCGCGAGTGTACTCCAACAACGCCATCGGACCCTGGCTGTTGGTCTTGACCGTCATGTCGCCCGCATCCTCAACCTGGGAAACGCCGGGTTTCTGGATCATGTCCAGGCGCAGGACCGTGCGGAAGCTGTTAGTCGGCAATGTGAATCGGTTCAGCACCTCGGCCAGGTGGGCGTCGGCAAATATGTAGCGCGTGTTAGTCAACCGCCAGAGACGGGCAGCAGGGCCTGATTGCGTTACCCAATATGCGAGGGGGTGATCGCGAGGGTTGGTGGAGGCCCATTGGAGGGCCGCGGGTGAGAGGTCGTTGGCGGAGTGCAACGTGAAATTGCCCAGATAACTGCTGTCCAACAACGGCAGGCGCGGGGCCTGGTCAATTTCCAGCGATTCGATATCGTTAAACGGAAAGTCATTCTCAAGCCACCAATGGCTAAGGCCGCCGAAATTGGGGTCCGCTCCTCCTAGATCGTACGGGCCTACGGGCGAAAAACGGGAAACGACCCGGTGCTCCCACGGTTTTTGCCGGAGAATCTCGACCACAGGATTCATGCTCAGCTTTTCCTTGTAGTTGTAATACCGGATCCACGGGACATCGGCGCGGTAGAGATCGCAAATCATGATGGCGCCCAGGAAAACCCAGGCCCAGATGGCACGCTGTCCGGGCCACGCCCCGGTGAGAATGAAGACCAGGATCGCAGCTGAGAGGGCCAAATAGATGACGAACAAGCCCACTTCGCCGCTGCAGAAACTGGCGATCTGCCCGGCCAGGTCCGCGTCGAAGCCGTTGTGCAGCAGGTAATGCGTGATGTCCGGCTTGGATGACTGCACGATGAAAAAACCTGCCGCGGCCACAATCAAGGCAATGCCCGACCCGATGACCCATTTGGTTTCAAAGCCGGAGGCTGTTTCCCACCAATTCGACCAGTGCCGGAATAGAGAGCCAGAGCGCTGGGAGGGTTGGGAGAGGGAGCGGCGATAAAGCGCCTCCAAACCGTAACCCGAGAGAATGATCAGGCTGATATTCAGAGGATGCATGAATTTCATCGGGCTTCGAATATTCGTCAAGAAGGGCAGGTCATAGATCAAGCCATAGACAAAGCCATACCGCCCCCAGGCCGCCAGCAGGGAAAAGAGCGCCGCGCCGCTCCAAAACCAAACCGCCCGCCGCTCTGCGGCGGAGTAAGGCGAAGCGGCCTTACGCACCGCGTTGGCCAACCCAAAGGCCGCCAGCAAACACACCAGGAGGCCGGCGTATTCGCCATTGCCCGTGTGCCGCCGTTGCAACTGGCCCTTGACGTTGTCCAGGAAGCCTTCACGCGCTTCCATGTCGTTGCCGGCAAAGATGGCTTGAATTTGCGGCGGAATGCCCAGCGACGCGGCGGCGTTGGTCCGCACCTGCGGATCGCCGCTCTCCAGATCCTGCACGTGTGGGTCTTCGGCGATCTTGCCCCAGTAGGAGCCGGCTTTGTTGGTGGAAGTGGTAAATTCCTGCATGCGATAGCCGAAGACGCCCGGAATGACCACGCGAACCGATTCCAATTTCGGAATGCTCCATTGCGTGATGAAGCCCCAGCGCGCCGCTTTGTCGCTCTCGCTTTGGCCGGCGTCGGCTGTTCCGTTGATTTGTGTGGCCACCAGAATGTAAATCGTGCTGAGCGAGATCAGGACGGCGGAAAGCACCACCAACCCGCCCACCAGCAGCGTCTTTGCGGCGCGCAAGGACGGCTCGTTCTCTTCTTCTGTCAAGAATGTGAACGCGAGAAAAAGGCCCACATAAATGCTCAGAATGGCCCCCACGTCGAATCCCTCCATGACCGCCATGCCGGTGGACAGGCCGGCCAGGACGCCTTTGAGCCAAAGCGGCCGGATGGCCGAACTGACCAGGATGCCCAAGGCGATGAAGATCATGGCGGCGCAGACATTCCATTGGGGCAATCCCCAACAGGCATTGGAGAAGAAATGCATGTTCAGACCCGCACCCAGCCCGCCCAAGACACAGACTCTGGGGGCGAAGCGCAGTTGGCGGAAGAAAAACCACGCGCCAAATCCCAGGAACAGCATGCTCAAAGGGGCGTAAAACTTGAGGTGAATTTCCGGCGACAGCAGTGCCATGCTGAAATTGGACAAATTGGGCGGATACGCAACGCTCGGTCCGCCGAGCCAGAAATAATCGGCCCAGCAGGCAAAGATGGCGCCGGGGACGCGGGAAGAACTTTCCATGAATGCTCCCAAAGTAATGTCGTTGCCCCAGATAACCTGATAAGGGCTGAACCCTTGGCGGCAGAGCACGGCCAGCGTCCCTCCCAAGAGCAAAAGCAAAAGAAGGAAACTGCCGTTGAACCTTTTTTGGTTGGCGGCGGATGATTCTCCGTTCATAGAGTCGGCCCAAAGGATATGTTAAATCCGCCCAAAGCCAATCGGGATTTACGATGATTTAATTCGCGGTCGAAGCGGCGCTGGCGGCACGATTCAAGTCCATGAAACCGTTGCATCTGATGATGCTCATCGTGATGAACTGCCTCTGGGCGGTGTCCTACTCGGCCTTCAAGGCCTTGTCTCCCTGGCTCCATGCGGGCGGCGTAGCCACGCTGCGCTTTGGCCTGGCGGGCGCGTTCCTGCTGCTGTGCTGGCCGTGGCTGCCGGGTCTGGCGCCGCGTGGCCGCGACCTGGTTCGCAGCGTGGTTATGGGTGTCATCGTCTTCGTCTTCGCGCCTCGTTTGCAAGTCGCGGGAGTGCAATTGGGCCGAGCCACCGACGCCTCGGTGCTGATGGCTCTGGACCCGTTGGTCACGTCCGTGGGCGCGGCGATTTTTTTGCGCGAACCTATCAGGCCACGACGGTGGATGGGGTTCTTGCTCGGCTTGGCGGGCGCGGTGCTGATGGCCGAAGTGTGGCGGCCGGGTTTTCGCCTGCCGGCCTTGACCGCGAATGTATGGATACTTTTGTCATTCTTTTGCGAAGCCGCCTACTCGTTGATGGGCAAGCCCATGCTGGAGCGGGCCGGGCTGTTCAAAATCCTGGCCCTTGCCCTCCTGGCCGGCACGGTCGTGAATTTATGGGTGGACGGACGGACGACCATTCAGGCTGCGGCGGCCATGCCTCCGCGAGTCTGGCTGGTGCTGGTCTATCTGAGCCTGATCTGCACTGTGGCGGGTTACTCACTCTGGTTCGCGGTTATCCGCGAGGCGGAAGTCAACGTGGCCGCGCTGACGATTTTCATTCAGCCCGTGGTGGGCGCCGCGGTGGCCGTGGCGTGGCTGGGTGAGTCGCTGTATTGGGGACAACTCTGGGGCAGCCTGGTCATCGTAGCTGGACTTGTCGTTGGTTTGCCGAAAGCGTTTCACCGTAACTTAAGACAGACAAACTCGACGATCCCATAACGTTGAAATTCTATGGCCGGGAAGCGGCAGGAGTTTTTTGAGCAGGCGGGATTTGCAGCCACACATCCACTCGCGGAGTTTCCCAGTTGTATGGTTTGTCCAGGATGTCCAGCCAGCCGTCGCCATTGAGATCGGCGACCCGGGCCTCATGGAAATCCACTCCGGTGGAAAAGACCGTCTCGCGGAAATTTCCCTTTTCATCGCCAAACAAAATCCACGCGGTGGCTTTCGGATTGTCCGGGTCCTTCCTCTCCTCGGTCCATTTGGCCATCTCTGCCGCAAAAATGTCCAGATGCCCGTCTCCGTCGATGTCCGCCACTTGCAGGCTGTGGCCGTGAATCATGTCGCGTTCCAGCAAGTTGCGCCCCACCCAATCACGGCTGTTCTCCGGGTTGCCCACGCATTCGTAAAAGCGGAGCGGGCCAGTGCCGTCGCCGGGCGCGATGACGACCTGTGGGTATTTGCCGGGCTTGAATTTTCCGGCCGCAATACGGCCTCCGATGGAGCCGATTTGGATGGCGTCGAACTTTTTCCCGCCGCGATGCTTGAACCACAAGTTGCCCGCCAGCAGATCCACCTTCCCATCCCCGTCGATATCGCAAACGGCCATCCCTTCGGCGTAGTGGAAGGCGGTGTTGCTCGATTCCCCGGCTTCGCCGGAAAAGATTTGGGTCAGCCGCCACGCCTCCGCGTGCCGCGGGTCAGGGGGAATCTCGGCCAGGAAGATCGCTTTGGCGCCTTGGTTCCAGAAGGCAACCTGCGGCTTGCCCGTGCCCAGGAAATCTCCAACGGCCTGATCATGATGTTGCGTGGCGCCGCCTTTCTTGATCAAGTGCCGCTTCCAAGAAACTTTGGGATCAAAGTTCGGGTACGGATTTTCCCACCACCACACCTCATCACTCTGCCAATCGCCGCCGAAAATAAGATCCGGATGGCCGTCGCCATCGACATCGCAGACCGCCCCGCCGGCCTCGACGGTCAGGAAATTGGATTCGATGACGTAGCGGTCCCAACCGTGAGCCACGCGGCGATACCAGACCAAAGCGGGCGCGGTCTGCCGAAAGCTCAACACAAACCCGTTGGTGCCGTCGCCAGCCAGATCGGCCACGACGGCGCCGGTTTGTTGCGTGGAGCGGCCGGGCGCGGGCAAGTCTCCCTTAACGCTGGAAAGATGCTGCCACTGCAACTCCGCCGTCTGGCCGGAGAACACAGCAGCCATCAGCGCCGCCACCACCATGAACGAGAACTGGCATCGCGCCATTTTCAGACCGGCATGCATAGTGCGGCATCTTATCACCTTCGAGCCATGTTGCGCAAGGGTGTCGGCTTGCGCATTCCAAAAAAAAAGCAAAGTTCGCTGTTGACATCCTCGTACAATTGTAAGAGCATGGGGGTTGTGAGGACCAAAGTTGTCTATTTTTTGGAGTTGAATCATGAGTGAGCACGAACTGGCCGCTCTCGGCGCGGCGGAATCCGAAGTGCTGAACATCGTCTGGGAGCTTAAGGAGGCGACCGTGCAGCAGATCTGGGAAAAGCTGCCGCCAGACCGGCCCATTGCCAGCGCCACCGTGCAAACCATGCTGCGGCGGCTGCGGGACAAGGGTTACGTCAAAAGCCGCGTGGCGGGCAAGGCTCATGTCTTTTCCCCGGCCATCCAGCGCGAGCGGGTCATTTCCAAAACCGTGGGGGACCTCGTCGGCCGGTTTTTTGGCGGCGACGCGGTGCCGCTGGTCTTGCATCTGGCTAAAAGCCGTAGCATCGACAAGGAGGACCTCAAACGGCTGCAGCATCTCTTGAAGAACAATCCGCCGAAAGGAGAAAAATAATTCCGGTATGGCGAGCCGTCTCCTTGAACTTCTTTGGGTGCAGAGCTGGCAGGTGGCCGTTCTGTTTGCCCTGGTCGGACTGGCTTGTCTGTTTTTGCGCCGGGCTAGCGCGCACTGGCGCTACCTACTGTGGCTGGTGGTGTTGGTAAAATGTCTCGTGCCGCCCGTGATGCCGGTCGCTTTGCCCGGTCTGACGAAGAGCCTGGATCAGATTTTTTCAAAACGGAACGCCGCCATGCCAGCCGCTCAGTCTGCCGCACTGGCCGCGCCCCAACCTGTCGTCTCGCCGGCGGATCATCTTGCGCGCGGGCCGTTTTGGGAACGATGGGATTGGCGGCTTTGCCTTGTGCTGGGATGGGCCGCCGGCGGCCTTGGCTATTTGACAGTGGCGATGGCCAAGGCCTGGCGCATCCAGGTCGGATTGAAACGCGCGCGCACCTGGCCGGACATGGAATTGGAATGCGAATTCCTGGACATGGCCAAAACAGTGGGCATCCAACATCGGCCCAAGTTGTGTTTGATTCGTGGTTTGGGCCAGACGTTTGTCTGGGGCGATTTCCGCGGCTCGATTTATTTGCAGGAAGATTTTG
>PLIU01000231.1 GCA_003140095.1 Verrucomicrobiales bacterium | reverse complement strand
CTGGAAAAACGCTGGATAAGCGTTGGAAAATCTGGAGATTTCCACGCGATTTCGCCGTGATGGTCCAGCCCGATTTCCCCGCCTCAAGCTCCGCTTAGGAGAGATGTCTGTAAGTTTTAAGGGCTTCACTTTTGTAAGCCTGCACCACGCCTTTTGCGCCGTTACATGACTCATGGTTGCCATTCTCGTGCTGTATGGGTCATGTTTGGGCTTGGGTTGTGCTTATATTTAGGTCAAGCCAAACGGTATTGCATCGGTTTAATGACGTGGTTACAACCGAGGATCCACAGGCTCACTTTCTAAAGCCAGCACACCGAAGACTGCTTCATGAACTCGGCGCAACGGTTCTTTGCGCACGAATCGTTCGAGGGCTTCGACGCCGAGGGCAAATTCGCGAAGAGCCAGCGAACGTTTGGTGGAAAGGCCGCGCGCACGGAGACGTTCCAGGTTTTCTGCCGCCGTATATTCCGGCCCGTAGATGATGCGAAGATATTCGCGACCACGGCACTTCACGGCTGGCTGAACCAGCCCGCGCCGGTTTTTGGCGATGAAATCCAGCGGTTTCACAACCATGCCTTCGCCGCCCCGTCCGGTCAGTTCCTCCCACCATTGGATGCCTTCGGATTCACTCTCAGGAATAGTCACGTCAATGATACGGAACGGTGTGGCGACGATGATGCCGCCCGCCAAGCGCGCCAGAGTTTGCATGTGCCAGTCGTGTGGCTGGTCCGCATGAACCTTTCCTTCCGTTGCCAACAAATGAAACGGCGCGAGTTTCAGGTCGGTCACGGAGTTCACAGGCCAGCAGTAGCGCCGGTATGCCGCAATATAATCATTCATCATTTGGCGCCGCGTCATCGTCCGCGCCAGCAATTCATTCACTTCAAGGCGGCGGGCAGCCGCCTGTTCAAGCGCGGCAGTTTCGTCCGCCAGCGTGGCGCGTCCGGATGCTCCAACGGCGGCATATTGCTGCTTCAACAACTCCTGCGCTTTGGCCGACCACGGCATCAGTTCGCAATCAAGGCAAAACCAATCGGTCTTGAACTCTTCCCAAAATCCAGCGGTCGTGACGGCGGCGTGAATATGTTCAAGGAACTCCACTTCCACAGTAGCTTTGTCAAAAAATCTCCGTCCGGTGCGCGTGTGGCAAATACCGATGCCTTCGCCGGTCACGCCAAAGTTTTTGCGCGCGGCATCCTCATCGCGGCAGACGATGACCACCGCTCGCGATCCCATGTGCTTTTCCTCGCAAACGACGCGCGGCACACCGGCATGGCGAAAATAGGCGAACGCCTCCGCCGGATGCTCCAGCAAGCCCGGCGCTTGGCTCGTCTCGCACGGCGACATTGTAGGAGGCAGGTAAATCAGCCATTTGGGATTGGCGGCAAAACGGCTCATCACTTCCAGCGCCGCCGTGGCGTTTTCTTCCCGGATGGTCACGTTGCCGTGCAAGCTGGTGCTGATGATGCGTTTGCCCGTCACATCCGCCAGGTCAAGCAAGTCGTCGCTCTGCTGTTGGGCGGACAATGACGGCGCCTGGTCCACAAGCGGCAGAAACGGTTTGCGTGGCTCGGCGTAGGTTTGTCTGGCCGGAACGGAGGCAAGCTCCTTTTCTGGATAACGCAGGGCCGTCAGCTTGCCGCCAAAAACGCAGCCTGTGTCGATATTGATGGTGCGGTTCAGCCATTCGGGTTCAGGCACAGGCGTGTGGCCATAAACCACAGCCGCTGAGCCGCGATACTCGGCAGCCCAATTATAACGCACCGGCAGGCCAAATTCATCCGTCTCGCCGGTGGTCTCGCCATACAGCGCAAACTCCCGCACCGCGCCGGAGCCTCGTCCCTGCATCGTCTCCTTCATGCCGGCATGGGCAACGACGAGTTTCCCGTCGTCGAACACATAATGACTGACGAGATCGTCAATGAACTCAGCCGCCACTCGGCTGAATCCACGATAGTCTTTCTCGTAAGTCTCAAACTGCGTAAGCGAATCCGCCAGGCCGTGGGTGATCTGGACGTCTTTGCCCCAAATCTTCCGCATGAACTTCACATCGTGGTTTCCTGGAACGCAAAGCGCGGAACCAGCTTTTACCGACTCCATAACCAACCGGACGACTTCGGGAATCTTTGGACCTCGATCCACCAAGTCGCCGACAAAAACCATTTTCCTGCCGCCGGGATGTTGCCACGCAGCACTAGGCTGGGCCGCGTATCCGAGCAACGTCAGCAATTCTATCAACTCATCAAAACACCCATGAACGTCGCCGATGATGTCAAATGGTCCATGCTCGCTTCTCAGATTATTCCATAACGGTTGACGTTCGATGATGACTGACTCTACCTCCTCCAACGATTTGAGTACATGGACGTGGCGGAAGCCCTCGCGTTCTAGTCCCCGCAATGAGCGATGCAATTGTTGCGCTTGTTGGCGAATGACGTGTGGGCCAAAATTGCGGTCGGAGCGTGTCTTGTTCCGGTCGTGCGCCATCCGCTCCGGCAAATCGAGCACAATGGCGACCGGCAGGCAATGAAACTCTCTCGCGATTGTCACAAACGGCTTGCGTGATTCTGGTTGCACATTCGTGGCATCCACGACGGTGAGTTTTCCTGCCGCGAGCCGTTTGCGGGCAATGAATTGCAACACTTCGAAAGCATCCTTGGTAGCCGCTTGACTGTTCTCGTCGTCCGACACCAAGCCACGACAGTAATCGGATGACAAGATTTCCGTCGCCTTGAAATGCTTGCGCGCGAACGTGCTCTTACCTGAGCCGGATACGCCGATCAGCACGACAAAGGAAAGTTCTGGGATGGTGAGTTTCATTCGTACGACTTGAGGCAGAATTCAAATTCGCGGATCTCGGACGGCGTGAGCATTCCCGACGACGCTTTTAGCGCATTGCGGAGTTGCTGGACTTCGCTGGCGGCAGGTGCTGCCGCCATACGCCGAGTATTTTTGAGCCAGTTGCGAAATGCCCGTCGTCCAAGCTCGACAATGTATTCATCCCGATCTCGCAATGCCTCGAATAAAAAAACACCACGCGCCCAAAAAGACTGATTGGTGAGCAGCTTGAAAAGATTCTTCCTGACATGCGGAAGTAATTCTGTCCGGAATAGTAACTGGAGTTGCTCAGTGGAGACGCACTTCCTGGTTACGAGCGCACGCGTGGCTTCGTTGGAAAGACCCGGGTGCTCGTCGGTCAAAGCAGTTATGAACTGAGCCACGTAGCGATCTCCAGCGAGCGCCGCCAGCGTACGAATCGTGGCCTTTCTCGTGCTGACAAGCGGCGCATTGAGGAATGTCATCGTCGCCTCGGCGTCGGAGGGTTTCCCTGTCTCGCCGAGACCGAGAATTGCAGATCGTTGTCGCCTTGCCGAACGTACGTCGAGCGACTGCCGGTAAACTGACGCAAAGTCAAACTCCGGCTGCTGAATCCCAATCCAGTGACGGGCCAATGAACGAACCGATGAATGATTATCTAACAAAGCATCGTCGAGGGCATTCCGCGCGTTGGCATGGGATCGTTGCACCAAAATATTTAATGCCTCACAACGAACGGGCATGAATCGGTCGTGAACTAAAACGGACAATAGCGGCATCAATTCAGCATCATCAAGACGGGACAGGATATTGCGGGCTGCCCAGAGCCGCATGATCGGGTCGGCCTCCGAAAGCATCTCTTTGAGGAGCACTGTGCTCTGGGAGGACTTCGCTGTAATTGCCATCCGAAGCGATTCGCGGCGAATCCAGCGGTCGCTCGAAAGAAGCCCTTGACGAAGTACCGGCGCAGAACCTGGCTCTTGGAAAAGAGCAGTGACTGCACTGACGATTCGCTCGTGCTGACTTCGCCCACACGAGCGCAGGCGGAAGACGAGTCGCAAATGTCGCAGGAAGTGAGTCGCGTAGTCTCGACGAATTCGACGTAGCACCGCAGTTGTTGCCGACTCGCGAACCACTCCAACCCAATCGTTTAGCCGCACGAGAAGGAACGGCAGTTCTGAACCGTCTAGGCTTTTTTCCAACTCATTTACCGCCGCGTCTCGAATAAATCCGCTTCCGTGACAACTGGCCACGCCGATCACAATTACAGCATTCGGAAGCCGCCAAAACTCCTTTAGGTCTTTTGGCTTTAGATGGAGCCAGGCGGAGGCTGCGGTTGATTCATATCCCCAGTTGCTTCGGAACGCTTCGTCTAGCTGCACGAACTCTGAAGATGGCACAGTGGCAACCAATCGCCCAATGGCCCGCGCCGCTGCTTCGCGCACTTCGAGGCGTCCATTTAACAGAAAAGTTGTGAGATGAGGGATAGCGAGTGCTTCATCCGATGATGCAATTTCATCAAATGCCAGCACAGGCGGGTCTTGGTGCCCGATCAGCTTTTCCCAAAGACTCTGACCTGCGTACAATTCTCGAATCAGTTCCCAAGTTTTCTGCGATGGTCGTTTCATGGTCCGACGTGAGTGAAAATTCCCATCTGTGTCGGTGAGCCGGCCATCGCATCTTCCGGGCCGACGGGCAAGAAGCGCACGTTGTAGCCAAAACGCGCAGCCGCGCGGTTTGCCCACTCTTGAAACTCCGCCCGCGTCCACTCGAAGCGATGGTCGCGGTGGCGGTACTTTCCGGCGGGAAGTGTTTCCCATTTCACGTTGTATTCTCGATTAGGCGTCGTGATGACGATGTGTTTGGGTTTGGCACACTCGAAGAGCACGCGCTCGAACGCCGCTAGACGCGGTTGGTCGAGATGTTCGATCACCTCGACCACGGCAGCAGCATCGAACCCACCGAGACGCTGGTCGCGATAAATAAGCGAGCCATGCAGCAGACGCAGCCGCGCCTTTTGGACCGGCGGCAGGCGGTCGTAGCGTAACCGGTCATGGGCGATTTCGAGCGCGCGGTGGGACACGTCCATGCCGACTATTTCGGAAAATTGCTTTTCCTTCAGCAACGCCTGCAACAACCGGCCTTCGCCGCAACCCAAATCCAAAACGCGACTTGCGCCGCTGGCTTTCAGTGCGGCGAGCACAGAGCCTAGTCGCTGTTCGTTCAGACTGATGGCGCTCTCAATGGCCTCCTCTTCCAGCGCATGAGCCTCGGCGGTGGCGTCGGGGTCGGGGGTGCTTTCGTCCGCAAGCTGAGCAAGTGCGTCGTCCACCAGACTACGCTGATGCTTCAGATAGCGGCGGGTGATGGCCTCGCATTCGGGATGCATCGCGAGCCAGCCTTCGCCGTGGCGCAGAAGCTTTTCCACCTCGTCATCGCCGACCCAATAGTGTTTGTCGTTGTCCAGCACCGGCACCAACACGTAAAGATGAGAGAGGAGCTTTTGCAACGGCAGACTGGCGTTCAACTCGACGCGATGATATGCGCTTTCTCCCCAATCAGGGAAGTTTTCATCCAGCGGCATTTGGTGCGCGGAAACCGTGTATCCGAGCGGTTCAAAAAGTTTGCGCAGGAACTCCTGACCGCCTCGACATGGCAATGCGGACAATGTCGCGCGCAACGGCAATGGGATGTCGGCCAGGTCGGGGCGCTCTTTGCTCTTTCCTGAGAGAGCGCTCCCAAAGACCTCCGCAATGGCCACACTCAAGAAGGATGAAGCGGCATAAGGACGATCGTTGACGTATTGCTCCAGCGCACCGCCTTCACCCGACGGTCCACGACGATTTCGTACCAACCCGACAGGGTCAATCTCGACCAGCAGGGCAACGGTGCATCGCTCCGGTGTCGCCTCCGGGTAAAACACATGCGCCCGGCCGAACGAGAGGTCAAACGACTGTGAACGCGCCGGATTCTTGCGGAGCAAAAATCCGAGATCGGTGGCCGGACTGTGCGTTGTCGTCAGCGTCAAGAGCATCGGTCGAAGCTACAGAATCGTGACCCGATACGCGAGTCCGAATCCACTTTTGAGCTTCGGTGATCGCCTAGGTTTCTTGAACCATGCATTACCGGTGCCATTTTTTTGCGCCGTTACATAGCACGGGTTATATTGCGGTCGTCATGTTGCGGGTCGTTGCCAGTGTGAGCGCCGGTCAAGCCAAGCAGTATTATACTCAGGGCTTGAGCCGCGAAGATTACTACTCGGAAGGGCAGGAGGTCATCGGTCAATGGCAAGGTTTGGGCGCGGAACGGTTGGGGTTGTCTGGACGGGTTGACCAGCGTTCCTTTGATGCCCTGGCCGATAATTTGAAACCGGGTTCGGATGAATCATTGACCCCGCGAACGAAGGAAAACCGACGCGTCGGTTACGATTTCAATTTCCATTGCCCAAAATCGGTGTCGGTCGTGTACGAGCAAAACCGGGATGAAAGGATTTTTGGCGCGTTCAAAATGTCGGTCACGGAAACGATGCGAGAACTGGAAACGGACATGAAAACGCGCGTCCGGGTCCAGGGTGAAAACAGTGACCGCAACACCGGCAATCTGGTTTGGGCGGAGTTCCATCACTTCACGGCTCGTCCGGTCAAGGGCATTCCAGACCCTCACTTGCACGCGCACTGCTTCGCTTTCAACGCCACATGGGACAACGTGGAGCAACGCTGGAAGGCCGGGGAGTTCGGCGATTTGAAACGGGATGCGCCCTATTATGAAGCGGCTTTTCATGCCCGGTTTGCCAAACGGCTGGCTGAGATTGGCTACGATATTGAACGCACGGAAAAAGGCTGGGAGATTGGCGGTGTGCCTCAAACGGTTCTGGACAAGTTTTCGCTCCGCACCAAACAAATTGAAGCCCTGGCTGCGGAACGCGGGATTACGTCGGCCAAAGAAAAGGACATGCTGGCCGCGCTCTCACGGGAAAACAAACGGCACGGCATTACCAGGGAACAACTGCGCGAAATCTGGAACGGTCGCCTCACGGCTGATGAAAAAAACGCTCTGGCCAGCATCAAGCCTGGGTCGCCGAAAATTGAGGTCAACAGCATGACGGCAAAACNNCTGCGCGAAGCCCTGCACCACGGCATCGGCTCGCTCAATGTCAACGAGGTCAAACGCCAGCTTCTACGGGATGAGTTTATCCAGAGGGAAAGCAATGGCAGGGTGTGGTTCACGACAAAACAGATTTTGGCGGAGGAAAAACAACTGATTGATTTCGTTGGTCACGGCCAGGGCAAATGCCCGCCGCTCAACGACAGGCCGTATCAGATCCAAAATCCGCAACTGCTGACATCCGAAGCCAAGGAGCAACGCAACGCCGTGTTTCACATTCTCCGGTCGCCGGATCGCGTGATCGCGGTCCGTGGCGGCGCGGGCACAGG
>PLIU01000203.1 GCA_003140095.1 Verrucomicrobiales bacterium | reverse complement strand
CTCCCAGATGAAATGGCCCTGCCCAGGATCAACCTTTGAACCAGCCTTTTCAGTTCGGCATTGTGGCACCTGCTATTGGGTGCATTTGCCCAGTTATTGGATGCGTTTGTCCCATTCTATCATACCTTTCGACGTGCGGATTTATCCCACTCCTTCCACTCCGACGCAGTCCGGGGTTTGGCACTGTGCCGGTTGATTCTTTCTCAAAACTGCCAATGGGCTTAGAGTGGCTCTTGCGTCCATGCAAGATGTTTTAAATAAGAAACTTACACATACTGCATCCTCCCGCCGAAGAAGAAGCGCGGTTTTAATGAGAGGCCCTCTTTTCACCAAAAAGTGACGTTCCGACCCATTTTGCCCTTCAATCTTGCAGGAATGAAGTCGGCATAGTTCTTGCATTGCTCACTGTTGCGTGTCTCACCAACCCGCGTGTGCGGTTTGGGCGGAGCCCGGATGAGCTCAACATCTGGGCTCCGTTTCGCGTACACCCATCTCGCATTCACCTTGATCGAATCAAGGCAAGCGCTGCGTGGCGTTGCTGAAGGGCAAAAGAAATGCGAGGAGGTTCCCTCCCGGCGCCGATGGTGCGAGGGTAACCAGCCGACGCGAACCGGACTTTCGAGGGAAAGCCGGCACCGTTGGCGACGGTGCGAGCGCGGGCGTTACTTGAGATGGCCCGAGACGAGCTTGGTCATCTCAAACATGCTCACCTGCTTTTTGCCGTTGAAGACGGCCTGCAGGCTTTCGTCAGCATTGATGAGGGTTCTTTGCTTTTTGTCCTGCAGTCCATGCTTGCGAATGTAGGCCCAAAGTTTCTTGGTCAGCTCGGTCCGCGGAAGCGGAGTTCCGCCGACAACCTTGGCCAGCAAATCATCCGGTTGCACCGGCTTCATGAAGGCCGCACTGGGTTTTCTTTTTGATTTCGTAGTCTTAGCCATGCCCATGTTTTTAACTGACCTCGGAAAGATTGCAACTCTAAATTTACGATAATCGCCCTTTTCCTGGCACGTCAGTTTTTCACAGAAATTCGCCCCAGCCCGACGGAGATGGTTTCTTGTGTTGACAAAGATTGATGTGTGGCAGGATTAGACCCCGGCATCAAAGAAAAACCGGTTGGCAGGGCGCCGATCCGTTTTGTTTTCATCGTGACGATTCGGGCGCGCCAGCCGCAAGATTGGCGCTTTAGTCCGCGACGCTCTTGCTGTATAAACTGAGCGTCGATTATGACCGCGATTCAATCATGCCGGACGGCTCTTTTAGGCGGCGCGCTGTTGCTTTGGCTTTCGGGCGGCGCAGCGCGCGGGCAAATTTATACTCTGGTGCAGGGCCTGGATAAGTTTGATAGCTCGACCGCAGCTTGGCATCTGCTGGAAACGAACGGGTTCGTCGTGACCGATCCCGGTTTCAAACAAATCTTTGAGCCGTACCTTGATGACTCCCTGCCGATCTTCATCACCACGGATTCGGCGTGGCATGCCTATCACGTTTTGCTGGGCGAAGGGCTGCGACAAATGGACCTGGCCCAAAGCCGGCGGCTGGCGGACTTCTCTCGGCTCTTGTGGACTAGCGCCAACGACCAGGCCCAGACCCAGGGCCGGGATTTTTCCGATCTGGCCCGTTTCGCCGCCATCGGTTTGGCCCTTCAACGTAAGATTTTTCGGGATGCATTGCCGGATGAGCAGAAACACCTGGCCGAGGCGCTCTTAACGGACCGGGGCGAGGTTCATGCGGACATCGGATTTCCGCTTTGGGCGGCGGCCTTTCAGATGGGCGTCCTTGAAGCCTCCTCGGAATGGGGCGGTTATCTGGCCGCCCGGCAGTGGTACTCGACGGTGGTCTTCCGCCTTTCCGATTCGCGAGAAACACGCCTGGCGCTCTGCCTCTCGTGGCTGATCAACACGGAGCCGGATTTGCTCCAGGCTTGGAAGCAACTTTCCGAGACGTGGGATGCGCCACCGAGCCTGGCAGAGGACGGCTCGGTGGCCCTTTATTCGCAAGAGTCCGCCAAACTGCTCGGCGCCAACTTCACGCTCGCCGCCTTGCTCAAGAACGCGCCGGCCTTGCGGACGCGTCTGGCCCAATCGCTCCCGACGCCGCGCGCCAACGATCAGTGGCTGGGGGCGGAGGACGCGGCGCGTTTTGGCGAGGTCATCAAGGGGTTCCGTTTGCTGCCGCGGCACCCCCTGCCCGGCGCGGTTTGTTTCCAGAACACCAGCGACCCACAGATGCCGGGGCGGAGGTTTCCCTCGGTCCTGGATTTTTTTGTGGCATCGCCACTCCTGCGTTCGCCGGCGGCGGAGCGGGCGTTGCAGGCGGAGGAAGGCGGCGCGGTGGTGGAAGCGGTCCGGAAGCAAGAGGGCGGGCCGCTGGCAGACACGTTGCGCGGAAGGGCGCTGCGTTTGCTGGCCACGCTGCAGGAACCTCTGCCCGTGCATCTGGGGCCAGCCATGCGCTCGGCGGCGTGGGCGGATGCACAGCTTTGGTCGCAACTGGGCGCGTGGACCGACGAGCAGCACGAGGGGGTTTCGCATCGGGCGGCGCGCAGCGATGAAGGGGCCATCGCCAAGCCGTCCGCGGGAGTGGTGGCGCCGTATCCGGAGTTTTTTGCGGGCCTCGGCAAGCTGGCGCTGGACACCGGCGCCGCCATGGAAAAAGCAGGCATCGATGAACCGTTCGATTCCAAGATCGCCGCGCGCAAATTGTTGGAATGCATTCTCTGGCAGGAAGGTTTGGGGTCCAGATCCCAGGAAGAATCGGAGCGGATGGCCGGACAAATGGAGCAATTCAACCAGTTCTCACGGCGCTTCATGGAGCCGCACCAGGCTGAGATCGAAAACAACCCGCCCGTCGCGCAACAATTGATGAACGATCTCGAGTCCCTGGCGCGCCGTTGCTCGACACAAACGGCTCCCGCCGAAGCCGACCGCCAGGTGTTGCTGAACTTTTACCAGCAACGGCAGACGCCACCCAAAATGATGCGTGATTTCTCCCCCGTCTGCGACAAGCTGGCCGAACTGGCGCGCAAACATTTGGAGGGAACCGCGCTGACCGAAGCCGACAACAAGTGGATGGCGGATTACGGGACAACGCTGGCGCGATTCCAATTCTATTCCGGCGATGCGCCGGCATCGCCCGCGGATGATTCCCCCATCGTGGACCGAGTCCAGGCCGATCCGGCGCGCAAGGCCATTTTGTACGCCGGCCTGGGGCGGCCGCAGGCGCTCTACGTCATTTTGCCCACCGAGGGAAGGTTGCGGCTCTATCGCGGCGCGGTTATGACATATCGGGCTTTTGTCCGCACCAATGCGGAGCCGCTGGACGATGATTCCTGGCGGGCCGTGGCCCGCACGGGCGAAGTTCCGCCGCCACCGGCTTTCACCCGCAGCTTCTACGCCGCAAGGGACGCGGGTGAACTGATCAAGACATTCGCTTCGCTCAGCGCCGATGCGCAAGGATACAAGCAAATCGCCGAAGTGCTGGAGGAACTTCAATCACGCGTGACCGATCATAACTTGCCCCAGTTGATCGCGGCGCTCGGCAGAACCCATAGCGTCCTGGACGGGCCGGTGGCGGATGGGATCGCCTCTTCCATCGCCAGGCTGCATTGGGAACCGCACCAGAGGGAGCTTCTGGCGTTGTTGGAAGAGAATGACGGCGCGCAAGCGCAGGAGGTCGCTCCTATCCTTTTGCGGCGGCCCGAAGGGCTGGACGCGGATTTCCTGAGCACCAACTTCGATCACGCGCCGGCCCGCGCGCGCCGCGTTTATTGCGCGCTGTTGAGCCGCCTGCCGCAGACCGATCAGACGCGCACGGCCTTGCTGCATGCGTTGTCCGACCCCGCGCCCGCCGTGCGTTGGGAGGCCGCGACAGTCGCGGGCGCAGCCTCGGGCCCCGCGCCGCAAAAGACCGCGCCCCTGTTGGAGCGATTGAGCGATGAGAACGAATATGTCGCTGCCGCCGCCGCGGCCGCCTTGGGCCAGATCAACGAGACGAACGCCGCGCCGGAGCTACTGGCCAACCTGGAGCAACGCTTGCAAAAACGGGAAGCGTCCGCGGAGGAATTGCGCAAGCAGATGGAGGCCGTGCGAGATTTCGCGTTGAACCCCGCCGAGCCTGGACGCATGATGCCTAACGGACAGCCGCGCCCGAATTTTGGGCGGATGACGCCGCGGGCGCGGTTTGCCGGCGGAATGGCCGCGCGTCTGGACGAATCCCCGGCGGTGCCCGCGTTGATGGAAGCTTTGGGCAACCTTCATTATCAGCCGGCCGAGGAGCGGATCTTCGGCTTGCTTGATGGGGCGCATGCGACTTCGGCAGCCAAGGCGCTGAAACAATTGGCGCCCGAAAAACTCGCCCTGCGCCTGGTGGCCGAGGCGTGCGACAAAAAGGCCGACGCGCCCTCACGGGACCGCGCCTTGGTGCTGCTGGCCACGCCGCCCGCCAACGGTTCGGCCACGGAGTTGATTCCTTTGCTGGACGACACCACCATCGTGCCTGGGCTCCGACCCTTGCCGGGACGGGAGTGGCGCATCTGCGACCGGGCGGCGGAAGCCATCTCCGGGATGTTGGGGCGGCCGATGAGAATCTCGCCGGCGCAGACCATCGAGCAGCGTGACCAGCAAATCGAACAAATCCGCCAATCGGTCAAGGCGGCCTATTGATTTGGACGCAATAGAATGGCGCCGGCGTTTGTTTTGGTGACAAAGTATCCGCCGCCTTCGGTGGAGTTCTGCAGCATGGCGCCGACGCCGACAGTGGTCGCCTTGCCCGCGCCGTTGCCAAACGTGATTTGCAGCAGGCCGGTTTTTGGCGCGATGGTCCCGGTCAACGAATTGGTCGCGTCGTTCGACGCTTTGATCACGGTGTCGTTGGTGATCGCGACGGCAAAATCCAGGACTAGGCTGGTGTTGGAAATCGTGAGTGTGCCGTCTGCAAGGGAGACGGCGGAGATCTTCGTCGGCGGGTTGGTCCAACAGGAACCGGTCACCAACAGCAAATTGGTCAAGCCTGTGCTGTAAAGGCCCGAGCTGGCGGCAGGTTTGATCCATGTCAACGGATATTCCGCCTCAACTGTGCCGTTGGAAAGACCGAGCCAGCCCAGCAACAATCCGGCTTTGCCATAAAGATTGGCATAGACGGGCACATCGCCATACAGCCCGAGAGGTGGCGTCTGAGTGAAAGCGGTGCCGTCCGCCAGCGCGCCGCTCAAGGTCACGCTGCCATTATGGTTGGTGATGAGCATGTAGCCAAATCCCGGCGGAATTTCGCCGGTGGCGTTGGTGCCCGGACTGAGCACAACGGTGTATTCGGCCGAAGGCGACGACGCGGCCGAAAGCTCGGCCTGGAGTGGAGAATCCCACCCGCCCAGATTCCCGCCGGAGACGCTGCCGGTGATTTCCCCGTTAGTCCAATTCAGCGTCATATCCACATTCACAGGTCCGCCCTCGGCCGCTGTGCGCTTCACATTAGTGTTGACAATCCCATAGCTATTGAAACTGCCCGCGAGAATGTAAGAAACGCCGCCCAGCAGCAAGTTGCCGCTGTAGGTCCCCGTCGAACGGACCGTCAAATTCTGGAGCATCCCGGCGGTCTGTTCCGTCACTTCGTCGCCGGCAAAAAGTCCGTTATAAGTCCCCGCCGCTCCCATAAAGAGGTTGGTGGTGAAGTTGGCCGCGATGGCCAATCTCCCTTCCATGATGAAAAGGAGCGTGGAGGAATTGCTGGTGATCCCGGTCGAAGAGACCCAGTTGGACAACACGTAGTTCTTGCCGGGAACCGCAGTCAGCGTGTAGCCCTCGCCGATGTTCAACATGGCCAGATTGGTCGGTCGAACGCCGCCGGCGACGGACGCGTTGCCGCTGACAGTGCCTAGACCACTTGTATATAACCTAAACTCGGCTGGCACCTCGTAAAAAAATTCGCGTGTGGCGAAAGCGGATTTGTTGCCCGAGTAATCAACGCTCTGTACGGTGACGAAATTAGTGCCGGGATTGAGGCCGTTGGTGATCGACCACGACTTGGTTGTTGTTCCGTTGGTGCCAAGGGTGGCCATGCCGTTCAAGACAGTGCTGATCGAGACATGACCGGCGTTGAAATTGGTAACCCAGTAGTTGACCAGGACAACTTGCGCGGTATCTGAAGCGGTGCCTGTGACGACGGAATTGGTCGTGCGCGCGCCGGATGAGGGCGAAGAGAACGCCACTTTAGGGCTGGTCAGGTCCGGCACAATATTCAGAACGGCTTCCACGCTGGTGTTGGTGCGATAGGGGTTTGAAACCACCACGAAATAACTGCCGTCGTCATTGGTCGTCGCCGGGTCGATCGTCAATTCGCTGTTGGTGGAACCGGATATTTCATTGATGTCGGTGAGCTTGTTGGTCACCAGGCCTGGCGTCACCTGATACCATTGGTAGGTCGGCGGCGGCGAGCCGGTGGCGGTGACGCTGAAAGTCACGACGGATCCGTTCGGCGCATCGCGCTGGCTGACCGGCTGAGTCTTGATTTCCGCCGGATTGACGATGACAAGCGAAACGACGGAACTAGTCGTGGCACTCTCCAACAGGGAAACGCTTACAACCACCTGATACGCTCCATCATCGGCGACCGTGACGCCTTTGACGGTCAAACTATTGCTGGTGGTGCCGATGAAAGTGCTATTTTCGGGCAGATTTGTGCCGTTGAGTTGCCATTGGTAGCCCAGGGTATTGTTAGTGTCAAAGTTCACGGCGTTGACCGTCATGGTCGCAGTGGCGCCTGTGGCGGTTTCTATGTTTGAAGACGTATCCGTGAGAGTGACGTCGGGAGCAGGCGCGTTGGAATCGATCGTAATAGGAGTCAATTCGAAGGCGCCCACGCAGGCCGGCGAACCGCGGGGATTTCCCAATTCATCGGTTGCCGGAAAACTCAGGCCGGGCACTCCGGGAATAAAGTTGGTGGCCACACTGCCATCCACAATGGCCAGGGTTAGGAAGGACGGCGGATCGAGAAGATTGTCCGGCCCAATGTATGGACCGCCATAGTTGGCCAAGCCGGAATCCAAATCCGTATTGGTCGAATTGATCAAAGTGGAGTCGCCGGCAGCCCGCGACAGGCTCGCATCTGAACTGATGTTGTAGTCCCCATCGGTCACACCGTAAGCATTGGGCATGTGATTGGCAGTCGAGTTGGTTCCACCCGAGAGGACGGATCCGATCAATTTGAGCGAACCGGCCGAGCGGCCGATGTCCCATCCTTGGGTGGAACCGTTTGCGGCACCACTGACCGTGCCAGAGCCAACGGCTCCGGCCGCCAGTGTATTCGTCGCCATCGTGCAATTCTGGACTATCGTCAGCACCGCCGCGCTGGCCAACCCGCCTCCCAGGGCCGAACCGCCGTTGCCGCCCTCAACATCTCCAACAGTGGCGCTGCCGCCGGCCCCTCCCGTGCAGGTGTTGGCGAAAAACACGCTGTTTTCGATGTCAGCGTTGGTCACAGCGCCAGAAATATAAAGGCCGCCCCCTTGGGCCGCGCCGCCGTTGTAGCCGTTGTTATTGCCCGAAGAGTCGCTGCCGCTGGCGCCAGCCGTGGCGGTGTTTTCCGCGAAAATGCAATTGGTCACAAATACCGACGCGGATCCGGCCACATAGACTGCCCCGCCCACGGCCGCACCCCCGGCTGCCCCTTCGCCGCCGACGCCGGCAAAAGAGCCGCTGCCAGACGCACCGCCACTGCCAGCGGCGCCGGCGGTGCAGGTATTATCAAGGAATTCCGTGGAGACAAAAATATTACTGCTGCCGCTGCTGTAAACGGCCGCTCCATAGGCGCTGCCACCGGAGCCGGCATTGCCGCCGAGGCCGCCAAAAAGAAGGCTGTTGCCGCCACTGCCGCCACTGCCGCCGTTGCCGCCGAGCGCGCTGTTGGTCCCCACCACCGAGTAATAAATGCTGACCGGACCGCGACTATAAATGGCGCCGCCTTGGGCCGTGCCGCCGTTGCCGCCGTTGCCGCCGTTACCGGTGCTGTTGGTGAGGCCATTGACGCCGGTGACGTTGGTGGCCGCGTTGCCGGCGATGATGCAATTGCTGATGACCAACGTGCCTTTGCTATAAATGGCCCCGCCATTGGTGCTGATGCCGTTGATCAATTGCAGGTTGTTGATGGTCAGTTGGCAGTTGGTGGCGACGGTGAAGAGGCGCGTTAAGCTCTGCCCATCGATGACCACGCCGTTGGTGCCGCCATCAATGAGGACAGTGTGGCTGATCGGGATGGTTTGGCCCGATGACGTCAGGGTGATGGTAATGTTGGTCTGGAAATTAGTGATGACACTGACGCTGGTGTTTTGGACAGCGGACAGGAACTGGGAGTAATTGGAAATCATGAACGACTGCGCGGACACCTGGCGGCAGCACAGGGCCATGAGCACCACCACCAGCATCCAAGCCCTCCTTTGCCGAAAAGAGCTTTTCAAGAGCGTTTTCATGCGGCTAAAATCAATATCACACGACTGCTCTCTATGAAACAACTTTTCCGGGAAAAGTTTCGCGCCTCTCGCGCAAATGCCCTCGCGTGAAGCTCTTTTACACAGGCCCGCTAGCCAACGCCGAGCTATTGCTGATCATGCTCGAAAAGCACGGCATCCCCGCCCGCCAGCAATGGGCCGACCCGGCCGAACCGGACGAAGGCGACCTCAACCGCCCGACGCAGATTTTGGTCGAAGAGTCAGATTATGAGCGGGCTTATGCGTTGTTTTACACCGAACGGCAGGACGAATTGTAGTGGGAACGGTTGCCTTAACGCGCTTGCGCGGCTATGCTCTCCTGTATGAATGCGCGCTATCGGCCCGTGATGTTCGCCGCCGCCGCCCTGTTGGCAGTTTGGCTGGCGGCCCTGGGTGGTTATGCCCTCTCCGATCATTTCAAAATGACAGCCGAAAAATTGCGCGCTTACATCCAACGCACCGACTTGTCCAATTTGTCCGGCGCCGCCCGCGCCAAAGCCTTGCGCGATCTGGCCGACAAGATCAACGCCCTTCCCCCCGAAGAACGCCGGCAGGCTCGCGTCGATCGGCTCTGGTCCCAATGGTTTCGGGAGATGACCGAAGAGGAAAAAGGCCGGTTCCTGGACGCCACGCTCCCATCGGGATTCCAGCAAATGCTCGCCTCCTTTGAACAACAGCCATCGGAGAAGCGGCAGAAGGCCATTGATGATGCCATCAAACAACTGCGCCAGGCCCACGATCATCCGCCGCCAACATCCAACCCGCCCGATCCAAACGATACCAACGCCCCCCCCGTTTTGAGCCAGGAGTTGCAGCAGAAAGTGACAACCATCGGCCCAAGCTCGGTCTATGGCAGCAGTTCGGCCGAGACCAAGGCGGAGTTGGCGCCATTGCTGGAGGAAATTCAGAAAAACATGGAGTCGGGTCGGATGTTCCGCGGAGGACACTGATGCGGAACCCTCCCGCATCGGCCCGCGCGTTCACGCTGGTGGAACTGCTGGTCACCATCGCCGTCATCGCCCTGCTCGCGGCCTTGCTCATGCCGGCCTTGGGCCGCGCCAAGGAAAGCGGGCGCGTGGCCGTTTGCCAGGGCAACCTCCATCAAGTCGGCCTCGCGCTCCAACTTTACGTGGATGACAACAGGAACACCATGCCCACGATGTACGACCGCCCCCTGGTCGGCGCGCCCACTAACCTGCCGACCATCAACGTCGTGCTGGCCGGGCCGCTCGGCTCGACGCAGGTCCTGCGCTGTCCTGCGGACCTTCAGGGCCTTTTCCAGCAAACCGGTTCAAGCTATTCTTGGAACAGCCTGGTCAATGGCCAGAACGCCGACCACCTGCAGATCCTGAACCTTTCGCTGGCGATGACCAAGATACCGCTTGTATTTGACAAACAAGGCTTCCACGCCGTCCTCGGCCCCAAGCACGCGGTCAATTACCTTTACGCCGACGGCCACATCAAGAACCTCCTCATCATCGCGGGCTCGCAATGATCGAATTGCGCAACGTCACCAAGAAATTCGGACGCAACACTGCCGTGAACGATGTGTCGCTGACCGTGACGGCCGGCGAAATCTTCGGGCTGCTGGGCCACAACGGCGCGGGCAAAAGCACGGCCATCGGCATGATGCTCGGCCAGGTCTGGCCCACCGCGGGACAGGTCAAGCTCTGCGGCCACGAAGTCACCCGCGACCGCCGGCGGGCCTTGCAAAAAGTCGGCGCCATCTTCGAAGCCCCGGCCTTTTACAACGACTTGAGCGGCTGGCGCAACCTGGAGATTCTAAGCACGTACACCGCGCCAACGCCCGCTCGGCGCATCCAGGAGGTGGCGGACTGGGTGGGCTTGAGCGGGCGGATTATGGACAAAGTGAAAAACTATTCGCACGGCATGCGCGCCCGGCTGGCGCTGGCCCAGGCGCTCTTGCCGCAGCCCGCCTTGCTGATTCTGGACGAACCGGGGGACGGACTGGACCCGGAAGGCATTCACGAAATGCGCCAGACCATCCAGCGTCTGCATCGCGAGCTGGGTCTGACCATTTTGCTCTCCTCCCATTTGCTGGTCGAAGTCGAGCAGGTCTGCCTCTCCATTGCCGTCATGAACCAGGGACGCAAAGTTTTTCAGGGCGGCATCGCCGAAACCCGCCAGGCGCGCGGCTGGGTGCGGCTGCGCACGGGCAATTTCGCCGAAGCGGCCAGGATTCTGCGCGAGTCCGGGCTGATTACACGGGAGCGCGAGGGCCAATTCATTCTGCCTGCCGAGGGAGTCGGCGCGGATAAGGTGGTCGAGCGCCTGGTCGAACGGCGGCAACCAGTCTTTGAAATCGCGCCCGAGGAGGAGACGCTGGAGAGTTTTTACCTGTCGTTGATGAAAAAATGATTTACTACCAATTGCGCAACGAGTTGTGGAAGATGTTCGGCAAGAAACGCACCTATATCGGCTTCGGCGCTTTTCTGCTGGCCCACGCCTCCATCCTGCTGATCTTCCGTTACTGGCAGGGGCCGCGCCGCGACATGGTGCATCGCCTCGAATTGCTCGGCTACGACAGCCAGAAATACATCTCCAACCTGACCATGGCCGTGGCGGTGCTGGTTCCGGTGGCCGTGCTGCTGATGCCCCTCTACGTGGCGCTGGTCGGCGGGGATTTGCTGGCCAAGGAGGTCGAGGACGGGACCTTGCGCATGATTTTGGCCCGCCCGATTTCCCGGCTGCGCCTGGCGCTGGTGAAATGGCTGGCCGGGCTGATTTTTTCGGTCGTGTTGGCGCTGGCGCTCGGGGGCGTGGGAGCGGCCTTCGCCTCCTGCCTTTTCCCCTCAGGAGGCTTGTTCGTCTTCCTGCCCATGGAGGGCATCTTCAGCCTTTTCGGGCCGGGGCAGGGATGGAGCCGTTACACCATCGCCACCATCATTGTCAGCGCCAACGCCGCCACGGTCATGGGCCTGGCGCTGATGTTCTCCTGTTTCAACGTCAAACCGGCGGCGGCGACCATCCTGGCCTTATCCGTATTATTGACAAGCAGGATCATCCAGGAAATACCCTATTTCCACGACTTGCAGCCCTGGTTTTTCACCTACCACATGAATTACTGGATAAAGATGTTCGAGCAACGCGTGCCCTGGGCTGAAATCATGCAATCGCTGAGCGTCCTCTTCGGCTTCAATCTCACGTTGCTGATCATCGGTTGCGTCGCCTTCCAAGTGCGCGACATCAAATCTTAATTTGCAGACTGGCGTCAACTGGTTTATCAATCGCTCCTTGTTCGACCCACTAAAAACATTGCAATTGCGCGGTCCCTTGCGGCGGCTGCCGGAGACCGGACGGTTCAGTCCGCGCGTCTGGGTGTTTGCCGCTGTGGCCGTGGGGGGAACCATCGCGGCGTTTCTTCTGCCGCCATTGCGGCAGCCGCAGTCGTATCATCAATTCGCCGATGGCCGGACTTTGGCCGGCATTCCGAACTGCCTCAATGTGGCTTCCAATGCGGGCTTCCTGGTGGCCGGCTTGCTGGGTCTCTGGTATCTGGAAGCATACGATCATTTCATAGAGCCGCGCGAACGAACCGCCTACGTGGTGTTTTTCCTGGGCGTCTGCGGCACTTGTTTCGGCTCCGCTTATTACCACTGGGCGCCGCGGGACACCACGCTGGCCTGGGACCGCCTGCCGATGACCCTGGCCTTCATGTCGCTGCTCTCGGCCATGATTGCGGAGCGGATTTCCGTTAATGTGGGAACGCGGTTGTTGTGGCCGTTGGTGGCCGCGGGCGCGTTAAGCGTGGCGTGGTGGCGCTGGACAGGGAACCTCTGGCCGTACATGGCCGCGCAGTATTTTTCGATCTTCCTCATCGGATGGCTTCTGCTGATGTTTCCGCCCAGTTATACGCGCAGCGGGGACCTGTTGGTCGTGACCGGTCTCTATATTTTGGCGAAAGTCGCCGAGCGGCTGGACGGGTGGATATACGCGCTGACAGGATGGATCAGCGGCCACACCCTTAAACATCTGATCGCGGCCGCGGCCGTGTATTGGCTGCTACGGATGCTGCGGGAAAGGACGTCTAGGGCCTCGATGGCGCGCTTAGCCTTCTCACCGCGCCCCAAGGTTACGTTTTATTGAAAAGTTGAATCCCGACGCCGCCATCCTATCATGCGCCCGGTGAAAAAAGTCGTTGCCCGGTTGCTCTGGCTATGCATCGTGGCGCTTGGCGCCTGGGCCTATCTGGCCCTGGCCTCGCGTCGCGGAGAGGGAATCAATTCCATCTACATCCTGACGGCCGCACTCTGTACTTACGCCATTGGCTATCGCTTTTACTCCAAGTGGATCGCCGCCCGTGTCTTGATGCTCGACGACCGCCGGGCCACACCATGCCAGGTGCATGACGATGGCAAGGACTTTGTCAAAACGAATAAATGGATCGTCTTCGGCCATCATTTCGCGGCCATTTCCGGCCCGGGGCCGCTGGTGGGGCCGGTGCTGGCGGCCCAATTCGGCTACCTGCCCGGCACGTTGTGGATTCTCATCGGCGTCGTGCTGGGCGGAGCGGTGCAGGACTTTGTCATTTTGTTTTGTTCGCTGCGGCGGGACGGACGGTCGCTGGGGCAAATGGTCAAGGACGAATTGAATTCCTCCGCCGGCTTTGTGGCATTGCTGGCGATTCTTTCGATTCTGGTCATTTTGCTGGCCGTCCTGGCGCTGGTGGTGGTCAATACGTTGGCCGAAAGTCCTTGGGGCGTGTTTACTGTGGGCGCCACCATTCCCATCGCGCTTTTTATGGGCGGCTATCTTCGTGGCTGGCGGGTGGGGAAGGTCTTTGAGGCCTCGGCTATCGGCGTGGTTTTGTTGCTGCTGGCGGTGTGGGGAGGGCAATGGGTTTATCGGCATCCCGCCTGGGCGGGATGGTTGTCGTTGCAGGCTGAACCGCTGGCCTGGGGGATGATCATCTATGGCTTTGCCGCCAGCGTCCTGCCGATCTGGCTGCTGCTGGCGCCGCGAGATTATCTGAGCACCTTCATGAAACTGGGCACGATCTTTCTGCTGGCCTTGGGAATTCTTGTCCTCCTGCCCAAAATCCGAATGCCCGCCCTCACGCCTTTCGGCGCCAGCGGCCACGGGCCGGTTTTCGCCGGCAAATTGTTCCCGTTTTGTTTCATCACCATCGCCTGCGGCGCCATCTCGGGATTCCACTCGCTGATTTCAAGCGGGACGACGCCCAAGATCCTTGCGCGGGAGGGACATGCGCGGGCCATTGGCTACGGCGCCATGTGCCTTGAATCCCTGGTGGCCATCATGGCGCTCATCGCCGCCTGCTCGCTGGATCCGGCCGTTTATTTCAGCATGAACATCAAGGGTGCTCCGGCGCAGACGGTCGCCAAAGTCTCGGGCCTGGGTTACGACGCCAGCCTGGAGCAGATGAACGGCTTGGCGGACTCGGTTGGGGAAAAGACGCTCTTTGGCCGCGTGGGCGGCGCTCCCACATTGGCCGTCGGGATGGCCTCGGTTTTCGCCGGCGTCACGCGCGGGGTTGGCCTGGACTTGTGGTATCACTTCGCCATTATGTTCGAGGCTTTGTTTATCTTGACCACATTGGACGCGGGCACGCGGGTCGGGCGCTATTTGCTGCAGGATGTTCTGGGGCAGTTCTGGAAGCCGCTGGGGGAAACCAGAAGGATGGGTCCGGCCTGGCTGGCCAGCTTTCTGATCGTCGCGGCGTGGGGCTGGTTTTTGATTCAGGGTGTGCGCGATCCGCTGGGCGGCATCAATTCACTATGGCCGCTTTTTGGCATCGCCAACCAGTTGCTGGCGGTCATCGCCTTTTGTCTGGCCACCACCGTCATCCTGAAAATGCAACTGCAAGACCCCGTCGCCGGCCGCCCGGTCTTCGCCGGGATCACTTTGGTCCCCTTGCTCTGGCTGTTGGCGGTCACGGTCACGGCTGGGGTTGAAAAGATTTGGCATCCGGACCCCAGGATCGGCTTCCTGGCCGCGGCCGGGGCTGACGCGGCGAATCCGCGCTTGCACTTCAACTGGTTGCTGGACGCGGCGGTAACCGGCGGCTTCCTGGTGATGATTCTGGCCATTTTCACCCTCAGTGCGCGGGAGTGGATTCTGTTGCTGGCGCGGCAAAGGATTTCGCGCCTGACCGAAACGGCGCCGGTTTGGTTGCCCGGCTACGCAATGGCCGAGGCCAGACCGCGCGGCCTGGGCAGCCTGCTGCTACTGGCGCTGTTGCTGGCGCGGGAGTGGTCCGGCCAAGCTGCGGTCGATCGGGCGCAGGAGCGGGTCTGCGGTTGCGCGAAGGTCAAACAAGTTCGCGTCCACGCTTATTTGCAGGTGGCGCGAAAGCGATTTGAAGGAATCAACCGATGCTGCTGAACGTACCCCAGATTGCATGAAAATCGGCCTTTTCGGCGGGTCGTTTGATCCGGTTCATTTGGGACATTTGTTCGTGGCGCGGGCGGCGCGCGAGGAAGCCGGATTGGCGCGGCTGTTTTTCATCCCCGCCGCGCAGTCCCCCTTCAAGCCCGAGGCCCAACCGGCCCCGGCGGCGGAGCGGTTGCGCTGGCTGCGTCTGGCCCTGGCAGGCGACACGACGGCGGAAGTCGATGACCAGGAAATCCGGCGCGGCGGACCTTCCTACACCATTGACACCGTGCGGGCCTACGCCCGGACGTATCCCGCCGCGGAATTATTCTATTTGATAGGCGCGGACCAAACAGCGCAGTTGCGCCTCTGGCGCGAAGCCGGGGAACTGGCGCGCCAGGTCCAATTCCTGGTCATCCCGCGGCCGGGCGACGGGCCGGCGGAGTTGGCCGCGCCATTTAGCGGGCGCGTCCTGCGCGGCGTGCCGCTGGGCGTGTCTTCCTCGGAAATTCGGGCGCGCCTCAAGGCAGGACTGCCAGTCGAACACTTGACCCCGCCCGCCGTGGCCGAAGCGCTGGCCAACAATCGGCTTTATCTTTGAACCCTTTGCGCTAAATTACCCAAAAATGGAATCCAAAAAACTGGCCCTTCTTTGCCGCAAGCTGGCCGAAAATAAAAAAGCCGAAAACGCCGTTATTCTTGACGTGCGCAAGCTCTCCTCAGTGACGGATTATTTCGTCATTGTCTCTGGCGGCAGCGAACCGCACCTGCGCGCCATCGTCAACGAGGTGATCGACCAATTGCGCCAGGCTCACCATCTGCGCCCGCGCAACGTGGAGGGCGATGCCAGCGCCGCTTGGCAGGTGTTGGATTACTTCGACGTCATCGTGCATGTCATGCGCGCCGATGTGCGCGAGAAATACGACCTCGAAAGCCTGTGGGGAGACGCTCCTCGCGTCGGCGCAGCCAAAGCCCGACGACGCGCGCCCAAAGGCTCTGCGGGCACGGGGAAAACACTAAATTGACGTTGGCGCGGACTCAACCCGGCCTCCCCCAAAAAAGCGCCCGGCGCGGAAAGCTCCCGTTATGCAATCTTGGTCGGCATTTCGGCGGAGGCCTTGGCCATGTCGTCCAAGACCTTGCGAAATTCTTCCAGACCAGTGGACGGGATGATCACATTGTCACGGCGGCCGTTGACATCTTCGGTGATGCGAAGAAAGCGGCCCCGAGGATTCTCTTTCAACGTGAAAATAAAAGTTTTCCGTTCGATCTGAATCTTTTCCGTTTTTAAGGTGTCCTCGTTCACCGGCGGCTTGGGTGGACCGGCACTGTAGGACCGGTACCCGCCGTGATGCGACGGACGTTCATTTGAAATCATAATTCATTATCTCTTTCACTCGCGCCCTTAAGCGACGCCATTTTATCCAACCTCTAACTATTAGTAAAAACGGCCATTTGTCAACCCCGGATTTTACCTAAACCGCCAAAGCGCGGGCTCGCAGGGGGCAGACTGACACGCCACAGGTAAAGAATCAACCCCCCAATGACCAGTAGATTGGCCGATTCCGAAGCCGCGTGCCAAAGCGCGAAGGATTGGCCGGCCTGCGTTTGCAGTTCGATTGTCTTGCCGAAGTATTTGATGGCGTGCCACTCCCGCATTTTCGGCTGCGCCCACAATCCACCCGCCAGCGCCACCATCCACATGGCCAGCACCAGCGCCAGATTCAGGCGCCGCACCGGACGCCCGCCATAAAGCCACTCCGCCAACAAATGCGCCAGCGCGATGGCCCCGCACCAGTATTGCAGCAAAAAAAAACGCGCCACCACCGCCTCCGCCGCGAAACCCACCCCCGGTGCCGTCAGCAGTTTCTTCAACTCCGGGGAAAATACCGCCGGCAAACCGATGGTGAGAAAAATGGCCGAACCGCACCAGACCGCTGCGTTCAGAATTCCCACGAATCTCAGCACTTCTGTCACCCTCCCAAATTAGCCGATGCCTCGTGTCGATGCCAAGCAGAACGTGGGCATTCCCGGCAGCCTCCCAGGGTCATTTCATCTGGATG